>NZ_QUEV01000017.1:0-44026 GCF_003478225.1 Clostridium sp. AM54-37XD
CCTCTCGTATGGGCAGTCGGTGAAAAATTTTTTAGCACAGCACAGTTAAATAGCGCTTTTTTGCATGCGATAAAATATAGAACGACAGTCAAAGACCTGGAACAGGATAATAGGAGATTATCCCGTTCCGGGTCTTTCTGCGTTTGCATCAACCCGGAGTAAAAAGAAGAAATTGGAAGGAGAGACAATATGAAAAACAAGAAACAAATGAACAAATTGGCATTGCAGACAAAATAAAACGTCTGATGGTTGCCGGAGGCCTGGCAGCCTTGGTGGCAGTACCACTGTTATTTAGTAATGCAGGAATGAGGAAAGTTGATGCAGCTCAGGGGGATGTGAAGATCAATTCAACGAATTTCCCGGATAAAGAATTTCGGAAATATATTTCTGAGAATATCGACATGAATAAGGATGGTGTATTGTCAAAGTCAGAGATTAAGAGCGTAAAGACAATATATTTGGGTTCTGGGAGTGAAGTAGGTGGCTATATATGTAAAAGTCTGACCGGTATCAATATATTTACAGAGTTACAGACGTTGGATTGTGCTGGTAATAAACTGACGACGTTGGATGTCAGCAAAAATACAAAGTTAGTAAAATTATATTGCAGCGTCAATAAACTGACGACGTTGGATGTCAGCAAAAATACAAAGTTAGTAAAATTAGATTGCGATGTCAATAAACTGACGACGTTGGATGTTAGCAAAAACTCCAAATTAGAATATTTGTCTTGTAGGAACAATAAATTGACGAAGCTGGATGTTAGCAGAAATTCCAAGTTAAAATATTTGGATTGTTATGACAATAAACTTACAGACTTGAATATAAGCAAAAATCAAAATTTAATAGTATTAAATTGTTCGTTTAATAAGCTTTCAAAATTAGATGTGACAAAAAATAAAAAATTAAGTTTATTAAAATGTAGAGATAATAAACTGACAAAGCTGGATGTTACCAAGAATACAAGACTGATTGAATTGGATTGTAGTTGCAATAATCTGAAACAACTGAATTTGAGATATAATGAATGGCTTTCTAACCTGTTGTGTTCATATAACAAACTGACAAGTCTGGATACCAGTTATAATAAGTCATTACGCAATGTGGATTGTTATCACAATAAATTAACAAAATTGGATTTTAGTGCAAGTCCTTTATGTGATCGTATTGATTGCAGTTCAAATAAACTAACAGAAGTTATTATAGCAGAGGGTGTAAAAAAACTAGTGTTTATTATGATCAGGAGATAGATCGTTCAATAAAAATAAAAAGTAAGAAGACAAAACCGATGAAAACCGGCGAGTATATTACTTTATTTGATGATGGGAAATTTGATTATTATGTATTTCGCATCACTGGAAGCAAGAAAGGGAAAGAAACCGTAACATGTGTATACTATAACATGGATATAATCGTACCTTATGGTGAGTCATCAAAAAAAGTTAAAAAAAGTTTTAAATTTGGAAATACAACATATAAGGTAACAGCAATCGGGGAAAATGCATTTAAGGAGTTGAACTCCTATTGTGAAGATGAAAATATTTGTGAATCCATTACAATTGGTAATTCTGTGAAAACAATTGGCTCCAAGGCATTTGCTGGTACAGAGGATTTAAAGTACATTATCCTTGATGAATCAGTTGAAGAAATTGGATCATATGCTTTTGCCAACAGCAAGGATTTAAAGGTTTTAAAGATCAAATCCACGAAGCTTACATCCAAAACGGTGAACAAGAATGCATTTGCCGGTATTACGTCAAAGACAACAGTCAAAGTACCAAAGAGCAAGCTTAGTACATATGAGAAGCTTTTCCGTAAATGCGGACTGAGCAAGAATGTAAAGATCAAGGCAATCTAAAAGCCGGAAAGAGCAATATAATATACCCAAAATTATACAGCCTGAGTATCTGTATATTATGCAGAAATGCAGACTATATGAATACTGTAATTGAAACGATCTTCCAGAATATATTTGTTCCGGAGGATCGTTTTTTGTAATGACATAGAATGGTTAAGGATAATATTATTTGATTAAAAAAGAACTTCTTTCCGCCGGCGGTTTTTGTATTGTAAACCTATTTTGAAAGGAGTTTGAATGACAAAAGAAAGAGCGAATCATAAAACTGCGGATGAGAAAGAAATAATTCAATGGCATCCGGCATTTTATTGTGCGATACAGTTGGAATTTAGAGAAGATGCGGAATATCTGGAATTTTCGGGATATCTGTCCTGTAAAATTACTGCAAGAACTTGAAAAAAGTGGCTTTGAGGTTGAAAAAAGACAGTCAGGCATTTACTATATAAGTGGAAGCCTGTTTGATACGCAGATCGTAACTGCAGATCAATTGGCTGAGGATGAACAGGTGTGGCTGCGGTCTTTGACAAAACGCCTGACACCAGCTCAGTACAAGAATGTTGTAAAGCAGTCAGAACAATTGCCGGAGCGGAAGAGGCAGCTTGCGGAGGCGGTTATACAGGTAATGACGAAAGCAAATGTAGAAAAGATAGATAATTGGAAGGAGCGTGTTGGTATGTACTGGAAAGATACGTTGCGGGAGATAATGGCAGATGATATTGAAGAGATTAAACGAGAAGCAGTAGCAGAAGCAGCAGTAAAACTCTTATAAAATAAACATAATCAGGAGGCGGCTATGCTTAGAGTTGGAGTTACAGAACTGAATATTGGATTTGAGAATAGGGAAGAAGCAAAGAAACGCTGCCTTGAAGTTATGGAAGAAGCAAGGGCAAATGGAGTAGAGCTTCTGGTATTTCCGGAGATGACACTGACAGGATTCACGATGCGGCCATGGTTGTATGCGGAAAGCTGGGATGCGGATAACATCCCGGACAGTGTTTCATTTTTTATGGAGAACAGCAGAAAATATAAGATGTCGATGGCATTTGGGTATATTCGTGCGGTTATGGCAGATGGCAGCCTGGTGTATGATGAAATGAAAGAAAAGGCTTACGAGAACCGGTTGGTGCTTGTGGATGGAGAAAAAGTGGTACTTGATTATGCGAAGATCCATCCATTTTCATATAGCGGTGAGGATAAGGTATATCGGGCAGGAGAAAAACTTGTACAGGCACAGATAAAGGATATCCGGATAGGCGGATATATCTGCTATGACCTTCGTTTCCCGGAGATTTTCTCTGCAATGAGAGATCAGTATGAAGTTATCATGGTGATCGCAAACTGGCCGGAAACGAGGGCGGAACAATGGGAAACACTCTTGAAGGCAAGGGCGATCGAGAATCAGGCATATGTGATCGCAGTCAACCGGGTTGGAGATGGAGATGGGCTTCACTATATTCCGGGCTCTCATGTATATGACTGGCTTGGGCGGGATGTATCAGTTCGGGTTAGTGAGAAGCTGCGTGTCGCAGATATTGATCCCGGGGCAGTCAGACATGCAAGAACAGAATTTCCACAGACAAATGACAGAAAGAATACATTTTATAAGATGCTTTATTAATGAGATGTGCTTATAGACAGTTGGATCGGCATGAAAAATACATGATATGTTTCATGCCAATCCGACTGGTTGTAAGTACATTTCATTTTTTGAAATAGGGCTACCGCAATCCCACTGGCTTTAGACGGTGGGTTAAGGTAGCCGAAAGTGGTGGCTTGTGTTATACTTGGGTTATGGGAACATGGAAATCAAAAAACAGACCCAACAATGTCTATCAGTAAAATAGTAAATCTGATGAAAAGTTATACAACATATCATATTTGGAAAAGATATCCCAATTATTTACGAAAACATTTCTGGAGAGAACATACTTTTTGGACGGACGGATATTTTGCGTGCAGTTTAGGAAATGTTTCAGAAGAGATGCTGAGAAAATATATAGAAAACCAAGGGTAAAAAGGTGGTGACAGTGGATGCTAAAAGCATACAAATATAGGATATATCCTAATAGCGAACAGAGAATACAGATTGCAAAAACATTTGGCTGTTGCCGTTTTGTGTATAATCAGACACTGGCATACCGGAAAGAAGTATATGAGAAAGAGAAAAAATCAGTTAGTAAAACTGACTGTAACAATTACTGCAACAGACAATTAAAGAAAGAATACGAATGGCTGAAAGAAGTGGATAAATTTGCTCTGACAAATACGATTTATAATATGGATGCGGCATACCGGAAATTTTTTAAGGAACATGCAGGTTATCCGAAATTTAAGAGCAAACACGACAATCATAAGTCATATACAACAAATATTACAAATGGTAATATAACAGTAGATTTCAAGTGTAATAGAGTAAAACTGCCCAAATTAAAAGATGTAAAAGCAAAACTGCATAGAAGTTTTAGTGGGCAGATAAAATCGGCAACGATATCACAAGTTCCGAGTGGAAAATATTATGTATCGATTTTAGTGGAAACAGAACACATGGAACTGCCACATACAAATCAAAATACAGGAATAGATTTAGGTATTAAAGAGTTATGTATTACTTCTGATGGAAAGAAATATAAAAATCCAAAAATCATCAGAAAATACGAAGAGAAACTGATAAAGCTGCAAAGACAGTTAGCACACAAAGAAAAAAGAAGCCAAAACTACTACAAAATAAAGAAAAAGATAGCATTATGCCACGAGAAAATAACAAATACCAGAAAAGATTATTTACACAAGATGTCACATGAGATTATCAGCGAAAACCAAGTGATAGTTTCAGAAAATCTGCAGATAAAAAACATGGTAAAAAATCATCATTTGGCAAAAGCCATAAGTGATGTATCATGGTATGAGCTGACAAGACAGTTAGAGTATAAGGCAAAATGGAATGGCAGGAAATACATCAAAATAGATTCATTTTATGCCAGCAGTCAAATATGTTCTGTTTGTGGGTATCAGAATATAGAAACAAGAGATTTGTCGGTAAGGAAATGGGAATGTCCGGTTTGTGGAGTAAAGCATGACAGGGATATCAATGCTGCAAAAAATATACTGGCAGAAGGACTAAGACAAATAGCATAAGAAAAAAATAAATAGGGCAGGGACTGTCCGAATTAACGCCTGTGGAGATAGTAGGTAACGAGGTTTATGAAGCAGGAAGCCCATTGGCTTTAGACAATGGGTAGTTCACAGTGATAAGATAATAGTATATAATAAATATGGATAATATATTATCAATTATAATAAAAATTACGGATATATAGATAAAATATTATCTATATAAATAATTTGCGGGGTAAAGAGACATGGAACCTTTTGTATGGGAGACACCGGATGAATTAGATAAGAAATTGGCAGAAAGAGTTCGCAATATACGAAAGCGTAGATCGTTGTCACAGCAGCAGTTAGCGGAACAAAGTGGCGTAAGCTATGGATCAATCAAACGATTTGAGCAAACCGGACAGATTTCTCTGTTGGGATTGACGCGGATCGCGGTTGCACTGGATATAGCAGATGAGCTTCGGGAACTGTTTACACGGGTTCCGTACAAGGATATTCAGGAGGGTTATGAATGAGACAAATAGAAGATAGGATGCTTCAGGTTTGCTATGAGGATCGTTTGGTGGGAACGATGGTGTTAACAGCAGACCGAAAAGCTGCTTTTGAATACAGAATATTCGGATAAACTAGATGAATTATATGGGCTTGGTGGAACCAGCGGCGGAGCAAGGCCAAAGATCATGACGGGGATAGATGGGGAAGATTGGATCATAAAATTTCCAGCACATGTTGACAGGGCAGATATTGGACAAATGGAATATGATTATTCGGTCTGTGCAAAAAAATGTGGAATCGTTATGAGTGAGACAAGGTTGTTTCCATCGCAGCGACATGCAGGATACTTTGGAACCCGGAGATTTGATAGAAAAATGGATGGAAGCAAGGTTCATATGGCAACGGCGGCAGCGTTGTTAGAACTTGATTTTAACCAGCCAAGTCTGGACTACCATGACCTGATGAAATTAACAAGAATAATGACGCAAGATAATAAAATGGATGTTGAAAATATGTTTCGCAGAATGTGTTTTAATGTATTTGCACATAACAGGGATGATCATTCAAAGAATTTTTCGTTTGTATATGATACTGAATCAGAAACATGGAGATTGAGTCCGGCATATGATCTGACGTATAGCACAACCTATTATGGTGAGCATACAACATCTGTTGATGGAAATGGACAAGATCCGGGAGAAACGGAGCTTTTGACAGTAGGAGTGCAGGCAGGAATGAAGAAAAAACAATGTCAGGAGATTATAAACGAAATCAAACAACGGGTTGAGGAAGATCTGAAGGCTTATGCAACCTTCCAAACCACATAAAGCTTGTAAAATATCACATAATGGAGTAAAATGGAAAAAGCAATTAAGGAGGAAACTTTTATGGGTAAGGACGATTGCATTTTTTGCAAGATTGCAAATGGTGAGATACCATCAGCAACAGTTTATGAAGACAGCATATGTAGAGTAATACTTGATGTAAATCCTGCAAATAAAGGTCATGCTTTAATTATACCAAAAGAACATTATGATGATATATATAGCATGGACGCGGATACTGCTTCAAAGATCTTTACGATTGCGACAGAGGTTGCCAAGGCTCAGAAAGCGGAATTAAATCCTGACGGACTGAACATTATTCAGAACAATGGCGCTGCTGCAGGACAGACAGTATTCCATTTTCACATGCATCTTGTGCCAAGATTCATTAAGGATACGGTTACAGTTACATGGGTTCCGGGTCAGTCAGACAATGAGGAACTGGATCGGTTGTCAAAGGCACTTCGTAAGAGAATTTAAGGAAAACATGGATAAGAGGACAGAGACAGGGATAACTTCAAATCAGTTAAAGCTTCTGGCGTGCATATTTATGTTATGTGACCATGTAGGACTTGTTCTAATGAATAATAACTGGATAATGCGGGCTGTAGGACGGCTCGCATTTCCTATATTCGCATTCCTGTTGGTAGAAGGGTACAGGCATACGTCGGATATCAGAAAATATTTTATCCGGCTTTTTTTGTTTGCGCTGATTTCGGAAGTTCCATTTGATCTGGCATCGACCGGACAGGTATTTGATTTGCAGAAGCAGAATATTTTCTTTACACTTGCGGCGGGGCTGGTTGTGCTTTATCTTGGAAAAGTAGCAAAATGGAATCAGATAGGCGCAGTCATCGGAATTGTTGTCATTATGGTAGTTTCAGAGGCTCTGCATTTTGATTATGGAATGGCGGGCATTCTTCTGATCGTATTAATTTATTATTCGACCAAGGATGACACGGCGGAACAAGTATTCAGAAATGCCGGTCTTGTGACCGGACATTATCCGTTTGGCTGGAAGCTGCGTCAGAATATGGGGTTTGCAATCGTATCGGCAGTGCTGTATTTCCTGTTTTACGGAATAAGGCAGCTCTATGCAGTTTTGGCAATCCTGCCGATCAGTCTGTACAACGGAGAGTATGGTCGGAAGAATAAAGTTCTTAAATATACATTTTATGTGTTCTATCCGGCACATTTGCTCATCTTATACCTGCTCAGCAAGGCGGTTTTATAGGATAGCTTTAATGAATTTTTGTCGCAAAACAGAAATTACCTATTGACTTATGGAAATATATCAGTTAGAGTATAGCTGTTTCAGAACTGCATTGCAGTTTGAATACAAATAAATATTTATAAATGCTCTTATTCAGAATGGTGGAGTCATAAGGGACTATGAAGCCATGGCAACCCCGGAACAGGTGAAAGAAAGACCTGTATGGAAGGTGCCTTCCTGAGCGAGTCTGTGATATGCAGACGTCGAACAATGAGAGGTTTGATTTTATCAATCCGCTCAGAGCGGATTTTTCTTTTGCATAAAACCAGGTGGGGATAACTTGTCTGAAAAAAGAAAAATCAAAAGCTATGTGAACGAATACGCATGGCAGTAACTATAGATAGTATTTATACAAGGAGGAAATGATGGAAAAATTATTATTCACATCAGAATCAGTAACAGAAGGTCATCCGGATAAAATCTGTGACCAGATTTCCGATGCAGTATTGGATGCATTGATGGAGCAGGATCCAATGAGCCGTGTTGCCTGCGAGACATCGATCACAACAGGTCTTGTACTTGTAATGGGTGAGATTACAACAAAAGCATATGTAGACATTCAGAAGATCGTTCGTGAGACGATCCGTGAGATTGGATACGACAGAGCAAAATACGGATTTGACTGTGATACCTGTGGTGTTATCACAGCAATTGATGAGCAGTCAGCAGATATTGCAATGGGTGTTGATAAGGCATTAGAAGCAAAAGAGCATCTGATGAGCGATGATGATATCGAAGCGATTGGCGCCGGAGATCAGGGTATGATGTTTGGATTTGCAACAAATGAAACACCGGAATATATGCCATATCCGATCGCACTTGCACATAAGCTTGCAAGAAAACTGACAGAAGTAAGAAAGAATGGAACACTTCCATATCTCAGACCAGACGGTAAGACTCAGGTAACAGTAGAGTATGATGAGAATGGAAAAGCAAAGAGACTCGATGCGGTAGTTCTCTCAACTCAGCATGGCGAGGAAGTATCACAGGAACAGATTCATGAAGATATCAAGAAGTATGTATTTGATCCAGTTCTTCCTGCTGATATGGTAGATGAAGATACCAAGTTCTTTATCAATCCAACCGGAAGATTCGTTATCGGCGGACCAAATGGTGACAGTGGACTTACAGGACGTAAGATCATCGTAGACACTTATGGTGGATATGCCCGTCACGGCGGCGGTGCTTTCTCAGGAAAGGATTGTACAAAGGTTGACCGTTCCGCAGCGTATGCAGCAAGATATGTAGCAAAGAACATTGTAGCAGCAGGACTTGCAGATAAATGTGAGATCCAGTTGTCTTATGCGATCGGTGTTGCCAGACCTACATCTATCATGGTAGACACATTCGGAACAGGAAAGGTATCCGATGAGAAGCTGGTTGAGATCATCCGTGAGCATTTTGATCTTCGCCCAGCCGGAATCATCAAGATGCTTGACCTCAGAAGACCAATCTACAAGCAGACAGCAGCATATGGACACTTCGGAAGAACTGACCTCGACCTTCCATGGGAGAGACTCGACAAAGTTGATATGTTGAAGGCATATTTATAAGAGGTATAGATAAAAAGCCTGTTGAGGGCTTGCAACTTTTGAATAAGGTTTATAATCACGTTTGCCTGCCTTTGTTTCACTCAATTTTATATGCACATGTCTCTGCCGCAATAAAAACTTTTGCGGCGACGACATGGCACAAAATTGAATGAAACTCAGTCGGCTGCACTATGGATTATGAAACCTTATTCAGATGCTGCAAACTCTCGACAGGCTTTTTTATATTTGCATAAAATAATGTACACAATGAACAGTTTTAATGTAACAAATAATATGCAAACTTGATTAGAAACCTTACTCAGAAAGTAACAGTTCTCGTCAGGTCTTATTTTTCTTCTTTACTATCCGGTACATTCTGCTTGATCGGCTTAAACTGCAAGGAGCCGGTGTTTTTCTTTGGCTCTTCGTGATTCACGATCGCTTCTGCCATATTGAATACCTCTGACAGGTCAGCCGTATTCATGGAAGAGTACTGAGCCGCCTTTTTGATGATTTTATCTGCCGGAGTTGCTTCTTTTTCTTCCTTTGCTTTTTTAGTTTCGCTGCTTAATCTGGTGGAAGTGACATCTTCAGCTTTTACGGATGGCTTAGCAGTAAGCTCTGTCATGCCATCTGTTACCGGAATGTCCGCAGGCTTTTGGTTGTTTGTATCATCGGCATTTTCTGCTGGCGTTTCGTCCAGAACAACAGCAGCGGCTATCGTATCTTCTGACTTTGTATCATTTGCAGAAGCAGTATCATCCGAGGTATTATCAGTATCGATACCTGTATCATTGCCTGTGTTGTGATCTGTGTTGTCTGGTGTATCATCGGCAGCATTATTGCTGGTATTGTCGGGAACGTTTTCGGCATCGCCGCTTGTATTGTTATCAGGACCATTGCCTGCGTTGTCAGCGGTATCGTTATCGGAATCATTGCCTGCATTGTCGTCGGTATCGTTATCGGAACCGTTGCTTGCATCACCATCAGGATCATCGTCAGGATCATCGTCAGGAAGTCCCTGCTTGATCACCCGGATCAGCATGATTCCGAGGATAATGATCAGGAAGAACATAACTACGATCACGATGATGCATATAGTGATAACCTTGTCCTTGTGCTGATCAAAGAAAGAACCATTGTTGGCATCTGTCGCAGAAGCAGTCGTGACTGCTTCTGTTGGAACTGCTGAAGCGACAAATCGGGTAAATGTTTTCTCAACGGTATCATAGTAGAACCATCCAGGTTCACCGTCCGGACTCATGGCATATACTACGAGGATCGTATCATCTTCATATTTGTGATAGGCGGTTACGGAATTTTTGTTAAACTTATAGGTGAAAGCCGTGTAACCCGACGGCACTGTAACGTCTTCGCCGGCTGTCAGAATGATAAAGCTTTTGTAAGCAGATGCAACATTGATAAATGGAACCGCAGATTTTGCGGTAGTATCAATGATATACCATGCTCCGTTTTTGCTGTCCTTATCTGTCAGATAAGCACATTTAACCAGTCCGTTTGGAGACTGATAGAGAATGATTTCGGTATCATTATATTTCTCTTTTATTTCGGCAAATCCTTCAGGAATAGTAAGCTTGCTGTAATCTTCTGTAAAATAATAATCTTTTCCATCAATCTGGATGATCGCTCTTGTATCTACCAGTTCTTCCACATTAACCGCAATGTCGTAGATATGATTATCGCCGGTTTCCGCAGTAACCTTGATAGAGATATGAGAGGTCTTTCCCGGTTCAAAATCTTCATTTCCGGTAATGGAAACGGATGATTTGCTGTCTTCCGGGATCGCATTGATCACAAGGCTTGTGGTATCTCCGGGAACGGTTGTCTCATAAGTATATGTATCTTTTGCAAATTCAGGCTTTAATTCACCTGGTGTGATCTGGATCGAAGACAGATAACAGTTATCAGACATTTCCTCTGTGGTATCTTCCGTTGTGTCCTCGGAAGAAGTGTCTGTCGTATCTTCTGTTGTAGATTCGGAAGAATTTGTTTCTGTTGTAGCCGGGGTGTCTGTTGTATTTGGTTCGCTGGTCGTTGCTTCTGTTGTACTGTTGCCGCCAGCGGCTGTTATTGTGATCGTAGCACCTGCATCTGATGCTCCGGCATGTTCTTCGCCCCATGTATAGACATCGGAGCTTCCCGTACTGACATAGGCAGATCCTGTATTTATAGCAGAAAATGTAAAGCTGTTGGAAGCAGAAGTAATATTTCCATCGCCATATCCGGCACAGGATACGGTTCCACCTCCGCCATAGCCATCGCCGGACTGATATTCCAGTAAGGAGGAATCATAGGACAGACAATAGCTGTAAGCGCCCAGTGCTTCAGAACAACTGATCGATACGGTTACTGTAACCGAACCACCCTTTTGAATGGATGAGGATGAAAGCGAGATCGAGAACTGGGTAGATGCTGCATAGGAGTGTATGCTGTTTCCGTATACCAGACAGCTTAATCCCAGAACCAAGATCATACATAATGCTGCTAATTTTTTTCTTGTTTTCATTTTATATATCTCCTGTATTTTATCATCTATTCATTTACTGCTGCATGATCTGTGCTGCGCCCATCAGATATTTCTGGACTTTTAACAGATCGAGAGCAGATAACATACCACTTCGTTTGATATTTGCGGCTTTCAGGTATGGATCCTTTAAGGTAGAAGCGCCGATAATATGCTTCTGTATCTTTAACAGATCCAGTGCATTGATAATGCCGTCACCATTTACATCACCGAAGATAATAACGGTATAGGTGCTGGTATTGCCCGAAACAGTTATTTTTACAATGTCACCGGTACCGATACGGTCGGATGTCTTTTCTTCACCGGATGAAGTCCTTACACTGACAGTTCCGTTTGTACATCCAAGATTGGAGACAAATGCAGATACGGTGGTTGATACCGCTACGCCTGTTATGGTTCCGTCAGATACAGTATAGTTACCATCAAATTCAGGATCTGAGCCGGAATTACCGGAAGATTTACCACGGACGATCGTTAATGTATAAGTACGTTTTGCGCCGCTTTGGGCTTTTACTGTAATTTTTACTGTATTCGTACCCTTTGACAGACTGACTTTTCCTGTTCCGGATACGGAAGCGTTTTTGTTGACCGGACTTGCAGAAATCGTAACAGAACTTGTTTTCTCTGATACGATCAGGGAATACTTGGTTGTTGTATTGACTGCAAATGTTGGTGTCAGGGAATAGTTATCAATACTCAGTGATTTGAGATAGTTGTTTGGATTGCCGCTGTCTGCCGGTTTGCTGACCATGGTATCCGGCATATTTTTGTATACCGGGATACAGAATGTGATTGAATTGTTCAGTGTGCCTGCGCCACTGTAGGCATCGTATACCTTAGAGGCTTCAGAGGAAGCCGCCTGAACATTGGTCATATACTGATGGGAGTATAAGGCGGAGGTATTTGTGACATTGAATTTCTGTGTATACAAAGTATTCTGCTTCTGCAGAATGTAATTATTTCCAATGTATTGAGCACCGCCATAGATGGATTTGTATACGGTGTTCCACGGTCTTCCGTAGGTAGAACCGGAGGATGCCCATTTAAGTGCATTTGTAACGGCGTTTCCGGTTACGCTGTCGAAACCGCCGATGTTATAGAAATTATAGATTCCCGGATATACGGAATGCTTTCCATTTGTGGCAGAACTGAGTGATGAGCCAACCTCCTGTTTGATTCGGGAGGCAATGTGGTATGGGCTGACACCGACTGCCTTTCCGGCTTTGATGATCAGTTCGGAATATGTACTGTTGGAACCGGATGGCTTGGATTTGTACATAAAGGTTCCGTTCAAAATGGATTCCACGCCGGATTTGGACTGAGAATCTTCATAAGAGAGATTCTCAAATGCAAATACGAACCGTTCATACAGATAAACACGGGGATCCAGATAATAGGAGACCAGTTTATCCGATGCGGCATACCAGCAGTTACCATCAAAGGATGCCCATGTATCGGTTTTGATGTTGTAACCGATCGTCGTGGAACGCCAGTTGTAGCGTGGATAACTGCTGGTTCCCTGAACCAGATTTTTGATCTGACCGGATTTGTTTCGTTCATTATCTACAAGATCATCCCAGTCGATTCCTGTCTGGACAGCTTTAAAAGTCCAGGATGGATGAGCCTCATGCAGTTCCCGGAGCTGTGCCTTATAGCTTTCCGGAAATCCCTGATCATTCATATAGGATTCAAAATCTTTGTCGGATTTTTTCCCTGAGGATTCTGTCGTTGCTGTTGTATTGTTTTTATCAGAAGAGTCTGTTTTGTCGATAGTGACATATGAAGCGGATACGTAGCCGGTATAGGTTGTCTTGTTATAAACAAGGGATACTTTATACCAGGAGCTGTTTGAGGTGTTCAGGATTGTAAGCTTGTGACCCCCATTTAACATAATGTTACTGCCGTGATCCGTTACAGGATTGCCGCCGGGGGCATCACGGAAATAAACATTCGTTACTCCATCTTTGATATGACCGGATTTTCCTGCGGCATCAGAAAGTCCGCTGTTCATGAAAAGACAGACCACAAGACAGCAGATAAGTGCTGCGATCGCCAGTATGGCGGATCGGTATGGTCTGTTACTTAGCCGTTTGTTATTCATATGATGCTCTCCTTTGTATATAAATGCACGATTCGATTTTTGTGATAAAAATATATAAACCTAAAAAATACAATACTGATTTTAGTTTACCATAATCTCAGAAAAAACAAACCCCTTTTTCGTCAAAAAATTAGTGATTTCACAGAAAAAATTGGATGTGCGTACAATATAGAACATATAGGTTGGAATAGAAAATAGGACAGCGGGACAGGCCAAAAATATTTGGTTGCGAAAATGTGATTGTTGATTTGAAAATAAAAAGAGATGCTGACCGATATAGTGGAGCAGGCATCTCTTTTTTCATGTGTATATTTATCCGATTTTTAATTTAAATTTCTGAATATCTTTGTCAGTATCAACTTTTTCGATCTTTCCGCCCAGACCACGGATCTTTTCATCAAATTTCTCATATCCACGCTGGATATACTTAATATCTGATATAACGGAAAAATCATCTGCAACTAATGCAGCAATCACAAGAGCAGCACCGGCACGAAGATCCGGAGCAGCTACATTTGCACCAGAGAAGGATTCTACACCATCAATGATAGCGGTATTGCCTTCTACCCGGATGTGAGCGCCCATTCTGGCAAGCTCGGCAACATATTTGAATCGATTCTCAAATATGCTTTCTGTTACAATACTGGTTCCGTTTGAAAGTGCCAGTGTTACAGCCATCTGCGGCTGCATATCCGTTGGAAATCCCGGATAAGGAAGTGTTTTGATATTGGTTGGTTTCAAACGTTTATCAGACATAACCCTTACAGAGTCATCATATTCAATTACATGAGCACCGATCTCGTTCAACTTGGAGGTGATAGCTTCCAGATGTTTTGGAATTACATTCTTGATCAGTATATCACCTTTTGTTGCAGCAGCGGCTACCATAAATGTACCGGCTTCGATCTGATCCGGAATGATGGAATAAGTAGTACCATGAAGTTCTTTAACACCACGGATACGGATGACATCAGTTCCTGCACCTTTGATATTTGCGCCCATACTGTTTAAGAAGTTGGCAACATCGACAATATGTGGTTCTTTTGCTGCGTTTTCAATGGTGGTTTTACCTTCAGCGAGAACTGCAGCCATCATAATATTGATCGTTGCACCAACGGATGCAACATCCATATAAATATGGCTTCCAATCAGTTCTTCGGCATAAGTGGAGATGGTTCCATTTGTAATATCAACCTGTGCACCAAGTGCTTCAAATCCTTTTATATGAAGATTGATCGGTCTTGCACCAATATCACAGCCACCAGGTAATGCAACCTGAGAGTGCTTGTATTTTCCAAGTAATGCACCTAACAGATAGTAAGATGCACGAATCTTACGGATGAATTCATCATCTACGCACAGATCACTGTTTGGATTGATAGCGGCGCCACAGATGGATACGGTATGTTCGTCTATGTAGCGTACTGTCGCACCAATACCCTGAATTGCCTGAAGAAGGACACGGGTATCTCTTACATTTGGTACATTTTCTATTATAACTTCCTGATCGGTCATTACAGCAGCAGCAAGGATTCCGAGAGCTGCGTTCTTTGCACCTGCAATAGTTACCTCTCCTTCAAGAGGCTGACCGCCTTTGATCACATATTGTTCCATATTGCACCTCTAAATATTTATAAACATATTTAAAAAGTCCGGTTAAAATTTCTGTCGTTTTTTCGATACTTTACCGCACAGATAACTTCTAGATTATAGCATATTTTTGCGAAAAGTAAATAGCAAGTAAAATTATTTATCTGCTTCGCAGTAAATACAACGATAAATCCGGTGTGCTCTGTCTGTAAGCTTAAAGATATGCTGGATTCCCTGTTCGGTTGAGGTTATACAGCGCGGATTGGTACATTTCTTGATACCTACCAGACGTTCCGGAAGCTCAATATTTTTCTTTTCCACCAGTTTTCCGTCACGGATAATATTAACGGAGATATCCGGATCGATATATCCAAGGACATCAAGGTTGATGTCGATATCCTGATCTATCTTTAAGATATCCTTTTTACCCATTTTCTGGCTTTTGACATTTTTGATAATTGCTACGGAGCAGTCCAGCTTGTCGAGATGCAGGTCATTATAGATCTGGAGTGCCTTGCCTGCAGCAATGTGATCAAGTACGATACCATTTTGAATACTGTCTATGTTCATCTGTTTGTACCTCCTATGCTAAACCAAGCAGTGTGGCAATTAATGCCATACGGACATATTTACCATTTAATACCTGACGGAAATAACATGCTCTTGGATCGTCATCCACTTCAACAGCAATCTCATTTACCCGTGGCAGCGGATGCAGGACACACATGTCCGGACGGGCAAGTGCCATCTTACTGTTATCCAGTATGTAGGTATCCTTTAATCGTATGTAGTCTGCTTCGTTGAAGAAACGTTCTCTCTGTACTCTTGTCATATAGAGGATATCCAGTTCTCCGATCACATCCTCCATAGATGAAACTTCCTTATAAGGTATATTATTCTTCTCGATCACTTCTGTGCGGATATAATCAGGAATTTTTAATTCATCCGGTGAAATAAGCACAAAACTGATATTTTCATAACGGGACATTGCTTTGATCAGAGAATGAACGGTACGTCCAAACATCAGATCTCCGCAGAAGCCGATCACAAGGTTGTCCAGTCTTCCTTTTTCACGTTTGATCGTTAAAAGATCAGCCAGTGTCTGTGTTGGGTGGTTATGTCCACCGTCACCTGCATTAATGATCGGTACATCGGATTTCATGGATGCAAGCATCGGAGCACCTTCCTTAAAATGGCGCATGGCTATGATATCTGCATAACAGCTTACAACCTTTACTGTGTCACCAACGCTTTCACCCTTAGATGAGGATGATGAACTGGCAGAAGAAAAACCAAGTACATTACCACCTAATTCCATCATGGCGGCTTCAAAACTTAAACGAGTTCTTGTACTTGGTTCAAAAAATAAAGTAGCGAGCTTTTTGCCTTTGCATAACTCACTGTATTTTTCTTTATGATCAATAATATCCTGAGCAAGATTTAAAATGTGATCGAGCTCTTCCAAACTTAAATCCATTGGGTCTATCAGATGTTTCATGGCGGCCTCCTTACAAATTTGCTATCCCCGATTATAGCACCTGCCTGAATGCCATGCAACCGGTTTTTCCGGTAAAACCATGGAATGTAAATAACCGCCGGGGGGCATACTGTTATATCGCCACAGGCGGTTATCAACATTCCATGGTTTTATGAATTTAAGAGTGTGTACATTACGGCCTTTTCAGCATGACGACGGTTTTCTGCCTCGTCTAGGATGTGATCGAGGTTCTTATCTACGACATCCTGAGAGATTTCGAAGCCGACATGCATTGGCATATCGTGGAATACGATCGCTTTGCTGTCTTTTGTGAAGTCGCCGTTTAACTGGTAAGGCATCATCTTTGCAAGGGTTTCTTCCTTCTGCTTTTGGTAAGCAGGATTGTTGAAGAATTCCATATCTACCCATGTATCTGTGTAGAGGACATCCATCTTATTTGCATATTCCTTTGCTTCTTCCATGGACATGGCAGGATCAAGCTCGATATAATGGCCGCTTTTCTTTGCTTCTTCATAGAAATCAGGACCACAGGCTGTCTCATTTACAAGTGGAGTCAGTCCGTATAACGTACCCTTCTTCATCTTGGAGAAGAATTCAACATGGGAGTTAAATACATTGTTCTTTGCACCGATGTACATCAGATTGACATCCAGAGTTCCAAACTTCTCAAGGATCGTGAGGGCATCTGCAAGGATCTGGCATGGATGGTAGGAATTATCACAGCCGTTGATAAATGGAACCGTAGCATTCTTGCCAAATAATTCAACAGTTTCATTTTTGATCAGACGTGCCATGATGATATCAACATTACGGCAGACATATTTGATCTCGGAAACAGGCTCGCCGAGTACAAAGTTGGAGTCCTTCCATAACTGGTTGTAGTAGGTACCACCTAACTCGGTAATGCCGGTTGCAAATGAAAGAAAGGTTCTGGTTGATGTCTTTTCAAATAAAGTATAAAGTTTCTTTCCTTTTAAGGATTCGCTGTACTTCTCCGGATTCTTCTTCATATCCAGAGCAAGGTTCAGGATATCCATCAGCTCATCTGCTGTGAATTCCTTGAAGTTTAACATGTTTTTCATAACTGACACCTCTTCTTTAAAATAGTATGTATCCGTCACTGCTTCGCATATATGCATAAATTATACAGAAAAATTGCATATATTCATATAACATAAAATAGAGAAGCAGGGCATATTTATAATATTGTTATTGAAATAATAACGGAAAAACAAATTGTATCACGATATGTATTTTTTTTCAATTTTTTTGTATTTATTTTGCAAACATACAGGACGATAACAGATAGATACTGGTACATTATGCATAAATATAGCAGAATAAGCAATATTTTGGTACAGACTTCATTGACAGCAGTTTATAAATATTTTATACTTTTTATTATATGAAATCAGAGATGCGGAAGGAGCATCGGCAAGGAGGAAAGTATGAAACAAAGAAGTATTGGTATGTGTATCTTATTGACGATCGTTACCTGTGGTATTTATGGACTTTACTGGTTTGTATGTATTACAGACGATACAAATGAGATGTCGGGTGAGAATGAACTGGCAGGTGGCGGAATGGCACTGCTGCTTACACTTGTTACCTGTGGTATTTATGGATGGTACTGGGCTTACAAGATGGGTGAAAAGGTCGATATCATTAAGAGCAGAGGCGGTATGCCATCCAGCAACAGCGGTATCCTGTTTGTAGTTCTTCAGTTATTTGGACTTGGAATTATCGACTACGCACTGGCACAGGATGCGATTAATAAGTACAGCGGCACGAACGGATATGGCCAGCCATATAATGGTGGATATCAGAACCAGCAGTATAACGGCTATAATCAGAACCAGCAGTACGGCGGTTACAACCAGAATCAGCAGCCATATAACGGCGGATACAACCAGAATCAGCAGTATGGTGGCTATGATCAGAGCCAGCAGTATGGTGGTTACAACCAGAGCGGCAATAATCCATACAGCAATGGAAATGATAATAACAACCCATATAACGGACAGTAAGAAACATATATGGAAGAAAAGAAAAATCGTGTCCGAAAGATTATATATCGGGATAGCATTATTCTTTTAGCAGGAATCCTGTATGCGGTATTTGTCAGACTGACCGGTCTGGCAGTACCCTGCATATTCCGGACACTGACCGGATGGCAGTGCCCCGGTTGTGGGATAACCAGAGCATGCCTGTCTTTATTAAAAGGAGAGATACGGACATCCTTTTCCTATAATCCGTTTTTGTACATTGCAGGACCATGTATCATATATCTGATAGTCAGGGGAGATTTGAACTACATAAAAGGAGACGCATATCGGCTGGGTTCAGCGGACACGGTTTTAATCTATATACTGATCATGGCGGCGCTGATATTCGGCGTTGTGAGAAATTTATAAAAAAATTTATAAAATACCATCTTTTATTTGACAGAACATAGCATTATAAAAGTTTTAGTGTAAGGTTTTGTTGAATGAAAGATGGTATTTTTATACGGCTTTTTCTTTATTTGCAAGGATGATGCCGGCACAGACAAGAACAAGTGCGACCAGACAGCGGATGTTTAAGGCAGATGTTTCATGCAGAAGCAGAGCTGATAACAGTACGCCAAAGACCGGATTCGAGAAGCCGTAGACGGCGATCCGGGATACCGGGTTGTGCGCTAACAGCAGACTCCATAATGTATAGGCGCAGGCCGAGATGAACGCCATATAGAGCAGAAGCAGGACAGCAGGAGCGGAGTCTCCTGCGATATGTCCGCCTCCGGCAAGTCCGCAAAGGATCATCACGAAGCCGCCGACAAAGAACTGCCAGCCGCTGAGCAGAACCGGATTCTCCTTATCGGAAAAATATTTGATGATAACTGAAGAGAAAGCATAAGCCACTGTTGATAACAGGATGAAGCCTTCTCCGGTGAGAGAGAAATGCGCGTCTACACCATTTCCCAGATTGATGATAACAACTCCGATAAATCCAATCAGACATCCAAGCATCTTTTTGGATGTAACCTTTTCCATTTTAAATAACAGACCCGATACAAGAATCGCCAGAAAGACGTTTGTCGCTTCAATGATCGCTGCCTTGCTTCCGGTCGTATTTGCCAAACCGATGTAAAAGAAGACGTATTGCAGGATAGTCTGGAACAATGACAGGATAAAGATACGTTTGACCGTTGTCCTGTTATGTGGGATCAAAGGCTTTTTATATATGAAGCTGCAGATAAGGATAACCATAAGTCCGGCGAGCAGAAAACGGATGCCGGCGAACAGAATCTGGGATGCGGTATCATTTCCGCCGATTGAAAACATCCGGTAGCCGATCTTGATGCAGGGAAAGGCGCTTCCCCATAAGGCACAGCAGATGAGTGCAAGTGTGATAACAACAGGTGTTTTCGTTAAAAAATTTTTCATGACAGAATAACCTCAATAATAAAAGTATAATTTTAAACAGTAACAGATGACGGCAGATCCACAGATGTGTCGTGCGGTATTACATGATCGCACTGTTCGGACATACTATAGCATAAAAGAAATCCGAAAAAAAAGACATAATTTTATTTAGAGATGAAGGTTGCAAAAACTGTATAAAAACAAATGGAATCTGTTGACAATTTGCACAAAAAAGGCATATAATTTTTGTTATCTGAGCACATAAGATTGCCAGAAAAAATAGCGCAGACATTTCATTCGTGTTTGTAGTTTTATCAAGGAGGGTTTTTGAAATGGCAAAAAAACCGTATTATATTACAACCGCCATTGCATATGCATCAGGTAAACCTCATATAGGCAACACCTACGAGATTGTGTTGGCTGACAGCATTGCAAGGTACAAGAGATTCGCAGGATATGATGTAAGATTCCAGACCGGAACCGATGAACATGGTCAGAAGATCGAGAATAAGGCTTTTGAGAACATGCAGACTCCAAAGGAATTCGTTGACGAGATTTCAGGCGAGATTAAGAATATCTGGGATCTGATGAACACATCTTACGACAAATTTATCAGAACAACAGATGCAGACCATGAGAGACAGGTTCAGAAGATTTTTAAGAAGCTGTACGATCAGGGTGACATATATAAGGGAGAATATGTAGGAAAATATTGTACTCCATGTGAATCCTTCTTTACAGATTCACAGCTTGTAGACGGCAAATGTCCGGACTGCGGAAGACCGGTACAGGAAGCAAAAGAGGAAGCATATTTCTTCAAACTCAGCAAATATCAGGACAGACTGATGAAGCACATTGAGCAGAATCCTGATTTTATTCAGCCGGAGTCCAGAAAGAACGAGATGATCAATAACTTCATCAAGCCGGGACTTCAGGATCTGTGCGTATCCAGAACATCCTTTAAATGGGGTATCCCGGTTGATTTTGATGACAAGCATGTTATCTATGTATGGATCGATGCATTATCAAACTATATTACAGGTCTTGGATACGATGTAGACGGTAATAACGATGAATTATATAAAAAATACTGGCCTGCTGACTTACATCTGATCGGAAAAGATATCTTAAGATTCCATACGATCTACTGGCCGATCATGCTGATGGCGCTTGGAGTACCGCTTCCAAAGCAGATCTTCGGACATCCATGGCTGATCCAGAATGACGGTAAGATGAGTAAGTCCAAGGGAAATGTAATGTATGCAGATGATATGGTCCGCCTGTTTGGTGTGGATGCAGTCCGTTTCTTCGTTCTGCATGAGATGCCGTTTGAGAATGACGGAATCATTTCATGGGAGCTGGTTGTAGAAAGAATCAATTCCGAGCTTGCAAACACACTTGGAAATCTGGTAAATCGTACGATCTCTATGTCAAACAAATACTTTGGCGGCGTAGTTACGAATACCGGAGTAATAGAAGAAGTAGATGAAGATCTGAAGAATGTCGTATTAAACTGCCGTATCAAGGTCGCAGAATGCATGGATAAGTTAAAGGTTGCAGATGCAATCTCAGAGATCTTCACCTTATTCAAGAGATGCAACAAATATATCGACGAGACCATGCCTTGGGCACTTGCAAAAGATGAAACAAAGCAGGATCGTCTGAATACCGTATTATATAATCTGGTTGAGAGCATCGTGATCGGTGCGTCCCTTCTGGAGCCATATATGCCGGATACCTCTGTTAAGATCCTGAACCAGTTAAATGCTGCAAAGAGAAAGGTAACAGAGCTTGGAAGATTCGGACTTTATCCATCCGGAAACAAGGTAACAGAAACTCCTGAGATCCTGTTCGCAAGACTGGACGTAAAGGAAGTTATGGCAGAAGTTGCCAAGTTTGCACCTCCGGTAGAAGAAACTATCTACGAGAAAGCAAAGAAGCAGAAGGAAGAAAAAGAGAATTCCGAAGAAAAGAAGAAAATGAAACAGGCAGAAGCTAAGGTCGCTGCACTTAACAATGATCCGTCTGTTCTGAATAAACAGCAGATCACGATCGAAGAATTTGAGAAGATGCAGTTGATGATCGGCGAGATCATTGCATGTGAGGAAGTACAGAATTCCAGAAAACTTTTATGTTCTCAGGTTAAATTCGGTGAGAACAATGTGAAACAGATCGTATCGGGAATTAAAGGCTCCTATTCACCGGAAGAAATGGTTGGAAAGCGCGTTGTTGCGATCGTAAACCTGAAGCCATGCAAGCTTGCAGGAGTTGTATCAGAAGGTATGCTGCTGTGTGCAGAGGATGCAGAGGGCAATCTGTCCCTTCTTACAACCGAGAAGAATCTGCCAGGTGGTTCATTCATCAGCTAATTAATAGAAAACGCAGCCCTACAGATATGAAGTCGTTGATTTATTGGGTGGTCTATGATAAAATTTTAATGTCTGCTTATAGTATGGAGGAAAGCAGATTTTGAAAGATTTAGAAATCTTAGCGCCATGTCCCTTTGGATCAACGACGAAAAGGGTGACGAGGATAGAGGTTATCGAAAATTCGGCGGATGCCTCTACGCAGAGTCCGGATGCGCACATGCATGCCAAATATGGAAGAGATTCCAAAACAAAGCAGCATGACCGGATAATTTGATGATGCAGTAAAATATCTGGCGGACGATAAAGACAGATATACGAACAGAAAAAGAAATATGCATCATAAGCCGAAAGGAGATAATTGAATATATGTGTGGAATCATAGGTTTTACAGGCAGAAAGCCGGCGAAGGATATCCTGATCGATGGACTGGAGCGGTTAGAGTACAGAGGCTATGACAGTGCGGGTATTGCACTTTTAAATGACGATGATACATTAACGATCCGGAAGAAGGCAGGAAGAGTCAGCGAACTCAGGGAACTGTGTAAGGATGGAGATTATTCATCGACTTGCGGTATCGGACATACAAGATGGGCAACACATGGTGGAGTTACAGATGCGAATGCGCATCCGCACAGATGTGGAAATGTTGCTCTTATCCACAATGGTATCATTGAGAATTACAGTGACATCATAAGAGAGTATGGACTGGCAGATAAGCTTGTATCAGAAACAGATTCTGAAGTTGTGGCAGCCCTGCTGGATACTTTGTATGATGGTGATCCGATCGCAGCGATTCGGAAGGCGGTTAAGATAATTGCGGGTTCATTTGCGCTTTGCATTATGTTTGCAGACAGACCTGGAATCATATATGCAGTAAGAAATGTCAGCCCGATGGTAGCAGCACACAGCGAAGAAGGATCTATCATTGCGTCAGACCTGACAGCGATCATTTCATTCTCAAAAGATTATTTTGTTGTGCCGGAATATCATATCCTTACAATGACACAGGAAGGAATCCGGGTTGAGGATCTGAAAGGCAATGAAGTAAAACCACAGATGTTAGAGATTACATGGGATATTACAGCCGCTCAGAAAGGTGGATTTCCACATTTCATGTTAAAAGAGATTTATGAGCAGCCGGAATCCCTGAGAAATACGATCACACCAAGAATTGTGAATTCACTCCCTGATTTTACAGAAGACGGGATTGATGATGAAGTATTTAAAAATTGTGAAAATATCACAGTCATTGCATGCGGAACTGCTATGCATGCCGGAATCGTAGGAAAAGCAATGATCGAATCAGAGCTTCGTATACCGGTAAATGTGGAGATCGCATCAGAATTCCGTTATAAAGAACCACTGATCAATGAGAAGACATTGGTTATCGTAACTTCCCAGTCGGGAGAGACAATTGACACATTGGAAGCAATGCGTCTGGCAAAAAGATGTGGTTCCAAGGTTATTTCGATCGTAAATGTAAAAGGGTCTACGATCGCAAGAGAAAGTGATTATGTGTTATATACACATGCCGGACCGGAGATTGCAGTTGCAAGTACAAAGGCATATTCGGTTCAGATGGCGGCAATGTATTTAATCGGCTGCAGGCTTGGACTTGTAAAAGGAATTTATTCAGAAGAGCAGGCAAAGGAATTTATCAGCAAACTGTTGGGAACAATTCCGGTAATAGAAGAAACCCTGCTTCAGGCAGATGAAGTCAAGACTGTTGCTAATTATATAAAGATGGCTCCGGATGCATTCTTTATCGGAAGGGGAATGGATTATACTCTTTCACTGGAGGGGGCTCTGAAGTTGAAGGAGATATCCTATGTTCATGCGGAGGCTTACGCAGCAGGTGAATTAAAACATGGTACGATCGCTCTGATCACAGAGAATGTACCGGTTATCGCGTTAGCGACACAGCCGGCTGTATACGAGAAGATGGTTTCAAATATAAGGGAAGTAAAAGCCAGGGGAGCATATGTTATTCTAATTAGTATGGGTGACGAAGTTACTGACACCCAGATATGTGATAAGCATATAAGAATACCTAAGCAGGATAGTTTATTTACTGTATTTGCAGCGGCTGTTATTTTGCAGTTGATCGCATATTATACATCAGATGCAAAAGGGCTGGATGTAGATAAACCGCGTAATCTTGCCAAGTCTGTTACTGTAGAGTAAATGGGACTTGAGTGGCTGGAGAATAATTGCGGAGGGTGTTATTATGAGCACAGAGAAGACATATTTGTGCGATGAGTACAAATTATATTTTAAGATTGAAGATGATGTCCAGATCCTTCATAATGAAGTCGAGCTGTACAATACATCATTTGTAGGAAACAACAGCTTTTGCCATGAAGAGTATATTGACGGACAGAGAGCGCTTACATATTCGATTCCGGCCATGATTACGATGAATCAGTTTATTACAAAGAAGATTCACAGGGACGAACTGGTGGATATTATGTTCAGCATAGCTGACCAGTTGATGTACCTGAAGGCGAATGATATGCCACTCGGTAAGGTTATCCTGAATATTGGATACATGTATCTGAATCTGGAAGATATGAGTGTTCAGCTTGTATTCCTTCCAATCGATAAACCGATGGAAAAATGCAATATGGAGAAGTTTGTCAGAGATCTGGTAAACAAGCTTGACTTTGCGAATAAGAAAGCTTCAGACTGTGGATATGAACTGATCAAATTCTTTGATCATAATCCATCTTTCTATCTGTCAGAGTTCTACAAGATGATCACAGATATGAAGAACGACAACAATGTTCATCCGGAGGATGAGCAGCATTTCATTGTCAGACCGCAGAAAGCAGAGGCAATAGAAGATACGGAAGTTCCATTACAGACAACCGTTGTATCAATTCCAAGTTTTAAACTGGCAAAGGAAGTTAAGGATTATTCCGGTAATGATATCGGATTTGATGATGATTCAGACATTACATCAACGACTGTTTTGACGAATGCATCCAAGAGCAAACCGGGTCCTGTTATCGTAAGAACCAGAACCGGTGAGCGGATTAAGATCGACAAACCGATCTTCTGTATCGGTAAGTCTGCACAGGGTGTTGATTATCAGGTAACAGACAACAATTCTGTCAGCCGTCGTCATGCATATATCATCAACGTCAATGGTGTTTATTATCTGCGTGATAACAAATCAACCAACCACACCTATCTTGGTGGCAAGATCATCAACAGCGGTACAGACATGATGCTGATCGATGGCAGCAAATTCAAACTTGCAAACGAGGAATTCACATTCCGCGAGAAATAAACCAAAAGGCTTCGTCCTGTTTCTGACAGACGAAGCCTTTTCATATAACTATTCTGTAAGTATTTTATCAATAGGCAGAAAGACAACAGCGTGTAGTATGTATAGATAGAAAAAAGAACAATATCTTTCATGTAGCAGACCTTTTTACTCTGTATAACTTCGAACTAACCTCGGCGAGCCTCGCTAAGGTCTCAGTTACGAACGTCGGTCCTTAACGAACCACCGTTAGGTGGGAGTTTAGTACCGCTACGTGAGAAATAGAACGAGAGTGTTCTGCGTAGTGAAAGGGTATTGTTCTTTTTTTAGATGAAAAATTGGTGCTGTTGTCTTTCGCCCGTTTATTCCTTGGAAGTGTCGGCTTCCGTAGCGTCAGCGGTCTCAGTGGCGATCATTGCCTGGTCGATCTCCTTCAGACTGTCGGATGAGATGCTGTAGTATTCACCGTCATCGTTGATAAGTGCCTTGATGACTACAGGATCCTTGTACTGTGGTTTTTCGGTATGAGAAGAAAGGATCGATGCAATACCGTTTGCAAACTTTTTATCATATTCCTCTTTCTTAACGTCATTATAGACACCGTCGTCTACGTCTTTATTAAAGGCTTCAATATAAGCAATAATTTCATCGTAGGACTGGTCAAGGATTGCCAGTGGATATATGGTTACATCCACATAGTAGTCCCCGTTTTCTTTATAGCTTTCCGATACTTCATATCGTGCATCATTGTAAATAGCGGCAGCAACAGTGGTAAAAGTCTGGTTTACTTCAACAGACTGGTTGGTATTCAGATTATAATGTGTGATCAATTGGTTTGCGAGATTGGAAAGGCAGTCCTGATACAGTGCAAGTGCATCGGTTTCATTTCCTTTATTCTGTTTCACATAATTGGTGTAATCACCTTTATAATTAACATCGAGAAGATTTTTTACATACGATTGGTATGCGGTAACTTTTTTCTGACCACAGCCGGTAAAAGCAAAAAGACAGATCAGGATCATAAATGCAGTGGTCAGGCATTTTCTTGTGTGTTTCATAGTAATAAAAATTCCTCCTAACAGTTCGGTTTGATTTCCTTGTCCAATATAGCACAAAATATGTGCTTTGTAACTAAATTAAGAAAAAATAATTGTGCAAAACTATAAGGGTGTGTTATAATCATTTCAATTAGTGCTTACAGAAAATGAGCATCTGTACTGGAATGCATAAGTATAACACACAGAAATAGACGACGATGGCAGGCGCAATGATCGCCCTGACGACAGGAAGATGCTTAAATAATAGATTATTTTGGAGGGATCATCGTGGCAAAAGACAATAATTTTGATGAGGAAGAAGTAAAGACAGAAGCATCATTTAAGACAGTAACATTTGGTGGATATGATAAGAATTCAGTTGATTATTATATTGAAGAGTTAAAGGCTGATCATGAAAAGGAAGTCAATGAGTTAAAGGCAAATGTAAACAAGCTCAGCGAAGCCGTATTAAGCCTTAAGACTATGAGAGAAGTAAATCTGACAGAGTCAAATAAGACAATTGATGGCTTAAAAGCAAAGAATGCAGAATATGAAAGCGAGATTGAATCTCTGAAGGAGCAGGTAAACGCTTATAAGCAGAAGGAATTCGAATCCGCAGGAAGATATGAATCCATTTCAAGAACACTCTTAGAGGCAAGAGAGAGCGCAGATGCGCTGATCGCCCAGACGAATAAAGAGTGTGAGGCACAGCATGCAGAGATGACTGCAAAGTGTGAAGCAATGGAGAAGGATACAACCGATCGTTGCAATGCACTTGAGACAGAGACAAATGCAAAGTGTAAGCAGATGTATGATGAGACGGAAGCAACTTGCGCAAGTCTGAAGGAACAGGCTTACAACGACAGCGAGCGTACAAGAAATAAAGCACATGAAGCTGCAGAAGCTTTAAGTGCAAAGACAGATTATGAGTGCAGAACCCAGAAGGAAAATGCACAGAAGGAAGCAGAAGCTATTACAAACAAAGCGACCAGCGAAGCATACGTTCTCAGAAAGAATGTAAAGAAGGAATGTGATGCAGTCAGCAAATATATGGGAGAACTTCTGGCTGCCTTAGATGGTGTTGTAGATGCATGTTGTGTAACAAAGGATATTGCAGATAAGGCATTTACAGGTCTGAAGAGTGAAGCAACTTCAATGGTGTCATCCGAGGATGATAAAGAAGCTGCCGGAACGGAAGACGACAAAACAGAGGAATAATATTAACAGCGATATTTAGCATACATGAAACTTTTCTATGGCTGACATGGAAAAGTTTTATGTGTCTATGGGGTTACATAAGAGAAAAGAGGGATACATTTGGAGATAGGCAAAATCAGCAATTATTCAGATTTTCTGAGCCATATTGAATATCCCGCAGTTGTATTCTGCGAGGATGGAGAAGTTTTAAGTATCAATAATGCGGCAGTAAAACTGGTCGGCAACCAGATCGATTCGATCACGATGGAGCCGGATAAGTTTATGTCCAGTGATGAGTTCTGGCCAATTTTAAATGAGAAGAAAACGATTATCTGGCATCGGCTTCTGCTGAATATAAATAAGAAAAAAAGACTGGTTGTAAGTGGATTTGTCAATCAGTTTGAATATAACGGGAAAAAGGCATATATGGTACTGTTTGAACTGCGCTCCGATGTAGCAATCGGAAGTATGAGTCTGGAACGTATCATTAACCATGCGGGCATTCTGGCACTGTATCTCTACAAGCCGGACAGCAGATGGCAGACTCGTTATGTAACAAAGAATATAACGGAATTCGGATATAAAGAAGGTGACTTTTACAGTGGAGCAGTAGGGATTCGCGATATTATAGTTAAGAATGACTATGATATTCTGATCGGGAATCTCTATAAGGCGGAGAATACAGGACATACGGATTTTGAGATGAAGGTACGTTTTGTATCGGCAGAGAGTGCAATCACTACTATGATGCTGAACTGTCACATCGTAAAGTCGCCGGATGGATGTGCTGATGGCATTGAATTATTATTTGTAAAAGAAAAAAAGCATTCCTATGATGGGGAAAAAGGTGAATATATATTATCTGTTATGAACAAGATCAAGAGTCTTGTGATGGTAAAATCCATTAGCAGAGGACACAGCACATTGAAATACATTACACCGAATGCCAGATTACTTGGAATGAATGTGGATGCACTTATGGCGGGAAATAAACTGACAGAAGACTATATTCATCCACAGGATCGCGCAAGAGTTATTCAGAATGCGAAGAATGTGTTAAAGAGTGGTGGATCCGATTATGAGGACGAGTATCGTATCGTAGATGATTATGGAAATGTCAGATGGGTTCGTTCCCAGAACAGTATCACACAGGCAGGGGATTCTTCTTATACGATTGAGTTCTTTATAACAGATATTACAGAAAACAAGAAGCTGCAGAACAGTGTAGAGGAGGCTAAGAAAGAGTATGAAGACAAGCTTTCTTACATTATGAACACGACTGTAGATGAGAATGAATATACGAGCGAGAGTATCGATAAAGACAAATGGAACAGTATTGTAAAAGCATTTGCAAGCTTAAGCGGGCTATATTCAACGGTTGTATCTCCGGCGGGAGATCAGCTTGTAGAACCGGCAGGACCGTCTCTGCATATGGGAAGCTTTTATGATCTTTTTGAAAAACCTCAGTATAAGAGTATCATTGTGAAGTTAAATGAGGTGATCCTTCAGAACAATGTTCCGGTCATTATGGAGATGGATGACGGTATAGATGGAAGTATTATCTGCGGAGCCCCGATTAAGATTGGAGAGAAACACATTGCAACCTGGATCCTGTGCGGATATGATACAGCAGATGTTACAAAGATGAAGAAGGTCTATAAGATCCAGTGGAATATGTGCAATATCTTCTCAGAATATGCATATAATGACAAGGTCCTGTCCAAAGAAGCAGAACGGAGCAAATCTGTTGAGATGTTGTTAGAAGAGAAGATCCAGAGACAGAAGATTCTGACAGAAGCACTCAGTTCCATGGACAGTGATGATAATAAGACAATCAGCAATATTTTGGAAAGAACCAGTGATTATCTGGGAATCGATGTTATGGCGATCTATTCCCTGAACGAAGATCAAGAGTATATGTGCAGTCATATCTGGTCAAGAGAAAAGAACATGTCTGCAGAAGAATATGTGGAAGAATGGCAGCGGGGCAAGAAATTCTTTGCACACAGCAAGGAACGTTCTTACGACTGCATTGTAGCAGATAAGAACCATAACTTTAAGAACTTCCAGAGCAATATGGAGCAGATCGGTGTAACGAGTTTTGTCGCACTCAGCATAGAGATCAATAATATCATCAGCGGTTGTATTGTTATGGCGAACAATCATACAGATAAGATATGGTCAGAGGATGATATTGAATTTTCGAAGGATATTCGAAACGTCATTCAGGGTATCCTTGCCAGAATAGAGGGTGATGGCAACATTCGAATGGTAAATAAGCTTCTGGTAGATACATATAACCATATCAAGATCGGCATCTTTATCCGTGATGAAGAGACCGGAGAGGTATTGTTCTCCAATCAGCCGTTAAACGATATGCTTGGATATGATTTTACAGGAAAAGATAGTAAGACACTGATCCGTGATCTGAATGATACATTTAAAGGTGTATCAACGGTGCAGAAGCCATTTCTGACCGAACGGAAAGAAGTGAGCTGGAGAAGTTATATCAGACAGTTCGATAAGATCATGGATTTATCCGAAGTCAGCATGAAATGGCTTGACGGAAGAAAGGCATCTCTTGTAATATTAAGGGATGTACAGGATTAACAGTAACCAGAAAGGGGACCAATCATGGCAAGTTCAGATATCGGTATAGATTTAGGTACCGCCAGTATATTGGTATATGTAAAAGGCAAGGGCGTTGTATTAAAAGAGCCGTCCGTAGTTGCCTATGACAGAGATACAAATAAAATAGTAGCGATCGGTGAAGAAGCCAGACTGATGCTTGGAAGAACACCGGGAAATATCGTAGCGATCCGCCCACTTCGTCAGGGTGTTATATCAGACTACACAATAACAGAAAAGATGTTAAAGTATTTTGTCCAGAAAGCAGTGGGAAGAAGTTACTTTGGAAGACGTCCACGTATCAGTGTATGTGTGCCTTCGCAGGTAACGGAGGTGGAGAAGAAAGCAGTAGAAGATGCAACTTATGCAGCAGGTGCAAGAGATGTATCGATTATAGAAGAACCGGTGGCAGCAGCAATCGGCGCAGGAATTGATATCTACAGACCATGTGGTAATATGATCGTCGATATCGGTGGCGGAACTTCAGATATTGCCGTTATTTCCCTTGGCGGCCCGGTTGTAAGTGCTTCCATTAAGGTTGCCGGAGATGATTTTGATGAAGCAATCGTGCGTTTTATGAGAAAGAAGCACAATCTTCTGATCGGTGAGAGAACCGCAGAGGAGATTAAGATCAAGATCGGAACCTGTTTCAGAAGACCAGAGAACATCACACTGGATATCCGTGGCAGGAATCTGGTAACCGGACTTCCAAAGACAGTAACAGTAACATCAGATGAGACAGAAGAAGCGCTGCGTGAGCCTGCATCCCAGATCTGTGAAGCCGTTCATTCCGTTCTGGAACGGACACCTCCTGAGCTGGCAGCAGACATTGCAGACAGAGGTATCGTATTGACCGGTGGTGGAGCATTGCTCCATGGACTGGAAGAGCTTCTGGAAGAAAAGACAGGAATTACAACCATGACTGCAGAAGATCCACTTCGTGCAGTTGCTATCGGAACAGGAAAATATATCGAATTACTCAACAGTAAGACAGAGTAACGCAGGAGACTTGTTGTGATAAAAGAAGGTTATGTTGAAAAAGTTATCTATAAAAATGACGACAATGGCTACGCCGTTTTCACTGTAGAAGGTGAAGACGGCGAAGACATTTTTGTCGGAACCCTTCACGGTATCAGTGAAGGAATCTACATATCTGCAGAAGGGGAATATGTCAATCATCCCCAGTATGATCTCCAATTCAAATTTACATCCTATGAAATCAAGATGCCGGACGATATGGTAAGTGTAGAACGATATCTGGGTTCTGGTATCATTAAAGGTGTCGGTGAGGCACTTGCAAAACGTATCGTAAAGAAATTTAAGATGGATTCTCTGCGTATCATTGAAGAAGAGCCGGAACGACTGGCAGAGGTCAAGGGTATCTCGGAGCGGAAAGCAAGAGAGATCGCAGTCTCTTATAATGAAAAGAAAGAGATGCAGGATGCGATCATTTTTCTGACCGGATATGGAATATCGATCAATCTGGCAGTGAAGATCTTCAATGAATACGGTCAGGAGATGTATAAAATCATCCGGTCAAATCCATATAAGATCGCTGAGGATATCAGTGGTGTCGGTTTTAAGACGGCGGATGAGATCGCTGAACGAATGGGGATCAGCAGTGATTCGGATTTTCGTATCAGGCAGCATTGTTATATACATTGTTAAATGCGAGCCAGCTTGGGCATATGTATCTTCCGAAGCAGATGCTGGTGGCAAAGACGTATTCACTTCTGGTGGATGACAATGTGCCATATAATGAAGAACTGGAAAATGAGATCGGAAGCCAGATTATAGAGCTTCAGATGGCAGGCAAGGCGATCGTAAAGGAGCTTGACGGAGCTGTAATTGCGGTCTATGCTGCGGCAAATTATTATATTGAGCTGAATTCAGCAAGAATATTGTCAGATATCGATCTGGATTTCACATCAGAGGATCGTCCACTGGATAAGATGCTTGCACAGATCGAGGAAGTAGAGAAGATTACACTGGAAGAAAAGCAGAAACTTGCGATCAAGAATGCAGTCAATAACGGCGTGGCAGTGATCACAGGTGGACCGGGTACGGGTAAAACAACAACGATCAATGCCATGATCAAGATGTTTGAGAAATTGAATCTGGAACTGTTGCTTGCAGCACCGACCGGACGCGCGGCAAAGAGGATCACCGAGGCAACCGGATATACGGCACAGACGATCCACCGGCTTCTGGAACTGTCCGGTGGCGGGATTGATGAAGAAGGAAACAGTTCCACCTATACATTTGCAAGAAATTCAAACAATCCGTTAGAAGCGGATGTAATTATCATAGATGAGATGTCGATGGTAGACAGCAGCCTGTTTTACAGTTTACTGCAGGCGATCATGCCGGGAACCAGACTGGTGCTGGTAGGGGATTCCAACCAGCTTCCATCTGTCGGACCGGGAAATGTATTAAAGGACATCATTCGTTCGGAAGTATTTTCCGTAACAGTGTTGGATAAGATATTCCGACAGGGCGAGAACAGTGACATTATCACGAACGCCCATCTGATCAATGCGGGAAAACAGCTTGCGATCAATAATAAAAGCCGGGATTTCTTCTACATACCAAGACAGGGATCACAGGATATTATCGCAGAATTGAAACATCTGATCTTAGACAGTCTGCCTGGGTTCTTCCAGGTCGATCCGATGAACATTCAGGTGCTTACTCCGATGCGGAAGTATGAGCTGGGTGTTGAGAATCTGAATAAACGGCTGCAGGAGATCCTGAACCCACCGAACAGAAGCATACCGGAGAAAGAGAAAAATGACGTTGTATTCCGTAAGGGCGACAAGGTCATGCAGATCAAGAACAATTACAAGCTGGAATGGAAGATCATGGATGCAAAAGGACGCTTCGTGAAGGAAGAGGGGGTAGGTGTATTCAATGGGGATGTCGGTTTTGTAAAAGAGATTGATGAGTTTGATCAGAAGATTGTTGTCGAATATGATGATGGAAGACTGGTAGATTACCTTTACTCCCAGCTTGATGAACTGGAACATGCATATGCTATCACAATACACAAATCACAGGGAAGTGAGTATCCGGTCGTGGTGATTCCGCTTCTTACAGGTCCGGCAAAGCTGCTGAACAGGAATCTGCTCTATACGGCAGTTACAAGGGCAAGAAAGGGTGTTGTGATCGTAGGCAATATAGGTCTGGTTAAGACGATGATTGATAATATCGACGAACAGAAGCGGTATACGACATTTGCAGAACGACTGGTAGAACTGGCATAAATCAGGAGAGGGATAATTTCCGAATGCATTGAATGTGCGAAGCACATGATATAACAGGAAAAGCAATAAAGGGGGCTATATATGCAGATACAGAACAAATGGAACCGGGCAATGATAGATCTGGTATTTCCAAGACGATGCCCGATCTGTGATGAGGTTATGCCGTATGGTGCAAAAGGAATCTGCGGAAAACATGAGTTGCTGCCATATGTGACAGAACCCACATGTATGAAATGTGGAAAAAGTCTGGATGACGAGGAGTTGGAATACTGTGCAGACTGCAGGACGCATACCCGGAGCTTTGAACGGGCATATCCGGTCTTCCGGTATGTGGAACCGGTCGCATCCAGTGTGCTCGCGATCAAATATCACAATAAACGGGAATATGTGGAATATTATGGAAGTCTTGTTGCAGAACGGATCCGGAAAGCGGGACTTGCAGAACGGCTGCAGATCATTTTGCCCGTACCGGTTCACAGAAGTAAATTACGGAAACGGGGATATAATCAGGCGGAGCTGTTGGCAGATGTGGTAGGACGGAGACTGGATATTTCGGTAGATAACGGACATCTGCTCCGTGTGTCGGATACGACACCACAGAAGGAATTATCACCGCTTGAACGTGCAAATAATATAAAACAGGCATTAGAGGTCCGGGCACTTCCGGCGGAATGGAAGACGGTCTTATTAATAGATGATATTTATACGACAGGTGCGACAGTGCAGGCATGTACGGAAGCATTACAGGAGGCTGGCGTGGAACAGGTCTATGTCGGAGTGATATGTATAGGAGAAGGTCGATGAGCTTGCATCGGCCTTTTCTATTTGTGTAAGTTATGAGTCATGATCTGAGTCTGCATGAGATGGACAACTGCCGCAGGTTTTTATATGACACTTGGATTATAGAAGGTTCTGTGTTAGAATAAACAATGTCTGCGGACACTTTGTATTTGCAGACATTGTAACGATATAAAAATGAAAAAAGGCATATTGCCTGGGAGAAAATATGAAATTTCGTCCATGCATCGATATACATAATGGAAAAGTGAAACAGATCGTTGGCAGCAGCTTCAGGATGAAGGAAATGCTGCAAAAGAGAATTTTGTATCTGAGTACGATGGCGCAGCATTTGCCCGGATGTATAAGGATGCGGGTATACAGGGTGGACATATTATCCTGTTGAATCCGGCGGGAAGCGAGTATTATGAGGAGGATTGCTATCAGGCAGAGCTGGCACTTACGGAATATCCGGGAGGCTTGCAGATCGGTGGCGGTATCAATGCGGAAAATGCCGGACGGTTTCTTGACATGGGGGCATCCCATGTGATTGTTACATCGTATGTATTTAAAAATGGAGAGATCAACTATGACAATCTGGAAGCCATCCGACGGGCAGTTGGCAAGAATCATCTGGTACTGGATCTGAGCTGCAGACGATGCGAGGATGGTTATTATATTGTGACAGATCGCTGGCAGAAGTTCACAAAGGTAAAAATGACGGAAGGAACACTGGATATGCTTGCCGGTTACTGCGATGAATATTTGATCCATGCGGTGGATGTGGAAGGTAAGGCGTCCGGAATCGAGACACATATTGCCGAGCTGCTTGGAAACTGGGGCAGGATCCCTGTGACCTATGCAGGCGGGATCGCGTCCTTTGAGGATCTGGATAAACTGAAGCTGCTTGGCAGAAACCGGGTTGATTTTACAATCGGAAGCGCACTTGATATCTTTGGCGGACATATGCGGTATCAGGATGTCGTGCGATATCCGGAGCAGTAAGAGCTGGCTAATTGTTATGGTATAAAAGTGAAAGACATATGGAGCCGGGAGGCGACGTGTTATAAATATATGTACAGTTGAGAAGGTATCGTACATAAAGAAAATATGGAGGGATAATAAAACATGAGAAAAATGAAAAAAGTTGCTGTTCTTTGTCTGACTGCGGCGATGACCATGTCACTGCTTGCAGGCTGCAGTGGTACAAAGAAAGATGCAGATGGAACGACCGCTGAGACGACAGAGGTTACGACGGAAGCCGAGTCCACTGAGGAAGAAGAAACGACAACGGAGAAGGCAACCGAAGAGGAAACAGAGGAGCCAACAACAGAGGCACTGGGTGTTTCAGATGGTGATAAAGTCATCAATATCAATTTTGATGATAAGGATACGGATGGTTTCCACACCTATACGAATGGTGGAAATGAAGAAATGACCAATGAGGATGGAGAGCTTCACATCAACATCAAAAAGACAGGAAGTGCGGATTATGCAAACCAGATCTATTACGATGGCTTTCGTCTGTATCAGGGATGCGTTTATGAATATTCCTTTGATGTAAGATGCGACATTGAGCGTACGATCGAATGGAGATTACAGATCAATGGCGGAGATTATCATGCATATACCAGTGATGTGATCACGATCGGACCGGAGACGCAGCACATTACAGCACAGTTTACGATGGAAGAGGATTCCGATCCTGCACCTCGTCTTTGCTTTAATATGGGAAAGCAGGAAGGTATGACCGGAGACGAAGCAGAGCATAATATTTATTTTGATAATATCTTATTAGAGGCAGTTGATGCTTCCGGCGCACAGCAGGTAGAAGCAACACCGGATCCTATGGCTATCAATGTGAACCAGGTTGGTTATCTGACCGGCGATTCCAAGGTTGCTACTGTGATCGAAAAAAATGCAAAGTCATTTGAAGTAATAGATGTAACATCAAACAAGTCCGTATATTCAGCAGATCTGCCGGAAGAAGCTACCTACGATCCACCATCAGAGATGTTCTGCAAGCAGGCAGATTTCTCATCCGTAAAGGATGCAGGAACCTATAAGATCAAGACAGATGATGGAGAAGAATCCGCAGAGTTCAAGATCGGTGATGATATCTATGGTGACCTGTATAAGGATGTTGTACTGATGCTGTATAACCAGCGTTGTGGAGTAGAACTTGACAGCAGCATTGCAGGCGAATTTGCACATCCTGCCTGCCATACAGGAGAAGCGGTTGTATACGGGACTGATAAGAAGATCGATGTGACAGGCGGCTGGCATGATGCCGGAGATTATGGCCGTTATGTTGTATCCGGTGCCAAGACGGTACAGGATCTGTTTATGACATACGAGGATAATGAATACAAGGCAGATGATATTGGTATTCCGGAAAGCGGAAACGGTGTTCCGGATATCTTAGATGAAGCAAGATATGAACTGGACTGGATGCTTAAAATGCAGGATGACAATGGTGGTGTATATCACAAGGTAACCTGTGATGTATTTCCTGAGACGGTTATGCCGGAGAAAGAAACAGCACAGTTGATCGCATGTCCGATCTCAAATACAGCCACCGGAGATTTTACAGCTGTTATGGCAAAGGCGTCTGTTCTATATAAAGAATACGATGCAGATTTTGCAGCAAAATGTCTGGAAGCATCAAAGAAAGCATACGAATATCTGAGTGGCAACATGGATGCGCACGGATTCTCCAATCCGGATGATATTGTAACCGGTGAATATCCGGATACCATTTTCCGTGATGAAGCAATCTGGGCAGCAGTAGAATTGTATGCAGCAACCGGAGATGATTCCTATAAGAAAGCAGCCGATGCGATCATTGAGGGCGACGATATTGTAAACTACGGACTTGGATGGGCAGATGTCGGATATTATGCCCTGTACGATTATATTAAGTATGACGGCGGTTCAGCTAAGGCAAACGAACTGTTCTTCAATGAAGTAGATAAGACGGTAGAACAGATCAAAGACAATGGTTTTGGCGTATGGGTATCACCAACTAAGACATTTGCATGGGGAAGTAATATGAACATTGCAAATAAGGGAATGTTACTTCTGATGGCAAACAAGCTGAAGCCAGATGCAGACTATGTAAAATATGCTTCCTATCAGAGAGATTACCTGCTTGGAAGGAATGCAGTCGGCTATTGTTATGTAACAGGCTTTGGTACAAGAACTCCGCTTCATCCACACCACAGACCATCTCAGGTATTAGATGTAGCAATGCCGGGTATGTTAGTTGGCGGAGCAGACAGTAATCTGGAAGATCCATATGCGAAGGCTGTTCTTCTGGGCAAAGCACCGGAGAGCCGCTATGCAGACAATGCACAGTCATTTTCCTGTAATGAGATAACAATCTACTGGAATTCTCCATTGATCTATCTGCTGTCAGGTCTGGGTAATACAAAATAAAAAAGAATACACACACATGAACATGCAGCCGGCAGGGGTATCTGTTCGGCTGCACTGATATAAGAGAGTTATAGTTATGGACACAATAAAGAAGTTATTAAAAAAAGAGATTGTAAGATATGTAATAGCGGGTGTAGCCACGACAGTTGTAAATATTGTTTCATTTTATCTTCTGCGGATGTTCACCGGCTTATCCAGAAGCGGAGCGAATGTCATAGCGATATCGCTGGCGATCCTGTTTGCATTTTTTGCAAATAAGTTTTTTGTATTTACGGAGAGTAGTAAGAAGGATGCCGTGACTTTAAGCCGGGAATTTATATCCTTTGTCGGAACCAGGCTTCTTGCCATGCTGGTCGAAGTAGTTGGAACGAATCTGTTATGTGATTCCTTCCGCTGTAATGAATTCTTATCCAAGATCATTATTCAGTTCTTTGTAGTTGTGATCAATTATGTATTTGGCAAATGTTTCGTCTTTAAGAAAAAAAAGCCGTCTATACGGTTGTTTATGAAGAAAAACTATATTATTCTTCTTGCCGGACTGCTTCCGGCTTGTTTCCTGCTGGGAGTATGGATAGCAGAAAAGATCGGACCATTTGGCGGGAACAGTCTGACCATGGTGGACAGCCTGCATCAGTACCTTCCGTTTTTTTCTGATTATTATGATAAGCTTCAAAATGAAGGAAGTCTGTTTTATACCTGGGATATCGGTCTTGGAAGCAATATGCTGTCGATCATTGCCTATTATATTGCCTGCCCGATCAATTTCCTTGTGGTATTGTTCAAGCAGGAGCATATCTATATTGTGATGAGCTTGTTTATCGGAATCAAGATCATTTTATCCGGTATGTCATTTGCTTATTATATGCGGGAAAAATGTAAGGAACAGGGGAAATATCAGGCAGTGATTCTGATCTTTTCAACGGCATATGCATTAAGCAATTATATTATCGGTTATTCCTGGAACTTAATGTGGATGGATTGCATCCTGATCCTTCCGCTTATTATGGCGGGCTTTGAACGGATGACAGAAACCGGGAATTATAAGTTATATGTGCTGTCCCTGTTCTATGGATTGATGTGTAATTATTATATTTGTTTCATGATCTGTATTTTCCTCGTTATGGAATTCCTGCTGACCAATCATAAGAGCATAAAGAAATTCTTTACGGATGGTTTCCGTTTAGCGGGCTGTTCCTTATTGGCGGCCGGAATGGCAGCATTTCTTCTGATCCCGGCGTACCTTGGACTGAATACAACCGCTTCGGCAAATCGTGTATTTCCGAAAGCAGAATGGTATGGAAGCATCTGGGATCAGATCAAACAGCTTTTTTATCTGACAAAGCCAATCAAGAACCAGCAATTTGACGGCGGGCTGAATATATACTGTGGAACGATCTGTTTTGTTCTGCTGTTTGTATATCTGCTGAACCGTAGGATCAAGTTGTGGGATAAGGTTAAAAATGTGATCATACTTGTAGTTATATTTGCAAGTTTTAACAACCAGCTTTTGAATTATATCTGGCATGGCTTCCATGATCAGTATGGAATCCCGAATCGTTTTTCATTTCTGTTCATTTTCCTGCTGCTTGCCATGTGCTGTGAAGTGCTGATGAAGCTTCAGAAGAAGGATATCCTGTCAGTTATGCTTGGAATTGCCTGTGGATATGCATTCCTGATCCTGGCGACAAAGAAGTGTACACTGGAAAAGGAAACCTTGTTATGGACAGAGATCTTTATAACAGCATACGCAGTATGCATGGTCGGCTTCACATTGACGAAGGGTATGTGGAAACGGATCATATCCTATGTGCTTCTGATTGTCTGTCTGGTTGAGACAACGATCAATGGAATTAAGGGATATGACAGCAATGGTTATGTAGATATCAGTCAGTATTTTGGTCTGGAATCGGAGATCCGGAATGCAATTGATTATCTGGACTGCAAGGATAAGCCATACCGGGTAGAGATGATGAATACAAAGATCGTAGACGAACCGACCTTTTATAATCTGAAAAGCGTCTGTCTGTTTGGCTCGACAGTATCTGCAGATCTGGTTGATATGATGCATGATCTGGGATATTACACAGGAGCAAATGAGTTTCTGTTTGATGGTGGAAATACAGTATCCAATTCCCTGCTTGGTATAAAATATCTGCTTCAGAGGGATGGCGAGTATAATTATTTTGATGTGAATTATGTAAATGAGGTGGATGGTATACGGTTATACGAGAATCCGTATGCATTGAGCCTTGGTTATATGGTCAATAATGATCTGTTGGATTATGATGGCGATATCGGAAATATGTTTGAGACGCTGAACCAGTTTGTGAAGCTGTCTACCGGTGTGCCGGGAGTATTCTCTGAATTATATCCGGAGGTATCCACATACAGTGATAACTGTGAGGTAACGCGTCAGGGAGATCTGAGTGAGTATTATTCATACAAGCGTACCGATAGCAGCACCTGTAACTTCCAGTTGAGCTTTGATATTACGGATGAGACGAATGATATTTATATCATGGCGAATTGCTCCGGTATCAACAAGGTTCGTATCTATATTGACAATGAAGAGAAGAATTATGAAAGACTTCAGAATCAGACCTATCATGTCGGACATCTGGTAAAGGGACAGAAGGTAACGGTTGAGTATTGTTTCCGCGATACCCAGGCAAATACAGGAACTGCCCGGCTGATCGTTGCAGATATGAACTGGGAATCCTTCCTTCAGGCATATGATATCCTGCAGAGCCAGCAGCTTCTTGTCGGAAAGATGGAAGATGGATATGTGAAGGGTTATATTACGATCTCATATCCGGGACTGCTGTTCACATCGATCCCATATGATGCCGGATGGACAGCATATGTCGATGGCGAAAAATATGAGATTGACAAGGTTGGAAATGCATTTATTGCATTGAAGCTTGCTGCGGGTGATCATGTGATCGAATTCAAATATTTTCCACCTGGTCTGAAACTTGGACTGATCCTTACCTTTGCATGCTGGCTGCTGTTTGGCTTCCTGTGTGGAAGAAGACAGCTTCAGAACCGGAACGCGGAGAAAACATCAGGCAGGAGAAAACGCAGAACACAGAGTGCCGGCATAAATGAAACGGAGTCGGATGCAACAAGTGATCTGCCAGAACCGGACGACCGGAGCCTGTCAGTAGATGAAGCGGTGGAGCAGACAGAACCGGAGACTTTAGATGATGATTATTATAAGCATGTAGATGAGATCTTGAAGGATGTATTTGATAACGATCCAAAATAAAAAACAGGCATTATAACCATAATGCGTACGCTTTTGTGAGCCGGGAATTGACAGATGTATAACATATATAAAAAACAGGGCATATGGAACCTTGAAATTTGTTTATATCTGCCAGATTCCTGGAGATAGTGTAATCAGTGCATTAGTGATATCTAGTAAAAAATATCAAAAAAGGCCTATAGATTTTATGAAAAATCTATAGGTTTTTTTATCATCTCGTTGACCTTAACATTCATTTATAATATAATAACATGTGGAGTCAAAGTATTAGATTCAAAAAAGTAGAAATAGAGGTGCATCAATGGAGAAAATTAAGGAGTTGGGTTGGAAACCGGTCGCAGCAGCCGGTGCGGTACTTGGTCTTCTGGCAGGTATCTTAGGTGTTGCAGGTGTAGGAGTGGGTGCTCTGATCGTTGGAATACTTGCTGCAGTTGTAACATTTGGAGGAGTATTCATCATCTGTGGTGACGGTACGAGTGGAAGTGGCGGAAAGGGAGATAAATATAAAAAGTTATTTATGAACCTGCCGATCGGTTTTGCACAGGCAAAGATCATAGATGATCCTGTAAATGGTGTCAGTTATCAGATCGTAGATGCAAACGAGATCTTTGGTGAGTATTTCAAGCTGGATGTCAGTGATTACACCGGCAAGAACCTGAAAGAAAGCAAGATCGAGGTCCTTCAGGATATCAATGCCTGGTTTACGGCATATAATAACTCCGGAACAAAAGAAGGAGATCTGATGGATGTTGAGATCACAATGGAATCTCTTCAGAAGGTATTTAACACCGTAATGTATAAGTCAGAAGCAGATTACATTAACATGGTGGTTATTGATATCACAGATCAGAAAGATACAGAGAACAAATTGTCCAAGGCAATTGTTGATGCGAATGCAGCCTATAAGACACAGGCTGAGTTCCTTGCAAATATGAGCCATGAGATCCGTACACCTATCAATGGTATTCTGGGTATGCTCCAGCTTACACTGATGGCTGATGATCTTCAGGCAGATTACAGAGATAACCTTGTAACAGCAAAGAACTGTGCGGATACACTGCTCCGACTGATCAATGATATCCTTGATATCAGTAAGCTGGAAGCAGGAAAGTACAAGATCAAAGAAGAAACATTTGATATCAAACAGGCGATCGAGGAGACGGTTGCTGCTCAGGTACCACTTGCAAATAATAAGGGGTTACAGCTCGACTGTTCATTTGGAAACAATATTCCAAAGCTGGTAAAGGGCGATGGACAGAGAATTCAGCAGGTATTAAACTGCCTGTTATCAAACGCGATCAAGTTTACGTCAGAGGGAAGTGTACGTGTTAAGATCGCATCCATGGATATGGAAGGGGAAAATAAGGTTAAGATCCGTATGGCAGTTGCAGATACCGGTATTGGTATTTCAGAGGCTAACATGAGCAAGCTGTTTATCCGTTTCAGCCAGGTTGATTCTTCTGATACAAGAAGATATGGTGGATCCGGCCTTGGCCTTGTAATCACAAAGCAGATCGTTGAACTGATGGGTGGCAACATTCAGGTTCAGAGTAAGGAAGACATTGGTTCTACGTTCATCGTAGAAGTACCTATGAAGGTTGTAAAGGCATCGGATGATGCATCAGTAGAGATTGAGCAGGAAGAAGAACCGGCTGTATTTTCAATCAATGCACACAGCAAGGCAAGAATCCTTGTAGCTGAGGATGAACCGGTTAATCAGCAGGTAATCGGTAAGTTACTTGGTATGGCAGGCTTCTCTTACGATATTGCAGAGAATGGTCAGAAAGCAGTTGAACTCTTCAAGCAGAAGATTTACGATGCAGCGTTATTTGATGTACAGATGCCTGTTATGGATGGTATCGCAGCTACACAGGAGATCCGTGAGATCGAGCAGAAAGAGAAGAGAAAGAGACTTCCAATTATCGCAGTAACAGCAAGAGCCATGTTTGGTGATAAGGAACGTATTCTTGAGAATAAACTGGATGATTACATAGCAAAACCATATAATCTGAACGATGTTGTTGAGACATTGAACAAATATATTGATGATTAACATAAGGAGGTCATTTGACAATGGCAGGTAATTTTTTTCAGAATGCATTTGAAAAGACAAAGTCATTAGCTAATCAGGCAGTTGACAGCACAAAGTGTGCTGCACAGAAGACAAAGATAAAAGGCAAGATCTCATCTGAGAATTCCAATCTTGACAGAATCTATACAGAGATCGGAAGATATTATTACAACCTGAACAAGGAAGAAGCACCGGAGGAGATCAAGCATCTGTTTGACAGTGCTGCAAAGGGATTAGAGAATATTGCAGCTCTGGAGAAGGAATACAGAGAAGTAGAAGAACAGGAACACCGTATCATGAACAGTGGCAATCAGTATCAGCAGACACCACCACAGGGTATGTATAATCCGCAGATGAACGGAATGCCACCACAGGGTATGTACAATCCACAGATGAATGGAATGCCACCACAAGGCTACAATCCACAGATGAACGGAACTGCCGCCACAGGGCATGGCACCGCAGATGAACGGAAT
>NZ_QUEV01000018.1:0-35289 GCF_003478225.1 Clostridium sp. AM54-37XD
TATAAAATGTAAAATACCCACTGATGAATATTCATCAGTGGGTATTTATTGTTTTATGTATGTTCCAGTTTGATCTGTACCCCTGCTCTTATTCCGCAATCTTGAAACTTTCGCTTTTGCAACATGTTCCAGAACTATTTGATCTGCTTTAAGATATTGAGAAGATATTCTTTTAACTGTATCCTGTCATTGATGAAAGTATCGTTCAGTTCAATATATCCATCTTTGTCAGTATGTTCATATTTGAATATGTGTGACTGCTTGAACTTGTTCTGGCGGATAAACGAACTTGTTTTTGTAGTGTATGCCGTTTCTGGGCGGGCTTTTTCTTTATAAGCACTTTCGACATAACAGGCAACATCCTTGTGGATAGCAGTCTGTTCTAATGGCAGATAGAAATAATTTTTATAGTCCTTATAAAAATATTTCAGTGTATCATGGATAACTGGAATATCGATCGTCACGACTTCATCTATGCCTGATATATGTATATCATTACAGTTGGTATCAAATGGAATCGCAAGCCTTCCTGTCTGTATACAGATCGTAAACTGTGTATCGGTACAGGTAGTTTTCGATATAGAAAAATTGCCTTCAAAGAAGGAAGTAAGTGTAAGGGAACCGGACACATAGAAAAGTCCATAGATGTCATCCTTATTATGAGATAAAAGCATATCCTGTAATTGTGTATCTTTTGTACCTAAATAGTCCTGGTAGGTATCGATCAGAAGACCGCCGGAGTGAAATTCATCCCGTTCCATTCCCATAACAGATTCCAGAGCAGACTGTTTCATTGAATCCATCTGAAGCAGCTTTTTATATTTCCTTATTTTCCGATAGACATCGATACTGGTAATTGAATCGAAGGATATCTCCTGACGGAACTGTCGGTATTTTTCCTTTATATATGGCAGATCGAAGGTGTCGCCATTGTATGTAACGAGATATTTGTAATCAGCCAATATATCCTTAAATGCAGCGAGCATCTTTGGCTCGGAACAACCGTCATCATTGAATAATAAGGTAATACGAAACTGTTCGTCGTTTAGAATCGTTCCATATCCGATCAGATAAAGATCTGACCGGGCAGCGCTTAATCCGGTTGTTTCAATATCAAAGAAGAGATATTGATCCGGCGTTTCTTTCATCCAGTTCAGATTAACTGAAGAAAGTGGCATCGTATAGTCGTATTGAATCATAGTATGTAACCTCAAATGTAAAAAAATCGAATAATCTCATGATATGCCCCTGCGATCAAAAAATCAATCTGATATTTCCATAATGAGAAAACTGTGTTATACTTGGCATAGTAAAATTTGGAGACATATTATTATGATAGCATACATTTCAGGAGCACTTGTCAGTGCAGGAGAGAATTATATAGTGATCGATAACCACGGTATGGGATATCGGATCTTCGTATCTGGTAAGTTTCTTGAGCATATTCCAGCATATGGAACGCAGATCAAAATATACACACACATGTATATAAGAGAAGATGAATTGACATTGTATGGGTTTCATTCAGAAGAGGAATTATCTGTATTCCGTATCTTGATCGGAATCAGCGGGGTAGGTCCGAAAGTCGCTATGGCAATCCTTACAGCTCTTACGATCCAGGAGCTTCAGCTCGCGGTGATCTCAGAGGATGCGAAGACGATATCAAAAGCAAATGGTGTCGGCGCCAAGGGTGCATCAAGGATCATATTGGAATTAAAAGATAAGTTAAAGATGGAAGATATGATGGATGCAGCCTATGAGCAGTCGATCGTACAGAATACACAAGATTTAAATGCAGCAAGAGATGCGATTCTTGCACTTGTAAATCTGGGCTATTCGAATTCCGAAGCAGCACTTGCCGTAAAAAAGATTGGGGATACCAGTCAGATGGATATAGAATCGATATTAAAGGCAGCATTGAAGAAATTAATATAAAAACAGATACAGGTGGACACAGTGGGTAGAATTATTTCAACAGAAGCAGATATAGAAGAATTAAATAGTGAATATAGTTTGAGACCAAAGTATCTGGATGAATATATTGGACAGAATAAAGTAAAAGAGAATCTGAAGATTTTTATTGAGGCGGCAAAGAGGAGAAATGAACCGTTAGATCATTTACTCTTATATGGTCCGCCGGGCCTTGGTAAAACGACACTAGCATCCATAGTTGCAAATGAGATGGGTGTTAATATCAAGATCACATCAGGACCGGCAATCGAGAAGCCGGGCGAACTGGCAGCTATTTTAAATAATCTGTCAGAGAATGATATATTATTTATTGATGAGATTCACAGATTAAACAGTCAGGTAGAGGAAGTCTTATATCCTGCAATGGAAGATTTTGCGATTGATGTCGTGATCGGAAAAGGAGCAGGAGCAAGGTCAATCCGTCTGGATCTTCCGAAATTCACATTGATCGGAGCAACGACAAGAGCCGGTATGCTGACAGCACCGCTTCGTGACCGATTTGGCATGGTTGATCGGCTGGAATTCTATTCACCGGAGGAATTGAAGCAGATCGTAATACGGTCCGGGGATGTACTGGGTGTAGAGACCGATGATGCGGGCGCACTTGAAATTGCAAAACGATCCAGAGGAACACCAAGACTTGCCAATCGTCTGTTAAAGAGATGCCGGGATTTTGCACAGGTATGCCACAATGGCTGTATCGATTATGAGGTTGCAAAGACAGCACTGGATAAGCTTGAGGTTGACTCCATGGGACTTGATAATACAGACCGGAACATATTAATGACAATGATAGAGAAGTTTGGTGGAGGTCCGGTGGGACTGGATACTCTGGCTGCTGCCATCGGGGAAGATTCCGGCACGATTGAAGATGTATATGAGCCATATCTGATCAAAAATGGTTTTATCAACCGGACACCGAGAGGACGGGTTGTAACAGAACGGTGTTATAAGCATTTCGGACTGGATGCATTTATCGAATAGGTTATTTTAGTCCATACAATAAATGAATTACGGGAAAATAATACCTGTATGGTACAGGTAAAAAATATATATGAAAGAAATAAAATGAAATATAAAGGAGGAGAGTCATGTCACAAAAAAATGATATCCCGGTGGTTATTAACAATAAAGTGTATACATTGAGCGGATTTGAAAGTGAAGAATATCTCCAGAATGTAGCTTCTTATATCAATGGTAAGATCCAGGAATGTCAGTCTTCCGAAAGTTACCGCCGTTTTAATGCAGAATATCAGAGTGTATTACTTGCACTTAATATCGCAGATGATTACTTCAAAGCGAAGCTTCAGGTAAATCAGATGCTGACGGAGGATGACGATAAGGACAAACAGATTTATGACCTCAGACATGAAGTGATCGAGACACAGATCAAATATGAATCTGCACAGAAAATGATTGATGAATATAAAGAAAAAGTCAATGCTCTGCAGAGAGAAATAATAAAGTTGGAAGCAGAAAATAATGTTAAATAGACCTGAGATTTTAGCTCCGGCAGGCTCTATGGATGCGCTGAAAGCTGCGGTAAGTGCAGGCGCTGATGCATGCTATGCCGGAGGCGATATGTTCAGCGCCCGTGCATTTGCCGGAAACTTTGATACAACAGAATTACTGGAAGCAATTGATTACTGCCATATTCATAATGTGAAGTTATATATGGCAGTTAATACTTTGCTCAAAAATAGTGAAATGAAGAAACTGATTCCTTACCTTGAGCCTTTTTACAGGGAAGGTGTAGATGGGATTATTGTACAGGATGTCGGTGTTATAAGAAGTCTTTCACAGGCATATCCGGATCTGCCATTACATGGAAGTACACAGATGAGTGTATGCAGTACCTATGGGGCAGAATTTCTTAAAAATCTTGGGCTGACAAGATTTGTTCCTGCAAGGGAATTATCCTTAAAAGAAATAAAATCAATTAAAGAAGCGGTTGATATTGAGATTGAAACATTTGTGCATGGTGCGATGTGCTTCTGCTATTCAGGGAAATGTCTGATGAGCAGTTTTGCAGGCGGAAGAAGCGGCAATCGTGGACGCTGTGCACAACCATGCAGAAAGGCATATAACAGCAGAAAGTTTAATCATGAATATGCCCTCAGCATGAAGGATATGTGTACACTTGCGGATTTACCACAGTTAATCGAGGCAGGGATTGATTCCTTTAAGATCGAAGGAAGAATGAAGAAGCCGGAGTATGTAGCTGCGGCAGTTCATGCATATTCTGAGATTACAGATGAATACATAAACGGTCATGTGAATGAGAAACGGATCAAATATCATACAGACCGGCTGATGGATATCTATAACCGCGGTGGTTTTTCTTCCGGCTATTATTATATGAAGAACGGTAAGGAAATGCTTGCAAACAAGCGTCCGAATCATACCGGTACATTGATTGGTAAAGTGGAAGCTGTGGAAGCACCCCATGTATACATCCGTCTGGAACGTGGAATTCAGGCAAAGGATGTTCTGGAGATCCGTACCGGAACAGAACAGAATATTGAACTGACTTCGAATATAACCGCACAGGCCGGACAGAAGATCCGACTGAATGCGAATAATCTTCGGCAGATCCGAAAAGATATGCAGGTCTATCGGACAAGAAATAATGCGCTTATTGATGATATTAACGTAAGGTTTATACAGAAGGAAAAACAGACGGATATCTATGGAAAGGTGACTGCAAAGATTGGAAAGCCGATCATGCTGGAGTTGTTTTCAGATGTGGATGATATCTCGGTAAAGGTAAGCGGAGAATGCGTGTCACAGGCTGCAAAACGTCCGGTTGAGGTGACGCAGATCATAGATAAGCTGTCAAAGACCGGTGGAACAGGATTTAACTTCTATCTGGAAGCGGAGTGCGATGAGAATATATTTATTTCTCTTGGAAGTCTGAATGTATTAAGACGGGAAGCCGTCCGCCAGTTGGAACAGGCATTGATTGGACGATATAAACGGACGATACCGGATGATAAGAAGTTGCTGGCGGAGGAAACTATTTATGATCAGAAACAGACAGATACCAGAGATGCTATGGAATGCGGTTGCTATGTATCTGTAAAAACAATAGAACAATTTCGAATTGTTAATAATTATAAATTGGTACAACATGTTATAATTGATCATAATATCGTGCATGAAGCAGAAATCGGAAAAATGAGAGGAAATAAAAAGATCTATGTTTCCTTTCCGGATATCCTGCGTGAGAATAAGAAACAAGGAATAAAAGATCTGTATTTTCTGTCTGGAATGTTTGAGGGTATCTATATTAAGAATATAGATGAGATTGGTTTTCTGAAGAAGCAGGGATATAAGGGAATGGTATTGCTTGATCCATTCTTATATGCATATAATGATGAAGCTGTTTTATTCTATAAGGAGCTGTTTCCACAGGTAATGCTGATCGGTTCTGTGGAACTGACACATCAGGAATGGAGCGGTCTCTGTGAAACAGATATTGAAAGATTATATGGATATCAGCCGGTTATGATCACAGCCCAGTGCTTTGTTAATAACTATCTGGACGGATGTGGTTATAATAAACGAGAACGTTTCTCGTTCCGGGATGAAAAGGGCAATCGCTTTTATAGTGTGAATAACTGCCGGGATTGTTATTCTGTTATATATAATGGGGTTCCGACAAACAATATCAAACAGTTGACAAATAACAGAAATACTGATATAACCAATGAATATTTGATTGATTTTACCATCGAAAACGAAGATCAGACGAAGAATGTGATGGAGCTTCTCATGAAGTTCCATGCCGGAGATATGGATGAAGAATTCGATGAGATGGATTATACAAGAGGACATTATATAAAGGGTATTGAATAATGGCAACTATTATTACAGAGATATCAAAATACTTAATCATATTTTTTATGGTTCTGTATACAATTAAATGTTTTACGGTGCTGAAACCGGTGCGGGAAGATAAAAAGAATCATGCATTAAATGTGCAGATCGTCTATGTGTTTATTATACATTTTTTATGTTATCTGACACTGTTTTTAAAATATAAAACGATCAGTATCGTGATCTTTTATCTGCTGCAGATGATCGTTTCTATTGTATATATGGTATCGTATCATGGAATATACAAGAAATCTTCCAGATTGATCACAAATAATATGTCATTTTTGCTGTTGATCGGATATGTCATGCTGACCAGACTGGATTTTGATCTGGCAAAAAAACAGTTTGCATTTGCAACGATCACACTGGTGATCACGGCATTTATTCCGCTTGTGATCATGAAATGCAAAAATCTGAAAAACTGGGATATTTTCTATGCAATCCTTGGAATCGGTTTTCTAATTACAGTCTTTGTTCCATTTCTTGGAGTATCCAAATACGGCTCTACAAACTGGATCCAGATTGGATCGATTTCCCTGCAACCGATGGAATTTGTAAAGATTATATTTGTATTCTTTCTGGCAAGCGCTTTAAACAAAGCAAAGGAATTTAAAGATTACATTAAAGTTACACTTGTTTCCGGTATCTTTATGCTGATTCTGGTAGCAGAAAAGGATCTGGGTGGTGCAGCAATCTTTATGATGATCTTTATCATGATGATCTATCTGGCAACACAGAAGACAATGATCCTGATCGGTGGTCTGGGTGGTGCAGCAGTCATTGCAACGGTTGGATATTCGCTGTTAAAAGACAAATTCAGTCATGTAACAACCCGAATCAACGCGTGGTTAGATCCATTTTCCTATATTAATGACGCCGGATATCAGATTTGCCAGTCACTATTTGCGATCGGATCGGGCGGGATGGAAGGAAGAGGTCTGGGTAAAGGGCTTCCAACAGCAGTTCCGGTAGCGTCCAGTGATTTTATCTTTTCTGCGATCTGTGAGGAACTGGGTGTTGTGTTTGCGCTGTGTCTGATCCTGATGTATATCAGTTGTTTTATATATTTTATAAATATATCCATGAAGATCCGTAACTCATTTTATAAGAATGTTGCATTTGGATTCACGATCTGTTTTATATTCCAGACATTTTTGAATATTGGCGGTGTAACAAAGTTTATCCCGTCTACCGGTGTGACACTTCCGCTTGTCAGTTATGGTGTAAGTTCAGTTGTGAGCACATTATTCCTGTTTGGAATCATTCAGGGAATCTGTGTACTTGAAAATAATGGAGTTGGTGGTAATGAAGAGCAAACGGTCTACAAACAAAGCAATCATGAAGAAGTATTCTCAGGGGAGTAGAGAAGCACAGGAAAAACAGAAAAATGACAAAAAGAATGTTCCTGTTCTTGTGATCACATATTTTGTTATATTTATTTTTATCGGCATGATGGTGCATCTTGTTAAATATGTTGTTGTCGATGCAGATTCAGATATTGCAAATTCATACAACAAAAGACAGAATCTGTATGCAGAAACAGTAATAAAAGGTCAGATCATTTCAGATGACGGAGTTGTTCTGGCGGAGACAAAAACGGATGATGATGGAAACGAAACCAGAGTTTACCCATACAGCAATATGTTTGCACATGCAGTTGGTTATGATAGCAATGGACAGGCAGGTCTGGAAATGGTTTCCAATTATTATCTGCTGACATCTAACCAGAATATTTTATATCGTATTTATCACGCATTATCTGATAAGAAGGATATGGGAAATAATGTTATAACAACACTGGATTATGATCTGCAGAGTACAGCATATAATGCACTTGGTGATAATGATGGTGCGGTCGTAGCGATCGAGCCATCAACTGGAAAAATCAAAGCAATGGTTTCAAAGCCGGATTTTGATCCGAACCAGATCTCCTCTGTTATAGAAGAAACAGCAAATTCGGACAGCTCCTGTCTACTAAACCGTGCAACCCAGGGAATGTATCCGCCGGGATCGACATTTAAGATCCTTACAACACTGGAATATATAAGAGAAAATCCCAACTATAAGTCATATTCCTATGAATGTGAGGGGGATGGCATATTTAACAGTGTATCCATTCACTGCTATAATCATAAGGTGCACGGAACCGTTAGCCTGGAGGATTCTCTGGCGTATTCCTGTAATACATCCTTTTCCAATATCGGAACGAAACTTGATATGGATGCATTAAATAAATTGTGCGGAGACTTTCTGTATAATAAAGAATTGCCGTATGATGGCTATTATAAGAAATCCAGTTATACCATGACATCAAAAACAGATAAGTCCCTGATTCCACAGACAGTAATCGGACAGGGAGAGACACTGATCACGCCGCTTCATAATGCGATGGTCATGTGTGCAATCGCAAATGGTGGGGTTCTTATGAAGCCATATATGATGGATCGTATTGAGAACTGTGACGGAAGCGTTGTAAAAAAATTCTCCAAGGATTCTTATGGCAGGATCATATCCTCAGCAGAAGCACAGACATTGACAGAGCTTATGATGTCGGTAACGGAATATGGTACAGCGTCCGATTATTTTTCAGGAGCTGAGTATACAGTAGCAGGTAAGACGGGAACTGCAGAGTTTAATGAGAACAAGGATTCCCACTCCTGGTTTATAGGTTTCTCCAATGTCAATAATCCGGATCTGGTGGTCTGCGTTCTGATAGAAAATGCAAGTAATACCGGAGCATCTGCAACATCAATCGCCAGAAAGATATTTGATGCATATTATAATTAATCAGCTTGAAATAATGCAGTAATACTGATATACTTATAACCAATTAAGGACTGGCAGGGTAAGCCGGTTCAGAGTTTTATTCGTAGTCGAATGTGAGTAGAACTTGAAGCATTTACAACACCGAAAAGACAGGAGGAACTGCTGTGATCGAAGCAACAAGCTGTGGAGGTGTGGTAATCTTCAGAGGAAAAGTATTATTACTGTACAAAAACTACAAAAACAAATATGAAGGATGGGTTCTCCCGAAGGGTACAGTTGAGAAAGGTGAAGAGCATAATCAGACTGCACTTAGAGAAGTAAAAGAGGAGACAGGTGTTAGCGCATCTATTATTAAGTATGTAGGAAAAAGCAATTATACATTTAATACTGCTTTTGATGTGGTAAACAAGGATGTACACTGGTATTTGATGATGGCGGACAGCTATTACAGCAAACCGCAGCGTGAAGAATATTTTGTGGATTCCGGTTACTACAAGTATCATGAAGCCTACCACCTTCTGAAGTTTCCGAACGAAAAGGATATTCTGGAACAGGCATATGCAGAGTATGTAGAATTGAAACGGAATAATCTTTGGGGAAGCAGAAAGTATTTTTAAGGTTCAAAATCTGACTGTTTATTATGAATGGTCAGATTTTTTGCTTTCAGGATAATGAATGGCAGGCGTACGGAAATAACACAAAAATGAAAAAGTGATCAAGGAAGGATGCTGGTTCGGATGAACGGATTAACAGACAGGAAAGAAACAGATAACAGAGAAATGGCAACGCAAAACAATGACCATGAGAATTCATCACAGAGTGGAAGAAAAAAGAATGGAATATTGTTAAATCTTATACTTGCAGTATGTGTACTTGTTTTCCTTGGCTGTGGCTGCTATCTGGGTGTTTATTTTTTTACCAGCAGACAGGCAGAGTCAGCGTTTGCAGAGATCAAACTGGAAGTGGAGCAGGACAATTGTACGGAAGAAACCGGAAAACCGGTTTATACAACAGTACAGGAAAAAAAGGTTTATAAAAAGTACGCATCTGTATATGAGGAGAATACAGACTTTGTTGGATGGCTGTATATATATGGAACAAGAATCGATTATCCGGTCATGTATACGCCAGAGAATGAAGAATATTATATCCATCGGAATTTTCAGGGGGGTTACAGTGCTGCTGGTACGTTATTTGCAGCAGCAAACTGTTCCCCGACAGGGAAGGTATCTGACAATGTCATTATATACGGACATAATATGAAAGCAGGGACGATGTTTCATGATCTGTTAAAATATGAAGATGAAGATTTCTATAAAGAACATCAGACGATCATATTTGATACCTTAGATGGACCGGGTACATATACAGTGATCGCCGCTTTTTATACAAAAGCCTATCCGGAAGGGGATACAGAGCATTATAATATATATGACTTTGCAGATGCGGGATCAAAAGAGAAATTTGATGATTATGTCAGCCGGGTAAAAGCAAATACACCATATACGATCGAAGAAACGGCATCCTATGGGGACAAGCTGCTGACCTTATCCACCTGTGCGTATCATACAGAAGATGGACGGTTTGTTGTGGTTGCAAAGAAGATCGGCAACAACAGCCGGCTGCAGTAAAAGAGTCTGTATTTGGGTGTGCATCTAGCGGGCAAATATTGGGCAAAATAGTTGAAATGCCTGCATTTTGAGTAATAAAAAAAGCCACAAAATGGCTTAAAACTTAGATTTTTTATTATGCAAAATACAAAGAGTGCCGGCAGCGGGACTTGAACCCGCACGATGTTGCCACCAACAGATTTTGAGTCTGCCTCGTCTGCCAATTCCGACATGCCGGCGTCTGTGAACCTTTGTAATAGTAACACATGGCTACAACAGTGTCAATGATTATTTCCTGAAATGAGGTGCGAAACAATGATGAAACGTAGTGTAAAACAACAACTGAATGCAAAGCTGAATGAGATGAATATGAATCTTGCAAACAATTATAAGGATCTGGCACATGATGCCTTAAAGGAGCTGGATCAGATGGTGGAAGATCTGAAACAATCCGGAGATCTAAAGGAAAAGGATTACCAGAAAATGCGCCAGATGGTTGACGGATATAAGGTAAAGCTTTCCGATTATCATCATTAAAGGCTGATCAGCTCATTTTAATTATTTCTTTTTTTAGTTTCTTTATAATCTTTTTTTCAAGACGGGAGATATAAGACTGGCTGATTCCTAACAGGTCAGCCACTTCTTTCTGGGTGCGTTCTACACCGTTAATCGTGTTGATCCCGTACCGCAATTCAATAATGGTACGTTCCCGTTCTGTCAGGTGAGAGACTGCTGCCGTTAACAGGGAATGATCCATTTCTGTTTCCATATTCTTGTAAACCGTATCTTCCTCGGTTCCAAGAATGTCAGATAATAATAATTCATTTCCATCCCAGTCAACATTCAATGGTTCATCAATCGAAATCTCCATGCGGAGTTTGCTGTTCCTGCGGAGATACATAAGGATTTCATTTTCGATGCATCTGGATGCATAGGTTGCCAGCTTGATGTTTTTGTCGCATTTAAAGGTATTGATTGCTTTGATCAGTCCAATCGTACCGATTGAGATCAAATCTTCTACGCCAATTCCGGTGTTGTCAAATTTCTTTGCAATATAAACAACCAGACGAAGATTCCGTTCAATCAGTATTTTTTTAATCTCCTGATCGTCGCCGTTCCCAAGTCCGGCTACCATGGCACTTTCTTCATATGGTTCTAATGGGGCAGGAAGAATATCACACCCGCCTATGTAATGGACATCTCTGGAGGATGAAGGAAATAAGGTCATAATATTGGATACCATTGAAAATTTAAAATCTCGATTTGCGAATGTGTTTATCATAGTTTCTTACCTTTCTCATATATACTGAATTTAATAAAATACATTTCTTCATATGACTGATCTGTAACGTATGTCTGCTGATCCCGATCAGTGGCCGGTTGCAGATTATATGATTATTAATAAAGAAAAAGTCACAGTCAAATGCCAGCATCAGATCCGATTCCGAACTGATCGTTCGGTAGGGGATCAGGTGGATGCCCTCCGGCATATATATGGAGGACTTTCGATCAAATGGCTGGATCCCATTTGTATAATCGTATACAAGCGCATGAAGCTGCAGGGGCAACAGGTCATACATGATTTCCGGTGAGGCGATGACCACATGTTTGCCGGTTGAAATATCTTTCAGCGTATTGCCGGTATCCAGATAGCCGGTTGCCTGTACAACATTCTGTTTTCTGCCAATAAACAAATTGGAAAAATAATTCATATGTTTTTCTTTCAATTGATTTGCAAATGCAATTATATATAGATGCGGTGAAATAATACGTCGGATTAAGGAATTTGAAACCAAGGAATACCGACGTAAAATGACAAATGTGGATAAACAGGGGATAAAATCCCTGTTTTTTAGACTGAAAATCCTATTTTTGTGTATAAATCTGTTGATAATGTGGAAAAGTTTCAACTTTACTTACATTTTTCGATATTTTCAAACAATTAACAACATTTGATGAAATCATAAGAATATTCTAAATATCAATAAAAAATCATATGATTAAGAGATAAAAATAATACATAAAAAGCGGGATAGTAAGGGAAAATGGAAAATAATATTGATACGCAATTGGAACTTGCACTGGAGACCATGCAGTCATATGAGGACAGCGAATCGGAGCTGTATGTTGGATACAATGCAAAAGATCGGAGTTGGCAGCTTCTGATCCGTTATAATGATGATATTACAGATTTGGTGGATCGATATCTGACACGGATCTATTATCTGCTGGCTGGATATGCAATTATAGAAATAAAGGAAGTGTATATCAATGCATTTGCAGCAGATTCCAGAATCCTGTATGTGGATAAACCAAAGAGTGTAGATCAGCAGGTATCCTATGCGCAGTATGCCTCCTGCCTGTCCGGAACCTTCATTAATAACTACGGACTGGATGGAAACGGAACCCTTCTTGCAGTTATAGATTCTGGTATTGATTATCGGCATAATGAATTTATACGTGACGGAAAAAGCAGGATTCTGGAATTATGGGACCAGCAGGCAGAATATCAGAAGGAATATGTGAATCCATACGAACTTGGACGCATTTATACAAATGAAGAACTGAATGCAATACTAGATGGAAACTACACAGGAAGTCTTCCGTCAGAGGATCGCTCCGGTCATGGTACGCAGGTGACTGCCATAGCAGCAGGAACCAATATCGGTGTAGCTCCACAGACGGAGCTTCTGATCATTAAAGTAGGAAGTGATACGGCATCCAGACTTCCGACTACACTGGGAATGATCCTTGGAATTGATTATGCACTGCGAAAGGGAATAGAACGTAATCAACCGATATCTGTAAATCTTAGTTATGGTAATAATTATGGTTCTCATAAGGGTGATTCGTTGATGGAAAATTATATCAATGACGTTTCAAGGCTTGCGGTGTGTTCCATATCTACCGGAACCGGAAATGATGCGATTAACCGGAGACATCAGCGGGTAATCCTTGGAAATACTTCCTACCGTATGATCGATCTGCTGGTCAGTGATTATGTGACATCCTTTAATCTGCAATTATGGAAAAATTATAACGACCGGTTTGATGTTATGATCATTACACCAAATGGTGATATCGTTCTGACTTTGAGTGAATCGCAGAATATTGGAACCGGAACTTATCGGAATACATTTGTCAAAGGAATCTATGGAACGCCGAATCCATATAACCGGAATCAGGAGATATTTGTCTCATTTCAGGGGCGGGATAATTATATTGATAAAGGACAATGGAAGGTTTTGATCCATCCGAAGCAGATCGTCAGTGGGGTAGTGGATGCTTATCTGCCAATCCGTGCAAGTTTGACCGGAAATGTTGAGTTCTTAAATCCAACAGAATTTGGGACATTAACGATTCCTTCTACGGCGGAAGGACTGATCACAGTAGCGGCCTATGATCAGAATGTCGATGATTTTGCATATTTTTCCGGACGGGGTTATACAGCAAATGATCAGATTAAACCGGATCTTGCTGCACCCGGTGTGGATATTTATACTGCATATCCGGGAAATGATTATTCCTTTGCGTCGGGAACATCTATGGCGGTACCATTTGTATCCGGTTCTGCATGTCTGCTGATGCAGTGGGGAATTGTGAATGAAAATGACCCATTTCTATATGGAGAAAAACTGAAAGCTTCGTTGATCCGGGGAGCGAAAAGGATAAAATCAGCGAGAACGTATCCAAATATCTATGTCGGTTGGGGAACTTTATGTGTAGAAAATTCTATCCGATAGAAAAAAGAGCCAGTCACTAGAAGATCTAGTGATTGGCTCCACTTAATACATGATCTTTAATTGCTTTAAAACTTTCTTTACTGATTACATGCTCAATCTTGCAGGCATCGGCAGATGCGATATCGGGATCAACACCAAGCTGTATAAGCCAGGCAGAGAGAAGCTCATGTCGTTCATATATCATCTCAGCAATTTCTTTTCCTGAATCGGTGAGTGAAATAAACCCTGCATCACTCATTGTTATGTAGTTATTCTCACGAAGATTCTTCATAGCAACACTGATGCTTGATTTCTTATAACCAAGTTCATTTGAGATATCAACCGAACGGACAACAGGAAGCTTCTTGCTTAATACCAATATCGTTTCCAGATAGTTTTCAACTGATTCATTCGTTGTTAACATAGCTTTACCCCATTAAAAATTTATTTACAGAAAATTATATCACAAACCGGAATAAGGTTCAAATGAAAGAAAGATAAAACTAATGGCATCCGTGACAATTGTTACAGTTTCCTCCGCACTGAACAGATTTTCCGGACTTTTTATCTTTTATCATTGAACGAATTGCAAGTACGCATACAATTATAATAATGGCAGCAACAATAATAGTTCCTATATATTTCTCCATAATAATCCAACCTTTCAATTTTATAATCGTAATTAGTTTAAACTAACCATATAAAAATGTCAAGCATAATAAATAAATTTGCTTTTTAAGAATATAGCTATGTTATATACGACTAAGATGCGTTACAAGCTTCTAAATGATGTTATAATTTTCTAAAAAATGTTATTGACTTCTAATGTGGGTTAGTATATACTAACGATGAAATTTAAAACAGCATATTGCTTAATGATAAATTTATACGATTATGAAAGAAGATGGAATATGATGCCTTTAACTTTTATGAATATTGGAGAAACAAAGACCATTACCAAAGTTGGTGGAAAAAATGAAACAAGACAGTTTCTTGAGAAGCTTGGTTTTGTCGTGGGTGGAGAAGTAACAGTTGTTTCAGAGATAAACGGTAACATGATCGTAAATGTAAAAGAATCCAGAGTTGCCATCGGAAAAGATATGGCAGCCAAAATTATGGTATAAGGATGACGAAAAAAACAGAAATATAAGTATTTGCACATTGGTAGCTGCCGGTGCAATTGTTTATATATACAAATGTATAAGAAGAAAAACCATCACAGAATCCGGTCTGAATATGTGGAGACGTTCTTATATGTATAAAGAAAAAGAAGGAGCAAAATGGTATGAAGACATTAAGAGAGGTTGCCGTTGGACAGACAGTTAAGGTAACAAAACTTGTTGGCGAAGGACCTGTAAAGAGACGTATCATGGATATGGGAATTACAAAAGGTGTAGAAATCTATGTCAGAAAAGTTGCACCGCTTGGTGATCCGGTTGAAGTAACAGTACGCGGTTATGAGCTTTCTTTAAGAAAAGCAGATGCCGAAATGATCGTTGTTGAATAAATGTGTGGATCGTACCGATCCTACATACAACGAAGCAGATGATTTACTTATTTGATGAATCATAGAAAATGACAGACAAAAAGGAAGGAGCATAAAAATGTCAGTTAAAATAGCGTTGGCAGGTAATCCAAACAGTGGAAAGACAACATTATTTAACGCACTTACAGGTTCAAACCAGTATGTAGGTAACTGGCCTGGTGTAACAGTAGAAAAAAAAGAAGGAAAATTAAAGGGTCACAAAGATATTATCATCACTGACCTTCCCGGTATTTATTCACTTTCTCCATATACATTAGAGGAAGTTGTTGCCAGAAATTATCTGATCAAGGAATATCCGGATGCGATCATCAATATTATTGATGGTACGAACATCGAAAGAAATCTGTACTTATCAACACAGTTGATCGAGTTGGGAATCCCGGTTATCATGGCAGTTAACATGATGGATCTTGTAAAGAAGAATGGTGACAAGATCGATATCAAGAACCTGAGCAATGCACTTGGATGCGAGGTTGTAGAGATCTCGGCATTAAAGGGTACTGGAATTGATGAAGTAAAAGAAAAAGCGGTTGCGGCAGCACAGAAGAAAGTACAGAATAAGCGTGTACATAGCTTCGATCAGGCTGTTGAAGATGCAATCGACAGCGTAAGTGCAAAGCTTACAGTTGAAGAAAGAAAAAAGAGATTCTTTGCCATCAAGCTTCTTGAAAAAGACACAAAGATTGCAGAGCAGATGGACAGTGTTCCGGATTGTAAAGATGAGATCAAAGCACTGGAAGACAAATTTGATGATGATACAGAGAGTATTATCACCAGTGAGAGATATGCATATATCTCATCTATCATTGGAAAGTGTGTAAAGAAGAATGCAAAGGGCGAAAAGCTTACAACTTCAGATAAGATCGATAAGATCGTTACAAACCGTATCCTTGCACTTCCGATCTTTATCGTTGTAATGTGGCTGGTTTATTATATCGCAATGTCAACCGTCGGTGCATGGTGCACAGACTGGACAAATGATAATCTGTTTGGTGACGGTTTCCATTTATTCGGTATCGGAAGCAAAGATTATGAAGAAGCATCCGGTGATTATGATGCAGCATCAAATGCACTTGATGCATATGGCGTACTTGTAACAGATGATGAAGATGCTGTTGATGTTGATGCAACAAAGGCAGCGATCGAAGCAAATACAAATACAGAAGCAAGTGTGAAGTATCAGATGGAAGATGAAGAAACTCTTGATACTTACGATATCGATGTATATTATTCAGAAGTACCTGCCGGTGCAAAAAAAGATAAGACAAATGCTATGTCTTATTTAGATGCAGTAGAATACTTCAACAAGACAGAAATGGCAGAGATCGATCCTGCTGATTATGGTGTGTTTGTTCCGTCCATTCCTGATCTTGCGGAAAGAGGTCTTGATAAGATCGGATGTGCAGACTGGTTAAAGGGACTGATCCTTGACGGTATAATCGCCGGTGTTGGTGCTGTACTTGGATTTGTACCTCAGATGCTTGTATTGTTCATCTTACTTGCAATCCTTGAGTACTGTGGCTACATGGCACGTATCGCATTCATCATGGACCGTATCTTCAGAAAATTCGGCCTTTCGGGAAAGTCCTTCATTCCTATTCTTGTAGGTGTAGGTTGTGGTGTTCCTGGTATAATGGCATCTCGTACAATTGAAAATGAAAAAGATCGTCGTATGACAGTTATGACAACAACATTTATTCCTTGTGGTGCTAAGGTTCCGTTTATCGCTATGATCGCAGGTGCGATTTTCGGTGGATCTTCACTGGTTGCTACAAGTGCTTACTTTATCGGTATTGCAGCAATTATCTGCTCCGGTATTATCTTAAAGAAGACAAAGATGTTCGCAGGAGATCCTGCTCCATTCGTTATGGAGTTACCTCCTTACCATATCCCGACAATCGGTTCTGTATTAAGAAGTATGTGGGAGCGTGGCTGGTCATTCATTAAGAAGGCCGGTACCATCATCCTCCTCTCAACAATCCTTGTATGGTTCACAACATACTTCGGTATTCTGGATGGTAAATTCCAGATGCTTTCAGAAGATCAGATCGACCACAGTATCTTAGCTAAGATCGGTGGAGCAATCTGCTGGATCTTCAAGCCACAGGGATGGGGCGACTGGCAGGCAACTGTTGCATCTATTACAGGCCTTGTTGCTAAGGAAAACATCGTTGGTACTATGGGTATCCTTTATGGTGGTGGGGAAGGCACTGTATACAGCGAGCTTGCAAAAGCATTCACAACAGCAAGTGGTTTCTCATTCCTCGTATTCAACTTACTCTGTGCTCCATGTTTCGCAGCAATGGGTGCTATTAAGAGAGAGATGAACAGTGCAAAATGGTTCTGGTTTGCAATCGGATATCAGTGTGGTTTTGCATACCTTGTATCCCTTGTTGTTTACAGAATTGCAGGACTCTTCACAGGTGCATGTTCATTCGGTATCGGCACTGTTGTTGCAATTCTGATCATCGTTGCTTTCTTCTTCCTGTTATTCCGTCCGGATCCAAACAAGAAGGTCAAGACAAGCAAAGAATTCTTAAATGCATAATTATAAAGGCTAACATATAATACACATACAATACGATGCGCGCTTCCCTTTGTGGCAGCGCGCATTTTGTGTATCGGTTATTATACAGAAATCAGATTTATATAAATTCCTGTCTGCCGGCTGGCGTTCATAGAATTGACAGACAAGATGACAAATGTAGATATTTATTAAAACTCCGTGAAATGAGTTGACAAATAAATGTATGATAGAGGAAAATGAATGTATACTATAATACAAGAGCACTTACTTGTCAGAAATGTTTTTTGAAAGTACAGATGTAAGATGATTGAGATGTCTGTATAATTAACGAATGACGAATTGGAGGTTTTTACTATGGCAGTTACACATTTAAATGAAAAAGAATATGAAGATCAGGTTTTAAAGGCAAAGGGACTTACGCTGGTTGATTTCTGGGCCACCTGGTGCGGACCATGCAGAATGGTTGCACCGATCGTTGAAGAATTGGCTGACGAATTTCCAGAGGTAAAGGTATGCAAGGTAGATGTAGATGAGAATCAGGAACTTGCACTTGCAAACAAGGTTGTATCAATTCCGACATTTTTATTATATAAAGATGGAGAAGTTATAAAGAAAATCGTGGGAGCAGTTCCAAAATCCGAGCTGATCCAGGCAATCCGCCAGTTTCAGTAGATAAGAATGCAGTCCAAAACGCTTGCAAAAGAAAGCATATTATTATAAGATGAAAGACAGCGACCAGATAAATGGGTACATGAATTGACTAATTTACTAAACGGAGGTTTACAAATGAAAATGTTATCATTATCAGAGGAACTTAAGGGTAATTCTTATCCCGGCAGAGGAATCGTGATCGGACGTTCGGAAGACGGAACAAAGGCAGTTACTGCATACTTTATCATGGGTAGAAGTGTGAATTCCAGAAATCGTGTATTTGTTACAGAGGGCGAAGGAATCCGTACAGAAGCATTTGATCCATCCAAGCTTGAGGATCCGAGTCTTATCATTTACGCACCGGTTCGGGTTCTTGGCAACCGGACGATTGTAACAAATGGTGATCAGACCGATACGATCTTTGATGGAATGGATAAAGAGCTTACATTTGAACAGTCACTGAGATGCCGCGAGTTTGAACCGGACGGTCCAAACTATACACCGAGAATTTCCGGAGTTATGCATATCGAAGGCGGACAGTATGACTATGCAATGTCTATCTTAAAGAGCAATAACGGAAATCCATCGGCATGCAACCGATATACATTTTCATATGAGAATCCAGCAAACGGAGAAGGACATTTTATTCATACATATATGCATGATGACAATCCACTTCCAAGTTTTGAGGGAGAACCGAAGTTAGTTGGTATATCAGGTGATATCGATACATTTGCAAATATGGTATGGGAAAGCCTGAATGAAGATAATAAGGTATCTTTGTTTGTCAGATATATTGATATCGCAACAGGAAAGTATGAGACAAGAATCATCAACAAGAATAAATAATCATCATGAATCGGGAGGAAATACAGAATGAACGAAATTCAATTAAAATACGGATGCAATCCAAATCAGAAGCCATCAAGAATCTACATGGAAGATGGAAGTGATCTTCCGGTTACCGTATTAAATGGTAAGCCGGGCTACATAAATTTTCTGGATGCATTTAATGGCTGGCAGCTTGTTAAAGAATTAAAGGCAGCAACCGGACTTCCTGCAGCTACATCTTTTAAGCATGTATCACCGGCAGGTGCAGCGGTAGGACTTCCTCTTACAGATACACTTGCAAAGATCTACTGGTAGATGATCTTGGTGAACTGTCACCGCTTGCATGTGCATATGCAAGAGCCAGAGGCGCAGACCGTATGTCATCCTTTGGTGATTTCATTGCATTGTCAGATGTCTGCGATGCAGATACAGCCCGTCTCATTAAGCGTGAAGTATCAGATGGTGTAATTGCTCCCGGGTATACAGACGAAGCTATGGAGCTTCTTCTGAAGAAGAAGAAAGGTAATTATAATATTATCCAGATCGATGAGAATTATGTTCCTGCTGAGATTGAACGCAAACAGGTATTTGGAATTACATTTGAGCAGGGAAGAAATGAACTGAATATCGATAAGGATCTTTTATCCAATATTGTAACAGAGAATAAAAATATACCGGAAGAAGCTCTTATCGATATGAAGATTGCACTGATCACATTAAAATACACACAGTCTAATTCTGTATGCTATGTAAAGGGCGGGCAGGCAATCGGTATCGGGGCCGGTCAGCAGTCCAGAATCCACTGTACAAGACTTGCCGGTCAGAAGGCAGATAACTGGTGGCTTCGTCAGTCTCCTCAGGTTATGGGGCTTCAGTTTGTTGATGGCCTTGGACGTGCAGACAGAGATAATGCGATCGATGTATATATGGGTGATGAATATGAGGATGTTCTCCGTGATGGCGAATGGCAGAAGCGTTTCAAGGTAAAGCCGGAAGTATTCACAGCAGAAGAAAAGAAAGCATGGCTTGCCGGAAATCAGAATGTTACACTTGGTTCTGATGCATTTTTCCCATTCTCAGATAACATTGAACGTGCTAAGAAGAGTGGTGTTGCATACATTGCTCAGCCGGGTGGATCTGTCAGAGATGATCTTGTAATCGAAGCATGTGATAAATATGGAATGGTAATGGTATTTACAGGAATCCGTTTATTCCATCACTAATCAGGAGTTTATTGCTATGGCAGGAAGAAATCGTAGAAGACACAGAAAAAGAAAATCCAATATAGATTTTGGCAAAGTGTTTTTCTTTTTAGTCACCTGTCTGGTCATTGTTTTTGCGGCTGTTGTAATATTATCAAAGATCATATCGCATAAGGACCGCTATTTTGATGAAGGACTGGCATTTTATCAGAATGCAGAATACGATAAGGCACTTGACCGGTTTGCCGATGCACTTTCTGAAAAACAGATCTTTTCTCAGAATAAAGACAAGAATACCAGACTGTATATGGCAGATATTTATATGAAGACCGCTGATTATGATAAAGCGGTAGAAGAATATGATACTATTTTACAACAGACATCTGCAGATAAAAAGAATGTCGGTAAAATGAAGGAGATCGCCCAGGCATTGGCTGACTTTTCGGACAGCAATTATGCCGGGGCACTCCCGGTTCTGGAGCAGTATGTAAAGGATTATCCGGAATTATATCTGTATATAGGAACCTGTTATGCATCTATGAATGATGCAGAGCATATGTTTGGGAATTATGAAAAATACATAGATAAATATGGATATAATTCATATCTGTATGCCCAGTATGCCGCTTATTATATCAGTATCGGTGAGATGGACAATGCATATGGGTATATTAATAATGGACTTGCAAGCGATAATACCTTCCAGAAAGAGTTGCGTTTGCAGGAGATCAGTTATTATGAAAAGATCCAGAACTATGATAAGGCTTATGAACTTGCGAAAGAATTATATGAGCTTTATCCAGAGTATCAGGATGGTGTAGATGAATATAATTTCCTTTATACCAGAGTATCCCGTGATGATGAATAGTTAGAATTGGCAGGAGGCATTTTATTCGTGGAAATACAATTATGGAAAGAGATATTATCTCCGTATGAGCAGGCTGTAGATGAACTGCTCTTGAAATTTAAGCATATTATAAAAGATTATCGAAGTCAGGGACTGTATTCTCCAATTGAGAATGTAACCGGACGTGTAAAAAGAATTTCAAGTATTTTGGATAAGATGCAAAAGAAACATATTCCGATGGATCATATCGTGGAAGAGATGGATGATATCGCCGGAATCCGTATCATGTGCCAGTTCGAAGAAGATATTTACAAGGTTGTAGAGATCATAAGGAATCGCAGGGATATGTCAATCCGGGAAGAAAAAGACTATATCACGAATGCAAAAACAAGCGGGTACAGAAGTTTTCATATTATATTAAATTATGATGTATATACGATTAAAGGGCTTCAGACGATTCAGGCAGAGATTCAGATTCGTACAATGGCGATGGATTTCTGGGCAACGATAGAGCATTCCCTTCAGTATAAGTATCGTCATAATATGCCGGAACATATCCGGAAAAAACTGTTAAATGCAGCAAATGCAACTGTGGCGCTGGATCAGGAAATGTCATCTGTCCGGGGTGAGATTATGGATGCACAGAATTCGTTTAATTATAAGGCATCTATCGTTGCAGATATTTTAACAAATATTCAGAATTTGTATTATGTAGGCAACCAGCGTGAGGTTGTGAAGATACAGAATGAATTTTATGATATTTACCAGAAGGATGATCTGGAAAAGCTGGAGGATTTTTCCAAACAGCTTGATATTATCGCAGAAGGATACAAAGCACAGGGGTTATAGATTATGAACTTACCGGAGTCATTTACAAACAGGATAAAGACACAGTTAGGAGACGACTATGATGCATATATGAATTGTCTGGATCAGGGCATGCATCATGGACTTCGCGTGAATACAAATAAAATCAGTGTGGAAGATTTCTTGAAAATCTCTCCATTTGAATTAAAGCCTGTACCATGGACAACAAATGGTTTTTATTATGATGATAAAGCACGTACACCATCCAAACATCCATATTATTATGCAGGTCTTTATTATATTCAGGAACCGAGTGCGATGGCACCGGCGAGTATTCTTCCTGTTGAAGATGGGGATGTGGTTCTTGATATCTGTGCAGCACCGGGAGGTAAATCAACCGAGCTTGCAGCAAAACTTCATGGCACCGGGTTTCTGATCTCAAATGATATCAGTAATTCCAGAGCTAAGGCATTATTAAAAAATCTGGAATTATTCGGGATCGGTAATATGTGTGTGGTAAGTGAAGCTCCGAATAAGCTGAGCACAAAATTCTATCAGACCTTTGATAAAATTTTGATTGATGCGCCTTGCTCCGGTGAAGGAATGTTCCGTAAATCCCAGTCAATGGTAACAGCGTGGGAAAACAATGGTGTTGAGTTATTTGCCGGTTTACAGCGTGGAATCTTAAATGAAGTTGTAAAAATGTTAAAACCGGGTGGAACCATGCTGTATTCGACCTGTACGTTTTCTCCGGAAGAAAATGAACAGTCAATCGAATATCTTTTATCACTGGATGATACATTAGAATTAGTCGAAGTTCCGAAGTATCCGGGTTTTTGCAATGGAAATCCTGCGTGGGGAAAGACCGAAAATGCAGAACTTGAAAAATGTGCAAGATTATGGCCGCATCATATCGAAGGGGAAGGGCATTTTGTTGCACTTATTCATAAAAAAGAGGCAGAACAGACACAGGTATTTCAGTCATGGATACACAGAGGCTGTAAGCCGGATAAAAATGCAGAAGAATTCCTTGCGCACGTTTCATCGGATGCCGGGATCCGGTCTGCATATATTGAGGAAAATAAAGGAAGACTGTATTATATGGCAGAACATATGCCGGATGTATCCGGGCTTCGGATGTTAAGACAGGGATTGTTCCTTGGCGAGATCAAGAAGAACCGGTTTGAACCGAGCCAGTCACTTGCTATGTATCTGAAACAAGGACAGTTTGATAATGAAGTAAATCTGACTTCTTCAGATGACCGTGTTTTAAGATATCTGAAAGGCGAGACGATCGAAGTATCGGATCAGAAAATTAAAAATGGATATGTGCTTGTTCTGGTGGACGGATATCCGCTTGGATGGGCAAAAAATACAAACGGAACGTTAAAGAATAAGTATTTATCTGGATGGAGGATGATGTCATGAGTAAAATAGCAGTCGTTACCGGAGCTTCTTCCGGACTGGGCAGAGAGTTTGTTGTTCAGATCAGTGAAAAATATAAGACAATCGACGAGATATGGGTGATCGCCAGGCGTGCAGAACGCTTGTATGCCTTAGAAAGAGAGATTGAAGGCAAGAAGATTATTGTTCTCCCGCTGGATATCACAAAGCAGGAAGATCTTGAAGCCTATAAGAAGATGCTTGCAAAGGAACATCCATGGGTACGTGTTCTGGTGAATGCAGCAGGATATGGCATTATGGGACATGTAGAAGATGTTGTATGCGAAGAACTTACCGGAATGATCGATGTTAACTGTAAGGCTTTAGTTGCCATGACGAAGATTACTCTGCCATATATGAAAGAACAGAGCAATATCATTAATATTGCATCATCAGCGGCATATCTGCCACAGCCATCCTTTGCTGTATATGCAGCAACAAAATCCATGGTTAGAAGCTTTTCAAAAGCATTAAATAAAGAATTGGAGGACAGAGGTATTACAGTGACAGCAGTATGTCCGGGACCGGTCAATACAGAGTTCTTTGATGTTGCCGAGAAATATTCCCATACAAAGGCATTTAAAAGATTGTTCCGTGTAGAAGCAAAGAATGTGGTAAAACGGGCGTTATTTGATGCGTATTACCTGAAGACAGAATCTACCTACAGCATAACGATGAAAGCGTTTAAGATCGTAACAAAGCTGCTGCCGAATGACTGGATCGTTTCCATGATCAAATAGAGACAGATATCCGGTAAATACAGAGATTTGCCGGGGTATGAAGAACATTATAATAAAAACAGAACAGGACAAAAGCAATGGAAAAAGGACAGTATGGATATATAAAAAAACATAAGAAAAAGATCATAACCAGTATTATTATACTTGGTGTTATGATCCTGACAGGAGTAATTCTTTCGCTTGCCATGTTTAAAACAACAAAAACCTTGATCATCATACTTCCGATATTGATCAGCCTGCCATTTGCCAAACAGATCGTAGCACTTATCATGTGTTCCAAATTCAAGCCTTTAACAGAGGAAGAACACAAGAAGATAGAAAAAGGGATCCATTATGAGAACCGGGACGGCATCCTGTATGATATCTCGCTCAGTCGATATGAAGGAATATTGTTTTTCCCTGCCGTGATCGTGCGGGATGGCAGAATGTTATTCTTATATCAGAAAGCATTTGACAAGAAGATTCCGGATGTGGAATTCCTGAAAAAAGAAATTACACGTTCCTTTGAAATGATAAAGAAACCATATGTTATCGTTACAGCGTTAACCGTGGATGAATTTATAAAGAAAGCGGAAACGATCAAAGAACCGGATGAAGATTATCTGGTAAAGGATCAGTCTATGCGTGAAAAATTATTTGAACTTGGTGTATAGGAGTCGGGCATGAAAGAGATCATTATATCGCAGAACGAAGCGGGACAGCGTGTGAACAAATTTCTTTTGAAATATCTGAATAAGGCACCGTCAAGCTTTGTTTATAAGATGATACGAAAGAAAAACATCAAATTGAACAATAAGAAAATTGAAGGAAACGAATACGTCTATATCGGAGATACGATCCAGATCTATATGTCTGATGAAACGATCGCCAATTTCAGGGAAGATGTCAGTGGAACACACAGCACTTCCTCTAAAAAGAAGATTCCGGTTGAGATCATCTATTTGGATGAAAATATTCTGATCGCAGACAAACCGACTGGCGTCCTGTCACAGAAGGCATCAAAAGATGATTACTCTTTTAATGAAGCATTGATCGACTATCTGCTTGATAGTGGGCATATCACAACTGAAGAACTGAGAACTTATCGTCCGTCTGTATGCAATCGTTTAGACCGCAATACATCCGGACTCATTCTTTGTGGGGTGAGTCTTACCGGAAGTCAGGAATTATCCAGAATTATAAGAGAACATTTATTACATAAATATTATTATACACTTGTACGGGGACGTGTGACACAGAAGCTTGACAGTACCTGTTATTTACAGAAGGATAATGCAAAAAATATAGTTCGGATATCAGATTACCCATGGAAACAGGGCAAGAGTGAAGAAATTCATTCAATCTTTTATCCGGTAAAAAAAAATGATGATTATACATTGGTAAAGGTTGAGCTTATTACAGGTAAGTCTCATCAGATCCGTGCACAGTTAAAGCATCTGGGATATCCGGTAGTCGGCGATACAAAGTATGGCATACCTGTAGTGAACCGGTATTTTGCAGATGCTTATCATGTAAAGCACCAGCTTCTTCATTGCGGAAACATTATATTTAAAGAAACAGACGGTCCGCTTTCTTATCTGGGCGGAAAAGAGTATTCGGCATTTCTTCCGGAACCGTTTCGGACGATCGAAAAAGATTTATTTAGGTAATTTGGAAAATAACTTTGATAAAAGCAGAATCGGATAAAAGATAAAGAGGCAGAATCGGATGGCAACTTGGAATTCCAGAGGACTTCGTGGTTCCTCACTTGAGGAACTGATCAATTATACAAATGAATATTATCGGGAAAAGAAGCTGGCAGTTGTCCAGAAGATCCCGACTCCGATCAAACCGATCCGTATGGATAAAGACAGCAGCCAGATCACGCTGGCATATTTTGAAAAAGATTCTACGGTCGATTACATCGGTGTCGTACAGGGCATTCCGATATGCTTCGATGCGAAGGAATGTGCGGTTGATACGTTTTCTTTACAGAATATACATGAGCATCAGTATCATTTTATGAAAGAGTATGAGGAACAGCAGGGAGTCAGCTTCCTGATCATATTTTTTACGCATAGAAACAAATATTACTATTTACGTTTTTCGGAATTAAAGACTTATATGGATCGCGTGAACGAGGGACATGCAAAGAATTTCAAATATGAAGAACTGAATCCGGATTTCTTTATTCATGCAAAAAATGGAGCACTGGTTCATTATCTGGAGCTTCTGGATAAAGATTTGCAGTTAAGAGCATAAAGGATCAGGAAAAATCTTGACAAATGCCAACGTCTCACCTATAATGAGCACATTGTTGAAATAACTAATTATCGTGTTATCACTTTAATACGATAAAGCAAATAGGCATGGATAAAAGGAGGAAAAGAGATGCAGGATAAACTGTTACAGACTCCGGACGGAGTAAGAGACACCTATGATGTAGAATGTAAAAAGAAAAGAAAGATTATTGAGAAGCTGCATCATACTCTGGAGTTATACAGCTATCATGATATAGAGACACCTACATTTGAGTATTTTGATATATTTAACCGTGATAAGGGATCTGCACCGTCAAATGAAATGTACAAGTTCTTTGACCGTGATAATAATACGCTGGTATTACGCCCGGATATCACACCTAGTATTGCAAGATGTGTAGCAAAATATTACAAGGACGAACAGCTTCCGATCCGTCTGTGCTATACAGGAAATACATATTCAAACCCAAGAAAATTGCAGGGAAAATTAAAGGAAGTTACACAGATCGGTGCTGAGCTTATAAATGATGATTCTTCTGCAGCAGATGCAGAGATCATTGCAACTGTTGTTGATTCTTTTAAGGCACTTGGAATCGACGAGTTCCAGATCGAGATCGGACAGATCGATTACTTTAAGGGCATCGTTGCAGAAGCCGGAATTACAGAAGCCGAAGAACTTCAGATCAAGGAATACATCAATATTAAGAACTTCTTTGGTTTGGAGGAATATCTGAAGAAACTGGATCTGAGTCCTGTTTTAAAGAAAGCCTTTCTTGCATTTGACTCTTTATTCGGTGGAGAATCCATGTTAGAGCAAGCAGAAAAGCTGGTTACAAATCCGGTATCACTTGCAGCTGTTCACAGATTACAGAGAATCTATAAGGCATTATGCTGTTATGGATATGACAAATATATCGGCTTTGATCTCAGTATGTTAAATGGTTATAACTATTATACCGGCGTGATCTTCCGCGGATATACCTATGGAACCGGAGATGCAGTTGTAAAGGGTGGCCGATATAATAACCTGTTAAAGCAGTTTGGCAAAGATGCACCGTCTATTGGTTTTGCATTTACCGTAGAAGAACTGATCATGGCACTGTCCAGACAGAATATCGAGGTTTCGGTTGAATATTCGAATACGATCATTCTCTATGATATCGAGAATCAGGAGCCCGCGATCAGTCTTGGTAAGAGTCTGCGCCAGAATGATAAGAAGATTGAATTGATACGCAAATCTGTCAGAAAGTCAGTGGAAGATTATCTGGAATATGCAAAAAGAGAGCATTTTTCCGGACTGTTTTATTTTGAAAACAGTGATACGGTCAAGGTATTTGATCTTGTGTCCGGTGATGAGAACGAGGTGGCTATCGCATCCTTGAAATAAGCGGACAAAAACAGAAAGAAATCCAAAATTAGAATTTGATCGATGGATAGATTGGAGAGATAAATCAATGAGATATTTAACATTTGCACTTGCAAAGGGCAGACTTGCAAAGAAAACCCTTGCATTGCTTGAACAGATAGGAATTACCTGCGATGAAATGAAAGACCCGGATACCAGAAAGCTGATCTTTGTGAATGAAGAACTGAAACTGAAGTTCTTCCTTTCAAAGGCGACAGATGTACCAACCTATGTAGAATACGGTGCAGCAGATATCGGTGTAGTTGGTAAGGATACGATATTAGAAGAAGGCAGAAATCTGTACGAGGTAATGGATCTCGGATTCGGTAAATGCCGGATGTGTGTCTGTGGTCCTCATAAAGCAAAAGAATTATTGAAGAAAAATGAGATCATCCGTGTTGCCAGCAAATATCCGAATATTGCAAAAGATTATTTTAATAATCAGAAGAACCAGACGGTTGAGATCATCAAATTAAACGGTTCGGTCGAGCTTGCGCCGATCGTTGGCTTATCAGAGGTGATCGTTGATATCGTTGAGACCGGAAGTACTCTTCGTGAAAACGGACTGGAAGTTTTAGAAGAAGTTTGTCCGTTATCTGCAAGAATGGTTGTAAATCAGGTAAGCTTAAAGATGGAAAATGAGAGAATCAGAAAGCTGCTTGCTGATCTGAATTCGTTGATTAATAAGGAGGCATAAAAATGAGAATTGTAAATCTGACGGAAGAAACCAGAAAGAACATTTTAAAGGATCTGTTAAAAAGAAGCCCAAGCAATTTCGGATCTTATGCAGATACAGTAGAGAAGATTGTAAATGATGTCAGAGATCGTGGAGACGAGGCATTATTTGGATATACCAAGCAGTTTGATAAAGCAGATATCAACGCCGGAAATGTTCTGGTTACAAAAGAAGAGATCGAATATGCTTATACACAGGTAGATGAGAAGCTGATCGAGGTTATCAGAAAAGCAAAAGAAAACATTCGCACCTATCACGAAAAACAGCGTCAGTACAGTTGGTTTGATTCTGATCCGAAGGGTATCATGCTTGGACAGAAGGTAACAGCATTGGAATCTGTCGGAGTATATGTACCGGGTGGAAAAGCTGTGTATCCATCTTCCGTATTGATGAACATTATGCCTGCAAAGGTAGCAGGTGTTAAAAATATTATAATGACCACTCCTTGTAACAGCGAGGGTGAAGTATATGCGACTACACTGGTTGCAGCAAATGAAGCCGGTGCGACTGCTATCTACAAGGCAGGCGGCGCACAGGCAATCGCGGCTCTTGCATATGGAACGGAATCCATTCCAAAGGTTGATAAGATCGTAGGACCTGGAAATATCTTCGTTGCACTTGCAAAACGTGCGGTATACGGACATGTCAGCATCGATTCGATCGCAGGTCCATCCGAAATCCTTGTAATTGCAGATGAGACAGCAAATCCAAGATATGTTGCAGCCGATCTGTTATCACAGGCAGAGCATGATGAGATGGCATCCGCCATTCTGATCACAACTTCAAAAGAACTTGCCGAAAAGGTATCAGCTCAGGTTGATGAATTTATAAAGGTATTATCCAGAAAAGAGATCATTCGGAAATCCATTGATACATACGGCTATATCTTATTAGCTGATAATATGGCAGATGCGGTTGAAGCAGCAAATGCAATTGCTTCCGAACATCTGGAGATTGTAACTGCAAATCCATTTGATGTTATGACAAGGATCAAGAATGCCGGTGCGATCTTCATCGGTGAATATTCATCCGAACCACTGGGTGATTATTTTGCCGGACCGAACCATGTACTTCCAACAAACGGAACAGCGAAGTTCTTCTCCCCGTTAAGCGTGGATGACTTCATTAAGAAATCAAGCATCATCTATTATTCCAGAGAAGCTCTTGAAGAAGTACATGAAGACATTGAAAGCTTTGCAAAATCAGAGCAACTTACAGCACATGCTAATTCTATTGCAGTAAGATTTGAATAGTGGTATAATATGAAACCAAGATTGCACAGGCGTCTGTATTATCAGTCCGCCTGTGCTTGTAGTTGCCAAAGTATCGGAAGAAAAATGTATAAAAACAAGGGAGAAAAGATATGGCGGATAGAGCAGTAAAATGCACAAGAAAAACCAGCGAGACAGATATTGTTCTGGAATTAAATCTGGATGGAAAGGGAGATGCAAAGATCGATACCGGTATCGGATTTTTCGATCATATGCTGACAAGCTTTGCCAAGCACGGATTTTTTGATCTGAATCTGACCGTAAAGGGTGATCTGTATGTGGATTGTCATCATACGATAGAAGATACGGGAATTGTTCTCGGAAAAGCGATCAAAGGTGCGCTTGGAGATAAAAAATCTATTAAGCGTTTCGGTAATTTCTTTCTTCCTATGGATGAAACGCTTGTTATGTGTGCGATCGACCTTTCCGGAAGACCATATCTTGTTTATGATCTGAACCTGACAACAGAGCGGGTTGGATATTTTGATACACAGATGGTAAAGGAATTCTTCTATGCAGTATCCTATGGTGCGGAGATGAATCTGAACCTGAAGCAGTTCTCCGGTTCCAATGACCATCATATCATCGAAGCAGCTTTTAAGGCATTTGCAAAAGCTTTAGATGAAGCAACTTCTATAGACGACAGATTAAATGGTAAAGTGTTATCTACCAAAGGTTCACTTTAAGGAGGTACTATGAGTTATAAGAAAATTATTCCATGTCTGGATCTTGAGAATGCACTTGAAATGGCAAAGTTCTATAATGATGCCGGTGCAGATGAGATTGCATATTTTGACAGTAAAGCAACAAAGGAAGGCAGAGAAGCGAATATTGCAGTTATCAAAGAGATCTGCAAGAATGTCGATATTCCATTGATCGCATGTGGTGGAGTAAGAAGACTGGAAGATATCAAGAAGATGTTATATGCAGGTGCTTCCAAGGTTTGTATGAAATCAGCAGCATTAAATACACCGGAGCTTGTAACGGAAGCTGCTGACCGTTTTGGTTCAGAACGTATCATCGTAACGATTGACCTGAGCGAATGTAAAGAGCCTGTAGCCTATGCAGAGCAGCTTAAGGAACTCGGAGCAGGTGAGCTCCTGTTATTACATAATAATATGGTTCCTGAATATATGGATATCGTAAATGAGATCAAAAACCGTGTAGCACTTCCTGTTATTGTTTCCACCTATTCAACAAATGGGGAAGCAATCTGTGAGATGCTTGAAAAGACAAATGCTGAATCCATTTCTTTATATAATCTGAAACAAATGGATATAATGGAGATAAAGCAGGAATGCAGAAAAGAAGGCATTCCGGTTAATACCTTTGAAAGTGCAGTATCATTTGATGAATTCAAGCTGAATTCTGACGGGCTGATTCCATGTATCACACAGCATTATAAGACCGGGGAAGTTCTTATGATGGCATATATGAATAAGGAATCCTTTGAAAAGACGATTGCAACCGGCAGAATGACATATTACAGCAGAAGCAGACAGGAGCTTTGGACAAAGGGTGAGACATCCGGTCATTTCCAGTTCTTAAAATCATTAAAATTAGACTGTGATAAAGATACCCTGCTTGCAGAGGTTCCCAGATCGGTGCAGCCTGTCATACCGGCAGCCCGACCTGTTTCTTTACGGATCTGGTTAAGAAGGAATACGATAATACCAATCCGTTAAAGGTATTTGAAGAAGAATACGATATTATCGTTGACAGAAGAAATCATCCAAAGGAAGGTTCCTATACAAATTATCTGTTTGACAAAGGAATTGACAAAATACTGAAAAAGGTTGGCGAAGAGGCAACAGAGATTGTAATTGCTGCCAAGAATCCTGATTCAGATGAAATAAAATATGAGATATCAGATTTCCTGTATCACCTTATGGTTCTTATGGTTGAAAGAGGTGTCAGTTGGACTGATATTACCAAAGAACTGGCTGATAGAAGGTAGGAGGAGAAAACAGTGGAAAAATATGGCGTAAATCAGTTAAGAAAAATGTTTCTGGAATTTTTTGAGAGCAAGGGACATCTGAAGATGAACAGCTTCTCACTGATTCCACATAATGATAATAGTTTGTTATTGATCAACTCAGGTATGGCACCATTAAAGCCTTACTTTACCGGACAGGAGATCCCTCCAAGAAGACGTGTGACCACCTGCCAGAAGTGTATCCGTACCGGTGATATCGAAAATGTAGGTAAGACTGCAAGACATGGTACATTCTTTGAAATGTTAGGTAACTTCTCATTCGGCGATTACTTCAAGCATGAAGCAATTTCATGGTCATGGGAGTTCCTGACCAAGGTTGTAGGCTTAGATGAGAACCGTTTATATCCATCTATCTACGAGGATGATGACGAAGCATTTGATATCTGGAATAAAGAGATCGGAATTGCACCGGAGAGAATTTTCCGTTTTGGGAAAGAAGATAACTTCTGGGAGCATGGCGCAGGTCCTTGTGGTCCATGTTCCGAAATCTATTATGACAGAGGCGAAAAGTACGGATGCGGTAAGCCCGGCTGTACAGTAGGTTGTGACTGTGACCGTTACATGGAAGTATGGAACAACGTATTTACCCAGTTTGAAAATGACGGCCATAACAACTATACAGAACTGGTTCAGAAGAATATCGATACCGGTATGGGACTGGAGCGTCTGGCTGTTGTTGTTCAGGATGTAGATTCCATCTTTGACGTTGATACGATCAAAGCGTTGCGTGATAAAGTATGTGAGATGGCTGGCGTGAAATACATGGAAGACGAGAAGACAGATGTCTCGATCCGTGTTATTACTGATCATATCCGTTCTGTTACCTTTATGGCATCTGACGGTATCCTTCCATCAAATGAAGGACGAGGTTATGTATTAAGACGTCTTCTCCGTCGTGCAGCAAGACATGGCAGATTACTTGGTATCGAAGGCAGATTCCTTGCAGAACTTTCAAAGACAGTAATCGAGGTTTCTAAGGATGCATATCCGGAGCTGGAAGAAAAGAAAGCACATATCTTTACCTGCATCAATACAGAAGAAGAAAACTTCAATAAGACGATCGATCAGGGTTTATCAATTCTGAACGGCTTCGTTGAGGAGTTAAATAACAGCGGCAAAAAAGTATTAAATGGCGAAAATGCATTTAAGTTATATGATACCTATGGTTTCCCTCTTGATCTGACAAAAGAGATTCTGGAAGAAAAGGGAATCGAGGTTGATACGGAAGGCTTTAATAAGGCTATGGACAAGCAGAGAGAGACTGCTCGTAAATCAAGAAAAGTATCAAACTACATGGGAGCAGATTCAACTATTTATGAAGATATCGATACAGCTCTTACAAGTAAGTTCATCGGTTATGACAAGGTAGAAGCATCTTCCGATGTCATTGCCATAACAGCAGAATATAAAGAGGGCGATCAGGTAACATCCGAACTGGTTGATGTTATTTCCGAAGGCACAAACGGTTCGATCATCACAGCAGAGACACCATTTTATGCTACTATGGGTGGTCAGATCGGTGATACTGGTGTGATTGAGACAGAGAGCGGACGTTTCATTGTTAAAGATACGATCAAGGTTGCCGGTGATAAGATCGCACATCTTGGCTATGTTGAATCCGGCGAATTAAAGAATGGAAGCACAGCGAAGCTTTCTGTAACAGCAGACAGACGTGCACTGATCTGTAAGAACCACTCCGCAACACATCTGCTCCAGAAAGCCTTAAAGATGGTTCTTGGTGATCATGTAGAACAGGCTGGTTCATATGTATCAGAAGACCGTTTAAGATTCGACTTTACACATTTCCAGGCTATGACTCCTGAAGAGATCGCCAAGGTGGAAGCAATCGTAAATGAACAGATCGATAAGGATCTTAAGGTTAAGACAGAGGTTATGAGTATTGAAGATGCCAAGAAGACAGGTGCTATGGCATTGTTTGGCGACAAATACGGCGAGAAGGTTCGAGTTGTATCTATGGATGACTTCTCTGTTGAGTTCTGTGGTGGTACTCATGTTCCAAATACCGGTGTGATCGGTACATTTAAGATCATCTCTGAAATGGGTGTTGCTGCCGGAGTAAGAAGAATCGAAGCACTGACTTCTGTTGGCGCATTTAATTATTATAAAGAGATGGAAGATGAATTAAAAGCAGCGGCAAAGGCAGCAAAAGCTGAACCTGCAAAGCTGGCTGAAAAGATCGAGACAATGCTCGCTGAGATCAAAGCTCTTACATCTGAAAATTCCAAGTTAAAGGATAAGCTGGCAAAGAATTCTGCCGGAGATGCACTTGCAGATGCAGTAGATATAAATGGCGTAAAGGTTCTTGCTACTAGCGTAGAAGATACAGATATGAATGCACTTCGTAATCTGGGAGATGATTTCAAGAACAAGCTTGGAACATCGGTTGTCGTTCTTGCTTCCGCCAAGGATGGTAAGGTAAATCTGATCGCTATGGCAACAGACGATGCTGTAAAGAAGGGAGCACATGCAGGAAATATTATCAAAGCGTCTGCAGCACTTGTAGGCGGTGGCGGCGGTGGTCGTCCAAACATGGCTCAAGCCGGGGGAAAGAATCCTGCCGGTATTGCAGATGCACTTGCAAAAGCAATAGAAATAGCCAAAGAACAGTTAAATGCCTAAAAATAGAAAATAATAAAATTTTTTGTTGACGTTTCAATAATATATGTTATAATTGACTTCGTGCTTAAATAATACCCAAACAGTTGTTATTTTATTAGCATAGTACACAACTGGAGGGAGGTCAGGTGAGAGAATGTCAAATGTAATAGTTAAAGAAAACGAAACATTAGATAGCGCTCTTCGCAGATTCAAGAGAAATTGTGCGAAGGCTGGTATCCAGCAGGAGATTCGTAAGAGAGAACATTACGAAAAGCCAAGCGTTAGACGTAAAAAGAAATCAGAGGCAGCTAGAAAGCGCAAATATAAATAATCTATAGTTTGGATTAGTAAATATGATTTTTTGAGTACCGAGCAATCGGTACTCTTTTTTTACGCGAGCAACGAGCCGAAGTCTGTGTTTACACGAGACCTCGGCGACTGCCGCGATAACCACAAGAAAATTACAAAGTAATTTTCTTG
>NZ_QUEV01000019.1:0-22743 GCF_003478225.1 Clostridium sp. AM54-37XD
GTAGTTCAAGTTTGAGAGTCTTGTAAGTGAATAAGTGAATCAAACTGTAGCAACTGTTTCTGAGCCTGTTTTTAAGTTTGAGAGTCTTGTAAGTGAATAAGTGAATCAAACCGTCAACATTCATTGAAAGGATCTGGTCCAGTTTGAGAGTCTTGTAAGTGAATAAGTGAATCAAACTCCGGTTGTTAGCCGGATATTCTCGCCCGCGTTTGAGAGTCTTGTAAGTGAATAAGTGAATCAAACCCAGCACAGGGGATATAATTAGATTTGAAGAGTTTGAGAGTCTTGTAAGTGAATAAGTGAATCAAACTTTAAGGGAGATTTAAACATGGAAGAAAGAGTTTGAGAGTCTTGTAAGTGAATAAGTGAATCAAACTTCCGGATACATCCCATTCCTCTTCTGCAAGTTTGAGAGTCTTGTAAGTGAATAAGTGAATCAAACATTCCTCATTAAAAGTGTTTGCGCGTACGTGTTTGAGAGTCTTGTAAGTGAATAAGTGAATCAAACTGTGATGGTGCGGGATGTTGAAGAGACAGAGTTTGAGAGTCTTGTAAGTGAATAAGTGAATCAAACATCACACACTCGTAAATTATATTCTTGATAGTTTGAGAGTCTTGTAAGTGAATAAGTGAATCAAACTCTGTGATATGAATAGGCTGCTCGTCTACAGTTTGAGAGTCTTGTAAGTGAATAAGTGAATCAAACTTGAATGATCCATCTAATAAGATTCCAGAAGTTTGAGAGTCTTGTAAGTGAATAAGTGAATCAAACTCAGATACCTTTTTCTTTGATAAAGCCTTTGTTTGAGAGTCTTGTAAGTGAATAAGTGAATCAAACTAGCGGCGTTTCAAATGAGTGGCAGCGTCGTTTGAGAGTCTTGTAAGTGAATAAGTGAATCAAACACAACAAAGTCGTATACTGGTGATGCTGACGTTTGAGAGTCTTGTAAGTGAATAAGTGGAATCAACCTGCGGTAATTACCTGTAAAATTCACAAGTGACTGGTTTGTAGAGTCTTGTAAGTGAATAAGTGAATCAACCACATCGGGTCTTCAATGATGTCTGCAAGTGTTTGAGAGTCTTGTAAGTGAATAAGTGAATCAAACAATGTTACAAAACCATATCTGATTTTGCAAGTTTGAGAGTCTTGTAAGTGAATAAGTGAATCAAACCTAAAATCCGATAAGTAATTGCCAGATTCTGTTTGAGAGTCCTGTAAGTGAATTAAACTGTGAAGCAGATGGAAGGACGATACACTTTGTCTGAGAGCCTTGTAAGTAAATAATAAAAAGAAAAAAATAAGAAAGGAATTAATTAATGGATAATAATCAAATAACAAATAATCAGTTTAAAGGAATTATAAAGATGATTATAGCACTCATAAAAAGTGATATACCTAAGGAAGAGTTACTAGAATATTTAACTGATTTGGTTGAAGAATAATGTATATATGAGTGTAAACAAAGTGTATGTTGAAAGATATGTAAGAACATGACTATATAGATATAGCAGAATGCTATTTCCCCCCACCACAGCCTTACTTACCACATCCCCTATATGCTATTCGGATTCTGTGGTGGGGAGAGCTTTGTTCTGGTTCCTTTTTATTACATGCTAGAATGTCTTCTGCAGAAATTCTGCATGCGATTTATAGTAGCGATAGTATTCGGTACCCTTTTCCTGACCATACTTGGTTACGAAGAGGTTGTGAATTTCCCGAAGGTTTGCTTTATGCGGGTATAGTTTTTTATAGAAATCATCAATGAGAGCAATACCGGCATTAGAGTAAACAATCGATAAGAATTTACGGTATTTTGTTTTCTTTTGCCAGTTGACCTTTGGTATCTCGTAGGATGAACTCTTTACTATACCATAGATATAACTTCCTTTTTCCTGACCGTAGATTGATATAAGTATGTTGTGGATGGCGGATAGATTACTTTTCCCGACACAGGAAAGTAATGTATCGACCTGTTCCTTATCATACAGCGGCGTAGATACAGCTTCTGGAATAGCAGCCTGTTTATCAATCTTAACAGGAACAGCAATTTTGACAGGATTCGTAGCAGGAGTGGTTTCTACGATCACGTCCGGCTTTGGATTTTCTGCCTTTATTACTGAATCATCAATACTTTCCGGTACTGCAGTAAAAGCTGGAATTGCAGGAAGCATTGGCTTTTGTATAGATAGTTCATTTGCCAGTGTGTGGAAAATGGAGGGAGCCTTGCGGCATACATGGTATCCGCGTTCCGTCCAGAAATGTACCACGCTGTCAAAACCTTTATCTTTTGAAACAATGATGAGGTTGTCGTCCGGATTTTTAACTGTATACGAACCAAGGTAGGTTACAAGTTGAAAATCTAAGGCATTATCAGTTCCGTTTTCACAGAGGATGAACTCAGGTTCAAAAGGGGACTGTTTCAATGCGACAACATTTGCATAGGACATGTTAGGAGATTTATCGGTGTAGAATACAAGGATACAGTCATCGTTATTCAGATAATCAAATAGTTGTATCCAGGAATCACCGACGTTCTCACTATCTACAAAAAATATATTTCTCATGATCACCTCGTTTAACCAGAACAAAATAAGTATAGCATATAATTTTATCGAACTGAACAAGAAAATGTCGACATAAATGTCGGCAAAAAAACAACACCTCCACCCCTTAGTAGTTTCATATGCAATACATTTCAGAAATTCTGTCTTGTATCATATGACCACCATGGAGCAGAGGTACTTTATATTATGCGGCTATTTAATGAATCGCTTCTGAATTCATAACAGTCTTAGCTGTACCGGCATAAGGGTAAGCCCAGAGAAAACTGCTTATTTTACTATAAGTAACATCCATATTCAGTTCATAGGACTGTACATTTTTGAGATTCTTAATCTTTACATCTTGTGTAGCACGAACCTTGAGCCGGAGTGTTTCATTTGCCTTAAGAGTCAGGCTCTGGTTGCTTTTGTATTTCTTCCATGGGCCATCACCTTTGCGATAGGAAATGATATCAACACCTGTTTCAATGGTCGAACCATCGTCCAGTTCAATCGTCAGTACAGCGTTGTCATATAATTTCAATGTGTCATTATAGGCTTTGCTGGTAATCTTATATACTGTTTCGTTATCAGCACATTTTACACTGTTGTCAAATTTGAACGTATATTTACCGCTTCGGTTTGTTGCAGATATCTGTTCGTAGTCTGTAAATGCACTGTAATATTTCTTCTTGCCGACTTTAAGATAAGTTCTGACCTTATAGCGGTATGTCTTGCCTGCTGTTACTGTCTTGTCTTTGTAGTTCAGACTGTCTACACTTTTCTTGACTGTGGCAATCTTCTTGTAGCCTACGATACCCATTTCTTTCCGGTAGATTTCATATCCGGTTGGAAGTACGCCGCCTGAACTGTATAATTTCAGCGTGATCGACTTTGTACTTCTTGGGGCTTCTGCAAACTGGTACTCGTCAAATGAACACACAGGGCCTGTATAGGCAGAAGCTGGGATACCGGTTTCGATAACTTTCTTTTTGTTTTTATAACCACGTATCATATAAGTATAACGTTTTTCCGGTTTCGCTTTTTTGTCGGTATAGCTTTTCTTCTTACCCGAAATGGTTGCGATCAGTTTGTATTTGCCTGCGTTCCAATCCTCATCCGCAACCGCTCGGTAGATCTTGTATTGTGTAACTCCTTTTTGTGCTCCCCATGACAATTTCACCGAGGTGATTGAGGTAGCGGTAGCTGTTACGTCAAGATAGTCACTGGCTTTTGCTGCCGGCATGCTTGTAAACATGAGCTCTCCGATCATAATAAACATGAGTATGAGACTGATAATCTTTTTGTTCATAACCTCAACTCCTTTCTTCGTCCGATATATACGGCTCCATAACCCTAAATTCCAACATATCATCAGATTGATATGTTTATATAAATTATACCATATACATATGCACATCCGGTACTGAAAAAGTATCGTCAAAATGACGAAAAAATCAGGAAAATAGGCGGCTTGCGGCTATATTTGGCAGATTATGCATTCTATCAAAATCTCCCTTATAAAGTCCATTGACGACCTGCGATAGATAAATCAAAGTAGTAAGCCGAAAGTATTAATAAATATCCCGTTGCATATCAGCCTGCCTGAGATAAATGTTGAGAGTGGATGATGGGTAGATGCTTTCAAATACAGTCCTTGCTTATGGTGTTTGTATCGACCAAGGCATAGCATGATATGACATTAGCGAGGCTTTCGTAATAGAATGCATATTGTCAGTAAATACGAGTGCCTGTTTGAGCCGAAGGCGAGTTGGCACAGGAGTATTTACGAATTAGACATATGCATTCTATAGAAAACGGAGCGAGTCATATGTGCTATGTCGGGGTCGATACAAACACCATAAGCAAGGTTACGCTATCACATCACCCCTCCATCAGCCGGATAAGCTCCTTTGCAGCATTTGACAGATAATGCCCGTTCATATAGCCGATGCCAAGTGTATAGCTTGCGCTTGGATAGTTAAGCTGGATCACATTGAGGTTGTCAGTCAGCTTCCGGTCAGACAGAAAATTGCCGGGATAAACCGTGCATCCATAGTGGTTGATACACAGATTATATAAGGTTTCCAGATTGTTGGATTCCACACCAACCTTGACAGCCATTTTTCAGACTGGAAGATGCTGTTCATGGCACTCCGGATCGTATTGCCGGTTTTATTGAGAAGAAAATTGCAAGGTTCCAGAACCTGGATCCTTCCGGTGCTGATCAGGATGCTCTTGACGTGACTGAAGTCCGGTCCGAAACAATTTTTTAGATATTCATCCGTAACCAGCAGGTACAGATGATCTTCCCCTAAGGTATAGTATGCAATATCATCGGCAAACGGAAGCTGTTCTAACATCAGGTCGATATCCCACTTTACCAACATGTTCTGCAGCTCGATCGAATTATCTTCGATAACCTGGATGTTGATATCCGGGTAGTCGGTCTGGAACTTCGTTAAGATCGTTGGAAGCAGGAGCGCACCCCGGTTCAATCGCAGCGAAGATGTTATATCCGGAAAGAAAGGTACTTGCTGTTACAGGTGATGGTGGTTTCATGATGAATTGTCAGGAGATTGAAACAGCTGTTCGGATGAATGTTCCGATCGTCGTTCTAGTCATGCGGGATGACAGCTATGGTTTGATCAAATGGAAACAGGATGACCGGTTTGGCGATCACTGTTTTGTAGATTTACAAATCCGGATTTTGTAAAAATGGCAGAGAGCATGCATGCAGTCGGACTTCGTGTAGATAAAACAGAAGATTTGAAGGATGTTCTGGAACAGGCATTTGCATCTGGTAAAGTCTGTATCATTGACTGCCCGGTTGACTATGCAGAGAATACAAAACTGACGGAACACTTAAAACAGATGATCGCAGAATTGGAATGATAAATGTATGAAATGCGCGAAGCACATCATGCAGCTATTTAGAAATAAAAAATCTCATAGTATCCTCTTACCATCTATGATAAAATAGAACCAGTATAAAAGGTACGGAATACAGTATAAAACAAGAGGGTGCACAGACTGGATGCACAGCAGATTGATACAGGGGTGATGCTATGAGAAGATATAGGAAACTGAAAATATTTGTGGCAGGGCTTGCCATGATCGCAGCGGCGGCAACGGGCGGCGGAACCGTATTTGCAGCGGGAACAACAATGGCAGGTATAACAACAGATAAAACGCACGATACTCTGTCAGGAACGGAAGAACAGACAGAGGAAGAAGCGGATACATCTATACAGATTGAAGATCGACAAGAAGAAACAGATAAAGATGAGATCTTGGTTGCGGAGCCGGAAGAGGATTCGTATGGCTGGGAAGAAATCCTGGGTGACGTAAATGCGGTCACGATGGGAAATGGAATATCCGCCTATAATCTTCGGGAAGACAGGACAGCAACGGACCGGTATTATGATCAGTTGGATGATGTGTCAAAAGAAATCTATAATATCTTATATGATGCTTATAAAGATGGCTCTACAACGAGTACGATCACGTTGAATTATTCCAGCGTGTGGAAGGATCAGAAGATTACGATCACATCGGATAATAAGATGGTCATGCCGGATACCTTTCATCCACAGGTGCTGAGCTGGGAACGTGACATGCTGACTCCTGCATTTCTTGCTCTGATCTATGACCATCCGGAGCTTAGCTGGCTGTCGGGTGCAACCTATTACATGTCATACAAAATAAATGGAATTTCATATAATCCGTCGGAACTGGATGAGGATAACAGTATGGTAAAAGATATAACAGTTCCATATATTACGACCTATATCAAAGAACCGTCGGTGGATGCTACAAAGGCAGAGATGGATACGATCGTGTCGGAAGCAACGGAATCGATCAATAAGAAGCTTGCGGGAAGTACATCCAGATATCAGACCATAAAAGAGATTCATGATTATATCTGTAACAGTACATCCTATGCAAAATCTAATACGACAAGCAGTGAATATCAATCGGCTTACAGTGCATTTCGTGACACGAATGGTGATGGAACGGTGGAGACGGTCTGTGCAGGATATTCCAGAGGCTTTAAGCTGTTGTGCGATGCATATGGAATACCATGTGTGCTTGTGACCGGAGTGACAGATACCGGTGGAGCCCATATGTGGGATCTGGTTCAGATGGAGGACGGTATCTGGTATGGAGTAGATGCGACCTGGGATGACCAGACCAGCCGGACCTATTATGATTTCTTTTTGGTTGGATATGCAACGAAGCCGGATCATTTTGCAAAGACCGATTTCGGAAGCTGTCATATAGCAGAAGGCGCCTGGGATGCAAATGGCGCATATGAATTCGTCTATCCGGAACTGAGTACAGACCTGTATCATGAAGATCAGGATGGAGATGGAATCTGTGATCTGTGTAATGCAATGTTAGATGGTATGAGCGCATTACTTGCCGGATATTCGCTCCGGCTGGAGGAGGAGACGGGGATCTGCTTTTATCTGCGGTTTACAAATACAGTTTTAAATGACAGCGGCGCATATATGGAATTTACGATGCCGGATGGAAGCACAACGCAACAGAAGGTGACGGATGCAGAGAAGCAGACAGTAAATGGAAAACAGTATTATGTATTTACCTGTTATGTGGCAGCAAAGGAGATGGCGGATGATATCCGGGCACAGGTATTTCTGTCCGATGGAACTGCCTGCGGAACAATATATCGGTATTCGGTTCAGGATTATGCGGGATATATGTTAGACCGGAGCAGTACCTATACAGCAGAACTTCCGGTCGTGAAGGCAATGCTGAATTACGGAACTGCCGCACAGGAATTGTTTGGTTATCATACCGGTGATCTGGCAAATGCAATTCTGCCGGAGACGGAACGTCAGATAGGAAGCATGGATCTGACTGCACTTGCATCCTATCAGTCCGTGCAGACAGGAAATATGCCGGATGGAATTTCCTATTATGGAAGCTCCTTGGTGCTACGTTCAGGAACACTGATCCGTCATTATTTTACAAAAGCAGGTGATGTGGAGCTGAGTGATATAACATTTACCTTAAATGGAAATGCAGTAACTCCGGTATCCATCGGATCCAATATGTTTTATATAGAAATTCCTGCCGTGCATATTCAGAACATTACACAGATGAATACATTGGCAGCAGGAGAGAGTGGAGCGATAACATATGGTGTTTTAAGTTATGCGTATACGGTGTTGTCGGCTCAGACATATGGAAGCACGCTGGAACAGGTTATGAAAGCTATGGTTATATATCAGCAGGCAGCACAGACCTATCTTGCCAGATGACACATGCTTGTTCAGAATATAAACGAGGGCAAAGAACCGACAAAATAAAAAAGAATCAAAAAATAGAAATAAAGACGAATTAAAACAGGAGACAGTATACAAGCATGAGTTGTACACGGTCTCCTGTGTTTCTATCCGATAAAATCCGGATCATTATTTATTTTTTACGAGCCTGTACCATATATTCTTTGAAAGAGGCACGCAGGCTTCGCTCGATATTCGGAATAATATGTCCGTTTTCATTATTTTGCCATACCGCCTGCAGGAAGAATGAATTTCCGGTCAGGAAACGATTCCTTGTAAAGGCATCCGTCTGTTCCTGATCCTGAAAACGACATAATTCGATATCATCATGATATAGAATCTCGGCTGCGGTGTGGAACTGTCCGTCCGTACAGTACCATTTGTAGATACCGTGAAAAGTTGTACGGCAATACCATCCAAGGAAGGTAAAGCTTTATAACGGAATGGATTCTTTGCCAGTTTTACAACTGCGTTGCCGTCATATTTCTCATTTGGACGAAATTCAATCGATTTTTCCCGGATCGATTTGTTCAATCCAAAAGTAAATAATCGACAGACAAGATTTTTATTCTTAGCAGAGGAAGCATAGATCAGGTTAAATGGTTCCTTCTTAAAATGCGTATCTGCCAGATTGTATTTCTTTTCAACAGAATGGATCGCATTCAGTATGAAATCACCGGAGGCTTTTCGTTTTTCCTCCAGAAGCTGACCAACTTTGCTATAATCGATCGGTTTTGCTGATTTTGTACTGTCATAGGTTTTTGTAAAACGGCGATTCTCTAAATCAAAGGTTTTTAAGATTGTATCAACCTTATCGCCATGTCTTGCACCAACATAAAACTGCTTTTCAAATAAGATCGAGAATGCACAGGCATGGAATGAATTTGTAAAGATGTATTCTGCCTGTTCTATATATCCAAGCCATTCATCCGGACCAACATTATAGATGACTTTGTAATCGCCTTCTTTTGGCAGATGGACATTGCTTTCATAGGAGGACAGAATGATAAGTTCCAGACCTTTTTCTTTTGCAAATGCCAGAGCCTTCTGGATGGAGTCAATCGCACGCTCCATTACAGCGTAGAGCAGGACATATTTGCGTTCCTGATTTCTGGGCGGGATCGCAATATCGTGCCAGAATTTTTTATCCTTTAAGAATACAGGATCCAGTACAACCGGAACATCTTTCCCCGTCAGTTCATGAATGTGTTCGGCAAAGCTTGACTCTCTCGCAGCAATTGCCTCGAATGGCGTTGTATATTCGATAAATTCTTTTTCCTGTTCTTTTGTCCAGCCGTTAAAGACACCACGACTGACAGCATATCCGATCTTCGGAGCGTTTTTCATAGGCTCGGCAGCCAGAAAAAATCCACGGTCAAAGCCTTTATCCGGATTGTACTGCCAGATAACATCCGTAGCACAGATGTAGCAGTCAAAATCCAGTTTCTGATCATCCAGATCGTCATGGTGATAGGTTTCTTTGGTGCGGATATAATGAGCATTGATAAAGTTCTCAAATTTCTGATACCGCTTTGGCCATATCGTGTACAACTTGGCAAATTTATTGATCGTAAGTATTTTCAGGTTATGCTTATGTGTCCAGACCTTTTGTTCATCTTTTGTAAGGCCTTCCGGCATTATTTCTGTCAGAGCTTTGTTGTAGCCATGTTGCAGATAAAAATGCAGAGGATAGACCGGATCGTATTCTTTGTTATTGTAGATAGGCATATAGTCAATGACTGTACTTTCGATGCCATGATCTGATAAAAATTGCTGGAAAGCATATGTGTGTAAAGGACACGCAAAATTAAGTGCTTTCGTATGTGTATTTATTGAAATAATCCCTATCTTCAAAACGATAGTTCCTCCCTGAACTTTACATATAATTTATAAACCTTAACAGGCCACATATAGTTTTATTTTATCTTATAATTATATATAAATCAAGCGCAAAAGACAGAATCAGACATTTGTCGTGGAAAATCGATCAGTTAATTCCTTTCATTGTAAGCTGGATCCGTTTCTTGGCAAGATCCACGCTCATAACCTTAACCGTTACGATGTCACCGACGCTGACGACATCCAATGGATGCTTGATGAATTTATCGGACATCTGGGAGATATGCACCAGACCATCCTGATGAACACCGATGTCGACAAATGCACCAAAATCGATTACATTGCGGACGGTTCCCTTTAAGATCATGCCTTCCTTCAGATCCTTCATTTCAAGGATATCACCACGCAGGATCGGCTGTGGCATTTCGCTTCTAGGATCTCTGGCTGGTTTTTCCAGTTCTTTTACAAGGTCGGTGACGGTTACTGTTCCGACACCCAGTTCCTTTGCGAGTGCTTTGATATCACCGGCTGCTTTTGTAATGCCCTTTAACTGACCGGATGCAAGATCATCCATGGAATAACCGAGATGCTGGATCAGTGTTTCAGTAACCTCATAGCTTTCCGGGTGGACAGAGGTTGCGTCCAGTGGATTTGTACCACCAGTGATCCTCATAAATCCGGCACACTGTTCAAATGCTTTCGGACCAAGTTTAGCAACCTTTAACAGTTCTTTTCTGTTCTTAAAACGGCCATTTGCTTCTCTGTATTCTACGATATTTTTTGCCAGGGTTTTGTTGATACCGGAAATATGTTCCATCAGAGGAGCGGAAGCGGTATTTAGATCGACACCGACCTGGTTTACGGAATCTTCTACAACAGCGTCTAATGCTTCTGTCAGCTTCTTTTGATTCATATCGTGCTGATACTGACCGACACCGATCGCTTTTGGATCAATCTTGACCAGCTCGGCAAGCGGATCCTGAAGTCTTCTTGCGATTGAAGCAGCACTACGCTGGCCTACATCAAAGTTCGGGAATTCTTCTGTTGCAAGTTTACTTGCAGAGTAGACGGATGCGCCGGCTTCGTTTACGATCACATATTGAATCTTTGTATCCAGCTCATGGATAAGATCTGCAATGATCGCTTCGGATTCACGGGAAGCAGTACCGTTTCCAACTGAGATAAGGGAAATATGATATTTCTTGATCAGATCTTTTAAGATCTTCTTGGATTCTTCCACTTTGTTCTGAGGGGCAGTTGGGTAAATAACCTTAGTGGCGAGCACCTTTCCGGTTGCATCAACGACTGCCAGCTTACATCCGGTACGGAAAGCAGGATCCCAGCCGAGAACCACATGACCATTGATCGGTGGCTGCATTAAAAGCTGCTTTAAGTTGCTGCCAAATACCTTGATCGCGCCATCTTCAGCAGCTTCTGTCAGACTGCTTCGAATATCGCGCTCAATAGAAGGTGCGATCAGACGTTCATAACTGTCAGTTATAGTATTTCTTAAAATATCATTTGTATTTGGATTGTCGCGTACGATCACCTGACGGATCAGATAAGCGGTGATCTCATCAACCGGTGCGTCAATCTTAACAGAGAGAAATTTTTCCTTTTCTCCACGGTTGATTGCAAGTGTACGGTATCCGGCCATTTTGCGTACAGGTGTGCTGAAATCATAATACATTTCATATACGGATTCTGCTTCCGGATCCTTGGCAGCTGTCATCAAAATACCTTTGTCCATTGTAAGGTTTCGGATTTCGGTACGATATTCAGCATTATCTGAAATAGATTCTGCAATAATGTCCATAGCTCCGGCGATGGCTTCTTCTGCAGAGTGGACTTCTTTTTCCTCGGATACATAAGCCAGTGCTTCCTCCGGAATCGACTTATTTGTCATCTGAAGGGAGATGATGTTGGCAAGTCCGGTAAGACCTTTGCTCTGTGCGATTGTCGCACGCGTTTTTCTCTTTGGTTTATAAGGACGATACAGATCTTCCACTGCAACGAGTGTTTCAGCAGCCAGAATTGACTTCTTTAGTTCATCGGTCAGCATGCCCTGTTCTTCGATCGAAGCGAGGACCTTTTCCTTCCGGTCTTCCAGTCCTCTGAGATAAGTGAGCCGTTCATCCAGAGTACGAAGCTGTTCATCGTTTAAAGAACCGGTAGCTTCCTTTCTGTATCTTGCAATAAAAGGGATCGTGCATCCCTCATCTATCAATTTAACGGCAGCAGCTACCTGCTCCTGCCGGCACATAAGTTCCTGACTGATTTTCAAAATAATATCCATAATCGTGAAACCTCTTTCTTAATTTGTATCATTCACCGTAACAGGCAATGCCATGTATATAATGTGTGTTCTGATGCGGATCTGGTGATACGAGAACAATCGAATATAGTGCAATGACATATATATTGTGCGTTCAAGTCCGCTTGTTGCAACCCGCACGGACAGGTTGGAACATTATATAGTTGAATATTACGGGAAAACAGAATCTAGTATATGCGAAATTCCGGCAGGATTCAAGCTTGGAGACAGACAAATTATGGAAAAGTACAAGACAGAAAAACGAAGCAGATGAAAAAATGAAGTATCTATAAAATGACAGATTTGCTGGAAAGATATGGGTGGCTGTGTTATACTGAAATAGATACAAGGTGCGGGTGGACATGTCCGGTTATGTCATATTAAATACCAGTTAAGGTACAGAATGGAGCAGAACATGCAGGGTTTTACAAATACAGCAGACAGGAATGAAACAATTTCTTATATAGAAGAATGTGGCTGCCAGACAGAAGCAGCAGAAGCAGATTGCGTGAAGACTGCAATGGCATTTGCCAGGCAATGTCATCAGGGCAGACACGTCTTGGAAGAGATGGCAAAGTGCCGTATTATGATGAACATATTCTTGGCGTTTACCATATATTAAAGGACGAATGCCATGTAGAGGATGAAACTGTACTTGTAGTTGCGTTATTGCATGATACGGTAGAAGATACGGACTGTACATTTGAAGATATTGAAAAGATCTTTGGTACGGATATCAGGGATCATGTATATTTATTAAGTAAACTTGAAGGAGAGACCTTCTCTGACTATTCAAAACGTCTATTTGACCACGCCCCGGCACAGGTGGTCATGATTAAACTTGCAGACAGACTGCATAATCTAAGAACTATCCTTTTTGTATCCAATCGCAAATGGATCCAGAGAAAAGTAAATCAGACTTATACCGATATCCTTGACCGGTTAGAACAGGTAAAAGACAATCTGGGAGAGAACTATGCTTCCGAGATATCTATGTTAAAAGATAAAATTATCGAACAACTTGCTGTTGTTCAGGCAGAACTGGACAAGAAGCGGGAGACAATTCAATAATACCGATTTCTCTGTCCGTCGGACTTTCGAAATCGTACAGCTATTCGCCCTTCTTGCGCATATCTGTTTATCTGCCAAATAAATAAGCAGCGTTGTCTTTATACAGACACGTTGCTTATTTGCTTGGCAGATTTATTGTCATATGTTTTCAATCTGCCAGTCGATCGGTTCAACACCGTGCTCGGTCAGGAAGTTGTTCGTTTTGCTGAAAGGCTTGCTTCCCCAGAAACCACGATAGACAGATAACGGACTTGGATGCGGAGCTTTTAAGATCAGATGATTCGGATTGTTTAACATCGAAGCTTTTTTTTGTGCATACGATCCCCATAAGATGAATACGATCGGACGATCCTGGCGGTTTAAGATCTCCATACAGGCGTCTGTAAATTGTTCCCAGCCATGTCCCTGATGGGAATTTGCCTGATGCGCCCGGACGGTCAGAACAGCATTTAACATCAGGACACCCTGCTCTGCCCATTTGACAAGATAACCATTATTGGGTATATAGCAGCCAAGGTCATCGTGAAGCTCCTGATAGATATTAGCAAGAGAAGGCGGGATGTCGACACCCGGCTTTACGCTGAAGCTCAGACCATGCGCCTGCCCTACGTTGTGGTAAGGATCCTGCCCGATGATAACACATTTGACCTTTGATAATGGTGTCAGATGGAACGCATTGAATATATCATCGGCAGGAGGAAAGATCTCTCTTGTGGCATATTCATGTCCGACAAAATTAAACAGTTCTTTATAATATTCTTTTTTATATTCGGGCTTCAGTTCCGCAGCCCAATCATTTGAAATAGCTGGCATAATTCAGACTCCTTATCTATAGTGTAAAGAATACGTTTTTCATTTCGAGACGACATTCTGCATTCTGAAAATAAAAAGAATAGCATATGTGTTCATTTTTAAAAATAGTGTAACATAAAGAATATTTAATGTAAATTTTAAGGTGTAATTTTACTCTGAAACATTGTCAGGTGAGAGACTTTGTGGTATCATCTTTTCAAATGAAATTTTTGCAGAAGGGGTGCTGAAAATGGAGAAAGCATATAAGACAATGAAAACTTCAGGCGCAATAAATATTGCATTAGGCGTAGTGGTTCTGGTGCTTGGACTTGCATCCGGTATATTGATGATCGCATCAGGCGGTTGTCTCTTGAAGAACAAACGTCATATTGTATGGTAGGAATGACAATCCTATGCACGCGGATACAGGAAGAACAGTTGCCGCGTGCATATTTTTTGCAGATCTTTTCATGACGGAGTTTTTCTGTAAAAATGGGGTTGACAGACAGCGAGACACTGTGTTAAAGTCGATACAGATAATACGATGAAGAGGAATAGTAGAATCTATGAAGCATTCAGAGAGTTGCCGGTTGGTGTGAGACAACAGTGGAACAGATTTGAACTCGCCTCAGAGTAGCCCGCTGAAAGGAAGTAGGATGGGATGGAACCTGACCATTATAGCAGGAGGATATAAGAGATTCTATCTGTATCTGTAACGAGAGCATACAACATGTATGAAATAGAGTGGTACCGCGTATAACTTACGTCTCTATAGGTGATGAGATGTAGGTTTTTTTATTGCCATATTTTATGTAATATATGAATCGGAGAACAAAAGCCGTTACAGGAGCTTATACAGAAAACAGAAACAGGAGGTTAAACATGAAGAATTTTGAGCATTACAAAAGAGGCTACTATATGCCGCCGGAAAAGTCTACAAAATGGGTAGAAAAGGAATACGTTGATAAGGCACCGATCTGGTGTAGTGTAGATTTAAGAGATGGAAATCAGGCACTGATCGTTCCGATGAATCTGGATGAGAAACTGGAGTTCTTCAAGGAACTTGTACGAATCGGTTTCAAAGAGATCGAGATCGGTTTCCCTGCAGCATCAGAAACAGAATATGAGTTCTGCCGTACCCTGATCGAGAAGGATATGATACCGGATGATGTAACCATTCAGGTACTGACACAGGCAAGACCACATATTATTAAGAAGACATTTGAAGCAATTGACGGCGCAAAGAATGCAATCGTTCACCTGTATAATTCAACATCTTATGCACAGAGAACACAGGTATTTAAGAAATCCCAAGAAGAGATTTTACAGCTTGCTGTCGATGGAGCAAAACTGTTGAATCAGATGGCAGAAGAACATGGAGTGAACTATCCATTTGAATATTCACCGGAGAGCTTTACCGGAACAGAGATCGATTATGCACTGGAAGTATGTAATGCAGTTATTAAAGAATGGAAGCCTACCCCGGATCGTAAGGTTATCATCAACCTTCCTGCAACCGTAGAGATGTCACTGCCACATGTATATGCAAGTCAGATCGAGTACATGAGCGAACATCTGATTGACAGAGAAAATGTTATCCTGTCCTTACATCCGCACAATGACCGTGGCTGTGGCGTAGCAGATGCGGAGCTTGGTATTCTTGCAGGTGCAGACAGAATCGAGGGAACTTTATTTGGAAATGGTGAAAGAACCGGTAATGTAGATATCATCACACTTGCGATGAACATGTTCACACATGGAGTAGATCCTGAACTGGATCTGTCCGACATTCCAAAGCTGACAGAATTATATGAGCGCGTGACAAATATGCATGTATACGAGCGTTCTCCATATACAGGTAAATTAGTCTTTGCAGCATTCTCAGGATCTCATCAGGATGCGATCGCAAAGGGTATGAAGTACAGAGAAGATCAGGGAGACGGCATGTGGACAGTACCATACCTGCCTCTGAATCCGGAAGACATCGGAAGAAAGTACGACGGAGATGTTATCCGTATCAACAGTCAGTCAGGAAAGGGTGGAATCGGTTATATTCTTCAGTCCAAGTATGGCTTTGATCTTCCGGCCAAATTCCGTGAAGACCTTGGATACACAGTTAAAGATGTATCCGATAAGGCACATAAAGAATTATCCGCTGCAGAAGTACTGGATATTTTCCAGCGTACATATGTCAATATTGAAGGCCCGGTTCAGATGTTAGAATGCCATTTTGTGCAGGGCGATGGAATCTCAACGGAGATCACGATCATGAAATATGGTGAGAAGAAAGTATATCATGGTAAAGGAAATGGACGTCTGGATGCTGTCAGCAATGCAATTAAAAAGCATTTTGACATTGACTTCAAGATCATCTGCTATGAGGAGCATGCATTACAGGTTGGCTCTAACTCACAGGCAGTCGCTTATGTAGGTCTGGAAGGAAAAGATGGAATAGTTACCTGGGGTGCAGGCATTAAGGATGATATTATTGATGCATCTGTATATGCCTTAATCTCAGCAATCAACAGAACAGGCGTGTTATAATAAATAAAAAGCCATTCAGCCGGTATAATAATAGTATCGGTTGGATGGCTTTTTAATTTTTTTGAAAAAAGACTATGAAGTCTGGCTCAGCTTTTTATAGCAGTAGCCGATAATATCTTTTCGGGTTACGATACCGATGAACTTGTTGTGGTCGTCGACTACCGGAACAAAGTTCTGTGCCATTGCACGGGCAATCAGATCTTCCATGTTTGAGTTGATTGATACGGAGGCATATTCGAATTTTTTCGGAATGTCGGACAGATGGATATCTTCAGATTCGGACAGATGGTTTAATCCGGCTTTCTTGCAGAACCAGAGAATATCACCCTCGGTGATTGTTCCGACATATTCGCCGTTACCCGACAGAATCGGGATTGCTGAATATCGATGGATCTCCATCTTTTCAAGAATCTGTCTTAAAGTAAATGTATTTTCTATAAATGCAACCTCGCTCTTGGGAGTCAGAAAAAATAAAATATTCATAGGTCAGGTTAAATCCTCCTTTATGTAAAATATATGCTGTTTAAAAGTCATATCTGCCGGTATTGTTTTTGTTGTACCGGTAGTTGTTTTTTCTATTATAGAAGAAGTGGACACGGTTTGCAATTTACATTCTCTTAATTTTGTTTGAAAAAAGTGTGACAGATTACAGAGAAACCAGAGAAAAAACTTCTGGTTGTTTAATAAGGGGTTATTTGTTAAAATAAATATAGTGCAGGCTTGTGCGTGTACATTTACAGACAGGAGGAAAACTATGGCTGCGGATAACGTATATGATGAAGATCAGGAATACCTGATTGAAGCACGTGATACAATCTCCGAATTAGAAGATTTAAAAGATAAGCTGGAGGAGATCAAACTGCTCCAGAAGAAGAATAAACGGGCAATCGTCCGGGAAGAACGGGCGACCGGCGATGAGATCAGTGCCACGTTAAAGAAAAGAAAAGAACAGATCGCTGCAAGCTATGACAGACAGATCGATGTAAATAATTCCAAGATCCGTCAAGTGCAGACGAAGAAGGATAAAAAGAAAAGCCAGAGAATGGAAGATAGGATCAATAAGGAGACGGCAGATATCCGGGAGGAGAATCGTCAGCTGAATGCGACTATCAAGACCTTATTCAAAAAGAACCATGTTCCGCCGTTTTGTAATACGAAGATGTATTATTGTCTGTTTTCCCCAAAAGGCATGAGCGAATTTCTGGAGCTGTTTGTAATTCTTTTGGTTGCATGTGGAGGAATTCCTGCAGCAGTGATAGCGGTTTTGATGAATACAAAGTTTAAGACAGGAAGTCATACTGCAATGTGCGTGTTGATTGCAGCATTGATCATAATTGCTGAGTTTATTATTTATTTTATTGTATTTAACCTGACAAAGGTGAAACATAGGGATTTGATCCGGGAGGGAAGAAGAACCCGCGATAAGATCATAGCCAATGAGAAGGCTGTAAAAGCAATCAAGAATTCAATTGCAAAGGATAAGGATGAGAGTATTTACAGATTGGGTAAATATGATAAAAAGATTCAGGAATTAGAGGATGCAGGTGGAGTGATCAGTGATGAAAAACTGGATGCGCTTCGTACATTCGAGAAAGAAACCAAGCAGTTGATTACGGATGAGATTACCGGACGCAGAAAAGAGAAACTGGACCGGTTGAAATCCGAACGTGATACACTGGAAAATGATTTCGGTGATACGCAGAAGAAGATATCTGAATACGAGCTTATGATCACGAACAAATATGAAACATATCTCGGAAAGGATTTTTGTACAGAAGAGAAATTATCTGATCTGATCTCAATTATGGAAGAAGGATCAGCAAGTACAGTATCTGAGGCTATCAAAGTTTATAAGGGAGATGACAGATGATGATCGGCATAGATCAAAGCCTTTCCGATGTATTCTGCCATTTGTTTAACTGTATATAATCTGGTATTCTGGAGAAGATTTGCTCCGGTATGACCAGACAGATTCACAATTCCGGTAATGGACATATCGCCTATTGCCGGAAGTTTTTTATTTACGCCTTTTCCGGGAAAAAGGTGGGAGTTGGTGAGCGTGACCAGTCCCATGTCCTTTGACATGCCAAGAGAGGCATCGACAGCAATCACAAAAGGATTGTCAAAGTCCGCATAAATGTGTTCGATGGTATCCTTGATATTTAAAGCATGGACAGGGTATTGCAGCGTGCCTGCAACCTGATAGGTTGTGTTGTGAGCCAGGATATAATCACCGACCAGAGGACCAAGGGCATCTCCGGTTGCGCGGTCTGTGCCGATGCAGATAACGATGATATCCTTGGAAGCACCATCCATTTCATATATCATTTCTATGATCTTATCCCCAAGTGCTTTACAGGTATGGCTACGGCTGGGATCAAAATATTCAGTTTTTCGTTTCGTTTGTTTTTTGCTGATATTCATAAACACCTTCCAGAAAATGTATCTTACTATAAAGTATTACCAGGATTGATAAAGTTTACACAAAGCTGAAAAATAAAATGTCGAAATAATAAAAAAGAAAAAATATGGATTGCAGGATCTGTTGACAAAATTTGATAAGTACAGGCTATCTGGAATGCTATTATCAGAATTAATCTCAAAATAGAGAACTTTCGATAGAACGAAAGTAAATAAAAGAATGGGGAGTGTTATCATGATAGAGATTGTATATGACAAGGCGACAGCAGAAAAAAATGCAAAAAATGATGGTCACTACAGAATGCCAAAGAATATCAGACAGATAGGAAATGCCCCGGATAAAAAGAAGATATACATAGAAGATTATGTAATGACATTTCTTCGCAAGATTGCAGAGCCGGGAAATACAACCTCCCGCGGTGCGATCCTGCTTGGAGAATATTTTAAAGACGGGGATACAGAGACCTTGTTCATCAGTGGAGCGGTAGAAGCACAGAATCTGGAGTTTGATGTAGAACAGATTAAATTTGATGATCATATCTGGAGCAAGCTCTATGCGGATATCAATAAATATTTTGAAAATCTGTCAGTTGTGGGATGGTTTTTATCCAGGATGGGATTTTCAACAGAAATCAATGACAAGATTACCAGACTTCATCTGGAAAATTTTCGGGGAAGAGATAAGGTACTGTTTGTTATGGATTCTCTGGAATGTGATGATGCCTTTTATGTATGTGAGAAGAACCGGCTGATGCGGCAACGTGGATACTATATTTATTATGTCAGAAATGAAGCAATGCAGAGCTACATTATCAGCCGTAAGAATATGTCCTGTGAGGACAAGCAGAACGCAGCAGTACGGAAGGATGCGGAGCTTGTAAAGAATTTCCGCGCCATGCGCGGTGACACACCTGAAAAACCAAAGAAGAACCGCACCTATGTCCGGTATGCAGTAGCCTCTTTTGCAGCTTTATTTGTACTATCCATGGGAGTTGCTGTATCCGGAAACTATGATAAAATGAAGAACATCGAATCTACGATCCGCAAAATGGAACTGGAAAATGGAGATTCCGGGGTACAGGTATTTTCAAACAGCAATACAGAACAGACAATATATACAAAAGATATAGACAGTACGACTGCCGGAACATCGGCTGTTACGGAAACGCAGACAGAGTCTGCCGGCACAGATAAGGCAGGAGTAACAGGATCAAATGGGGCACAGAACAAAACGCAGGTAGATCAACCGGATACAGGGAGTCTGATAACAACGGAACAGACAACTTCACAGGACAATACTCAGGAAAATACCCAGGAGACAATGGCAGAGGGAATTCTGCAGTATTATACGATTAAAGAAGGAGATACATTGATGAGTATTTCGATCAAGATGTACAAGTCTCCGGAATATGTGGATGCCCTGATGAATGCAAATGGAATTAAAGAAGGAGATACAATCTATCCGGGGGAAAAAATAGCTATTCCATCTGTAAACTAAAAATGATATACTGTCCACATGTGAAAAGAAAAACTCTTATTTAAAATTGCAGATAATATAGAGGTATGGTATGACAAAAGAAACAACTGAAGAACTGAATAAAAAAAGAAAACCTGCTTTTGGGAAACGTCGTTTTGAAAAACAGGACAGGACACAGGATACAGACAGCAACATAATAGAAGTAACACCAGGAATGTCAGGAAGATTAAAGCTGCTGATCCTTTTACTTGTGATATTAATTGCAGCGGTAACGATCGTATCCGTGCGCAGATACATCAGCACAAGAGAATATAGAGCATATGACGTGGTGACATCTACCGAGACATCCGGAGATAATATAGCCAATTATGTATTGTTCAGTGATAATGTCCTGAAGGTAACAAAAGATGGAGTATCCTATATTGATCAGAGTGGTAATACTGTCTGGGACTGCAGCTATTCCATGAAGATGCCGCAGGTAGTTGTAAATGGAGACTATGCTGCAGTTGCAGATCTGAATGGCAGAGATGTGTATGTATTTAATAAATCCGGTAAGGTCAGTAACCAGACACTGAACTATGATATTACCAATATCGACGTGGCAGCACAGGGCGTTTATGTAGTGATCCTGTCGGGAGAAAAAGAAAATTATATCAATGCTTACGATAAAGACAGCAAGAGTATATATGAGATGAAGACATCGATCGAGAACAGTGGGTATCCGCTGGATATTGCAATATCAGATGACGGAGCCAAGTTATTTACCAGTTATGTGAAGGTAGACGGGACTTCTGTGCCGGATTATCTTGCAGCCTATAATTTCGGATCTGTGGGACAGAATGAGAATGCGGATCGTCTGATGGGTGGCTTTACCTTTGATGACACCATATTTCCATACATAGATTTTGTAGACAATGACACAGTTGTCTGTTTTGGTGATAATAAGATCGTTGTATACGCCATGTCTGAAAAACCAAGTGAAAAAGCGGAGATCAATCTGGAGAACCGTGAGATGCTTGGTGTATTTGCAAATACAAAATATCTGGGTTATATCACGGCAGATAACGAAGATAGTGACAACAGATACCATATCTATATCTATGATATGAGTGGTAAGCTGACAGCAGAAACGGATTATAACAATTCATTTTCCAATATATATGCAACAGATGATGAACTTATCATTTCGGGGGAATTCGACTGCAGTATTTATTATCTGAATGGAGCAAGAAAGTTTGCAACGACCTTTAATAAGAATCTGATCAATATTGTGCCATCCAAAAATAAGCTGGAGTATATTGCGATATTTGAAAATGAAACCCAGGTGATCAAATTAAAGTTAAAGAACGAAAAGGAGAAAAAATGAATCTGTTAGTTCTCGGAATTCTGGCATTTATTTTGCTACTGGTATTTCGTGGATATAGAAAAGGCTTTTTTAAAAGTGCTGCCAGCGCGATAGGAATTGTGCTGGCAGTTCTTCTTACTGCTATATTATATCCTGGCGTGAATAAACTGTTGTGTCAGTATACCGTTCTGGATGATGTCATAGAACAGAAAATCATAGAAAAATTTGAACTGCCGGAAGAAACAAAGACGGCAACAAGAAATGAAGAGATTGATACGATAGAAAATCTGGACCTTCCGGATAATGTGAAAGGCTGGCTGATTGCAAACTGCAACGGAGAAACGTTCCTGGAGAGTGGGGTGGATAATGTATGCAGTTATATTGCAAAGTCTTTAACAGCGATGGTAATGCGGGGAATTTCCTATGTGCTTACACTCCTGGTGCTGTTGCTTCTTCTTCATATATTGATTATGGTGCTTGATGTTGCAAACTATATACCAATCGTAAAAAGCATTAACAAAGCCGGAGGTGCAATATTTGGTGCCGGACAGGGAATCTTAATTGTCTGGATCTTTATGGGGATTGTGACGCTGTTGTCAACATTTAGCTGGGCATATCAGGTCATACAGATGATCGATGAAAGTCCGCTTTTGGCATGGCTTTACAAAAAAGACATTTTTTTGAAAATAATAGTTGACATCTTGGAAAAGATTTAGTATAGTATCACTTGCTGGTCGCGAGAACAGCTTGAGCAACAAAAAAAGATTGAAAATAATCGAAAAAAGTTGTTGACAAACATTGACGATATGTGTTAATATATCGGAGTTGCTGTTCGAAACAGTAACAAACAACGACAAATGATTTCATGATGATTCTCATCTGGAAAGCATGCAGAACATCAAAAAAGAAATTAAAAAAGTTGTTGACAAAGAACACTGAATGTGATAACATATAGAAGTTGTTGCTGATGAGTTCGACAACAAAGAACCTTGAAAAATTAACAACATGACAACCCTGAAATTCCAAATAAAGAATTTCAAAAAGAACGTAACAGACGCAAGTCTGATACAAACCAAGAACAGTAAAG
>NZ_QUEV01000002.1:0-57499 GCF_003478225.1 Clostridium sp. AM54-37XD
AAACCCCCCCTTTTTGGAATCCTCCATGACCTCTCCTTTAAGAATGAGCCTCAGTATTAATTACTGGGGCTCAAGCCCTTTCTATACACAATTTTTAATTTCTCCCGGATTTTTATTTATGATTTAATTGATACAGCAGAAGGAATGGTATAAACCGATCGCTGGATGTCGATACTCTTTTATAAAGAAAGGAAGCCGGAATGGCTTATATACATGGCGGTTTCTTTTTGTATGAAAAGAGGAATGGGATATGTTATTTAATAGAAGAAACAGGACTGCAGATCAGGTATATCCGGGGATGCGCCAAAGCCGGAAGCATGGTGTGGATAAGAAGCGCCATTTGGGTAAACAGAAGGGCGTGGATGCGGTTCAGGCAGAACTGATGGAGCATTATCAGGATTATATGGAAGAATTTGCGGATGAGCTGTCGGCGTTTGGGGTTGTGCAGGAGATGGAGAAGGACCGGGAGATGCTGGAGGATGAGCAGTAGTTTGCCTGATTCGCATATGCTCCTGCGCAAACTCGCCTCCGGCTCAAACATGCGCCCGCATATGCTGGCAAGCTGTATTTTATAACGGAAATCTTACTGATATTCATTACAGGGGATGTTCAACTAGATAATGCATCTGTGAAAAAATATGCGTACAAAGGCAATTCGAATATCTACAAAAGCAAAAACTATTTGCTTAAAATAGTATGAATTTCTGTTGGGTGGCTGTCGTTCAAACACTAAAAGCAAGAGCGCCAGCCACTTTAAATTTTTTACAAATTCAAATGTAACAAATACTATTATTGAACATTCGCATTATACAGTTCCTTAAAATAAGAATCTGTATGTAATAGTTCTTCAAAAGTCCCTTGTCCGACAATCTTCCCTTCTCTAAAGAGAATAATTCTGTCAAAACCGGCAATGGAATTTAATCTATGTGCAATCGCAATGACCGTTTTATCTTTCATTTTTTGCATAACCGATTTCATTACAATCTCTTCTGTTAAATTATCCATTGCAGATGTTGCTTCATCCAAAATGACAAGTTCAGGGTTTTCAAACCACAAGCGGGCGAAGGCAAGTCTTTGTTTTTCTCCACCTGATAAGCAGGTTCCTTTCTCACCAATTTCAGTATCTAAGCCTTCCGCAAGATTCTCAACCAAATGAGATAGTTGCACTTCACTCAATGCGTCCAGCATTTGTTCTTTTGACACGTTCTTTTCAAATACCAGATTTTCTTTTATTGTTCCATCAAAAACGGGAACATCCTGCGATATATAGCTGACTTTGTCATACAAATTATTAAGGCAAATTCCACTTAACTTCATATCACCTAAGCAGATTTCTCCCTGATTGTATTTTAGTAATCCCAGTAATATTTTAATCACAGTGGATTTTCCAGAGCCACTTTCTCCTACAAAAGCTATTTTTTGTCCCCTTTTTATGAACAGGCTCAAATCATCAATAATTTTCCGTTCTTCATATTGGAACGATATGTTTTTTATCGCTATTTCACCAATGTCCGTATTAATTGCGTTACCATTTCTTAATTGATTATCATCTTTTAAATCTAAAAATTCTTCAAATCTCTTATAGGATGCCTTGTCCAATTTATATTGAACATAAAGTACATTAAAAATAGCGATCGGCGTGTAAGCATTTTCAATCAGCGCAATGAGTGCAACTATAGAACCCACTGTAAGATTTTTTGTTTTCCATGCGTAAAATAAAATACCAATATCTAACATTGCCACAAGTAGCGCAAATATTGTAAAAAATGCTTCATGAATCATATTCATTTTTACTTTTGATGAAACAATATTCTCTTTGGCACTACGAGTTTTCTTTATTTCACTCGGAAACTGTTTGCTCATACGGAATACCAACATTTCCATAAAGCCCCTAACCAGAAAATGATTGAATAGCTCCTCACTGTTCAAAATCTTTTCTTTTATTTTGTATAGAAACTTTAGTAGAATATTGGTTATTATAAAAATAAGCATATAGCCTACAAACAAAATATAAGTAATTATTTTATCAATCTTCCAAATAAAATATACACTAAAAACAATGGTAGGAAGTAAATCACGAATCAAACGTAACCAGAAATTGAATACTACATTTCTGCCTGCGGATGAGCCATTCTCGATCCTTTGAACAAGTTTTCCAGTACCTATTTTCTGATATTCCGTATAATCGATTGTACTTATTTTTCTAAGCGACAAAAGCTTAAAATCCAGATAAATACCATACTCCAATTTCTTTTCTGGATAATTATCCAGATAATTCATACAATAATTTACCAGCAAAATAAGACCGTAGGTTATAACTCCTGCAAATGTAAGTGTTCCAGTCGCCAATCCGTCAATAACCTTCTGAAAATAGTCCGTCTTGTAATTAGCCATAAATGCATTAAATATACCTAGTCCAATGTAAGCTAATACCCATATTCTGTTATTCTTTAGAATTTCTTTTATATAGCGCATAACTGTACTCCTTTATATATTGTAGTTCAATCATTTGGACAGTACAGTTAACGACTGCTAGCAAGTTTATTTTCACCTCAGCACAATCTGCCAACAGTTTACATCAACTGTACTGAGTAATTATCTCGGATATATTTCATATCGTTCTCACCTCTTTCAAATAAAGTATTTCCGTTAATCTTATCATATCAAGTCCCAATATTCTAGCGCCATTTCTATAATTTGTTACCAGATTTTCTTTCCCTTATTTTCCCTTATGAGAGTTCGTAAATAAGGGGAGAACGATATAACACGATACAAAATGTAATGAAAAGGACACTTAATAGTATAGTTATAGTTTGGGTGTGATTTTAAGGCTTGCTTAATTTGAAAATACATGTATAATTATCATATAGAAATACTAGGAAATAAAAGCGATGAAACAGGAATGACTGGAGAAAGAGATAATAAGCAGCGAGATAAACTGGGACAGAGTGAGAAGGTTTTATAGGATATGATAAAGTTACAAAGGAGACGAAGATATGGCAAAGTTGATTACACCGGAGATTTTTCAAAAGAATACAGCAGAAGATTATTTGAAAGCGGCGATCGATACGGCGGAATGGATCGATACGTTGGCGATTAAGACGGAATATGGAAGAATCTGGCAGGCTCTGCCGGAAGGACAGGATGGATACCGGGAGGATGTTCCGTTATTTGCGCCGAAGAGTATGTATGACGGTTCGGCAGGTATTGGTATTTTCTTTATCCGGCTGTATGAAGCAACCGGAGACACACGCTGGCTGACTGAGGCAGAGGAAGCAGCGGCGCATATCATTGCAACGAAGGTTGGCGTGGAATGGTATCAGACGACGCTTCATTCAGAGGTAAAGGGTATTATTCCGGTTCCGGGCTGGGCGGCAGGCCCTTACAATGGCCCGGTTGGTGAGGCATATTTCCTTGAAGACCTGTATCAGGTGACAGGAAAACAGGCGTATCGGGATTATGTATTATATGTTGCGGATGTCCTGCTTGAAGCAGCAGTAACTGATGAGAGAGGACTGCATTGGAGTGATCAGGAGGATATCACCGCAGATGGCGGATTTATCGTATTCTTAGATATCCTTTACCGTAAGACCGGTATAAAGAAATATCTGGAGCTGGCAAAGGAAGGACTTACATATGCAATGAATATCGCAGTTGGAGATGAAACCGGACGATTGATTCCATATCAGGATCATCCGGTAACAGGTCCGACGTATGACAAATATTATCTCAGTACATGTCATGGCCCGGTTGGAAGTACGCTGGCATTTCGTGAATTATATGAGATTACCAGAGAGGAGATCTACCGGAACTGGACGATCGAATTATCGCGTGGTATCGTCCGTGCCGGTGCGCCGGAGAAACATTCCTGGGGCTTCTGGAACTGCCAGTGCCAGTGTTGTGGAACAGCAGGTATTCTGGAGCATTTTGCCGCCATGTATGAATATACCGGAGAGAAAGAGTTCTATGATTATATGATCCGTACTGCTGATGTAATGCTTTCCGATTCAGATCACCGGACACCGGGACTCCGTACCTGGTATGACAGTTGGTGGAGAACGATCCCGACCAGAGTTGTGAGCTATCCGGGATTGTATGTCGGTGTGGCAGGCTGTGCATCCTCGCTGCTCCGTACCTATGCGGCGCTGACAGGTAAGAAGCTGACTAACCTGTACGAATATCATTTCTTTGAGAAGTTTTAAGCGGAGCCTTATATAGAAATGTAGATCATGCTTTTATGGCTACAGTGATCTCGGTAATGTAGTCTTGCGGGTCTTCGGCAGTGAAGCTATCTATAACATTGTGCTCCAGATATTCAGAGGAAGTATGGATGTTGTGTTCATGTTTAAAGGTCATCAGGCGGTCGTAAGTATCGCCGATCGTATCCCAGTGACCGGTGTGGTAGGCGGTGAGATATTTTCCTGCAGGCAAGGTATGGACAGGAAGCCCGTAAGGCTTGTTATCTAACAACAGGGCGACATTATCATAGACAGCGTACTTATCTGATTCGATATGGGAAGCATGCTGGAAATATGCCATATCATAATCATTTTTAAAAGTAGAACCGACCGTTAGCAGAAGATTGATCAGGTCATCGGTTTTTCGATACAGTTCAGCATCTGTAGCGGTCGGTGCTTCTGCATAGAGATAGTATCGTTCTGGGAAGTCAGCAATAAAGATGGCTGTCGGATCGATCTGCATAGCGAAATGGATCTTGCTCTTTTGCTGCGAGATCCATTTTTCCATGGAGCGTAATTTGGCAATCTCCGTATTGATCTGATGTTCACGTTCTTCTAATATATGGAGCATCTTTGCCGGATCACGGTTGGCAAGCTGCTGTTTGATCTCTTTTAACGGCATACCGAGGTCTTTTAATAAAAGGATGGTGTCAAGGATCTCGGTCTGATAGATCGAATAATAGCGGTAACCATTTGGCTGGGTGAGCTCCGGCTGAAATAAACCAATCTCATCATAATGAAACAGGGTTTCTTTTGTTATTCGCATGATCCTGGCGAACTCGCCGGTCGTCATATATATCTTTTTATTCATTTGAATTTCCTTTCATTTTCAAAATTACACTTGACTATAGGGTTACCCTATAGTATATGCTTGGCTTTGTCAATTAGAAAAGTGTTATAAAACGGAGAGGACTTGTTAAAATGGGTAAATCATTAAATCGTCGCATTACGCCATGGTCGCTGCTGAGCTTTGCAGCACCGTCAATCATCATGATGGTATTTATGTCGTTGTATACCATCGTGGATGGTATCTTTGTATCCCGATTTGTCGGAAGTAATGCATTATCATCGTTAAATATCGTATATCCCGTAGTAAATGTGGCGATCGCCATTGCCATGATGCTGGCATCGGGTGGAAATGCGATCATTAGCAAATATCTTGGAGAGGGAAATAAAAAGAGAGCATGTGAGAGTCTGACTCAGTTTGTTACGGTATGTATTCTGGTCAGTCTTGTGATCGTGGTGATCAGTCAGGTGTTCCTGACAGAGATATCCAGACTGCTGGGTTCTAATGAAGTGCTTCTGGCAGACTGTAAAAGTTATCTGGGAATGGTGAGCTTATTCATTCCTGCCTGTATGCTGCAAACGTTGTTTCAGATGTATCTGGTCACAGCAGGACGGCCAACGATGGGCTTGCTGCTTATGATCGGTGCAGGTATTGTAAATGCTGTTCTTGATTACGTATTGATCGTGATCTGTGATATGGGAGTTGCAGGTGCGGCACTTGCAACAGGAATCGGTCAGTGCATTCCCGCGATTGCCGGACTTGTATTTTTCATGTTATCCAAAGGTGAGCTTCGGTTTACCGGATTCAAGCTTTCCTTGCGGGAGCTTGGACATGCCTGCTATAACGGTTCTTCCGAGATGGTATCAGAGCTTTCAAATTCTGTTGTAACGGTATTGTTCAATCTTGTTCTAATGCGTCTTGCAGGAGAAGCCGGAGTTGCGGCTATCTCGATCCTGCTGTATGGACAGTTCTTATTCAATGCATTTTATCTGGGATTTACAATCGGGATCAGTCCGATCGTTGGGTTCCAGTATGGTGCAAAGAATAAGAAAAAACTTCGGAGTATTTATAAGATTGCATTCCTTTTTGTGGCGGTATCGGCGGTTATTCTGACGGTTATTGCAGAGGTGCTCGCGACCTGGATCATTACGGTGTTCACACATGACCCGGCAACATTTGAACTGGCAGAGATCGGATTCAAGATCTTTGCGATCAATTTCCTGTTCAGTGGATTAAATATCACATCCTCCGGTTTCTTCACAGCCCTTTCAAATGGTAAGGTGTCGGCAATCATTTCATTCAGCCGGACATTTATCTTTACGGTGTTAAGCCTTCTGATCCTGCCGCATTTCCTTAAGATCTATGGAGCATGGCTTGCCGTACCGATCGCGGAGGCGGTGACGCTGCTTGTGACGGTGCCGTTTCATAAGGTGTATTTTATTGGCAAGGGGGAGAAGAATTATCTGCGGGGGTAAGTAATAGTGATAAAATTTTATAAGGATAATAAAGAAATACAGTAAAGAGAAAAGCAGGGCGGTTTCGGTTGATAGAAATCAGTCCTGCTTTTGTAGTAATTCGATATAAATTTGCAGATAGCGATTCAAGCGATCTATTTCAGTTGGTGTTCCAGTGTAAAGTATATTTGATATTTCTGGTGGCAGTTTTGACAGCGTACTGTCTTCAGATTTTCCGAATACAATATAATCCAGACTACAATCATACAGATGACAAAATTCAATTAAATTTTTTAAGGAAAGACTGGATTTCCCACATTCGGTATGGGATATGTGCTTAGGACTTACACCAAGCTGGTCAGCTAGAGTTTCCTGAGTAATATTATGGGACTTTCGTATTTCGGCGATTCTTTTTCCTATTGCTATTAAAACATTACTTTCCATACGTGTTCTAGACCTCCTAGATATAGTTTATGTGTAAATCTATGCATTTATAACACTTTAAAAGGTTTAGTAATATTTTAAAATGGTACTTAAAAGGTTTGATTTGAGGGAGAAATGTGATATAATGTGTAAAATCCAAGAAGCAAAAGCTAACACATAAGGATTATAAAAATATATCTTGATAAATGAGACGTAAGGAGGAATTCATATGAAATGCGAATGTGGAAGAGAATATGAGGGCAGCTTTTGTCCTTCATGTGGAAAGCCAGCATCCCAACAATTATCGACGAGTCAGGGAACAACAAATCAAACGACAGAGGGATCAAATACACAAAATCAACAACAGGTATCGAGTAATCAATACGCAACTCAACAGACCGTAGGATATCAGCAGACAGGTTCTGAAATGAAAATGAATCAGGTAGCATATAATCAGAATTATTATACGAGTCAGGGAATATCGAATCAGAATGCTTATAATGGAACATATAATCAGGGATATTATAATAATTCGGGAGCCGTAAACCAGAATTATTATAATGGAACATATAATACTGGGGCATATCCAAGACAAGAAGGAGGAGCCGCAAAAGGATTTTCAATAACAGCCATGGTATGCGGAATTGTTGCTTTATGCTGTTCTTGTTGTTTTTATTATATTTCATTTCCTACGGCAATTGTAGCCGTTGTTTTTGCATATTTATCTATAAAGAAACAGGCAGCGGCTGGAGCAAATCGAGGAATGGCAATAGCCGGAATGGTGTGTGGAATTGTTGCTTTAATACCAGCAATGATCGTATTGTTATGTGGAGCAAGTTTGCTTGATGAAATCTAATAAGTTTAAACAGATATATGGTTTGTTTTTTAAAAGAAGTGTGGCATTATGGATATTTATATTTTTGTTAATGGGGGTACTTGGCATAAAAGTCTTTCACATATCCTTAATAGATTTGATTCCGGCGCATTGTATTTTATACGAGAAGTATGGATTATATTGTACCGGGTGTGGGGGAACAAGGGCTGCAGTAGCATTAATGAATGGACATTTCGTTAAAAGCTTTATATATCACCCTGCTATGATATATTCGGTGCTCTTGCTTATGTTATTTGTATGTTCTGATATTATCAATAATGTATTTAAGACTAAAAAAAAGAAATTACAATTGAGTCCTGGCTGCTTTTACATAATGGTTGGAATCATAATTGGACAATGTCTTATAAAAAATATTCTTTTAATTTTCTTTAATTACAAAATAATATGATACACTTTCAAGGAGACAATATATGAAATGTTGGAATTGTGGATGCGAAGTTAATGATAATTTTTGCTCAAATTGTGGAAAAGCAGTTGGACAGCAGCCAGTAATGGACAACAATTGGGTGAAACAGAATACCTATAGTAGCCCGAATGCATATGGGTATTCATCTACATATAATCAAAATTACATTACGGATACGACGGGAGATAACTATAATCAAACTCCTGAAGAGGAATTGAATCCATTAGTAGGATTTCAAGGGAAATGTTTTTGGGTTGTTACTATTCTGGGAGTTATATTTGCTATTATCTTTTTTTCTAATGGAGATATATTGAGCGGAATTTGTTTAGTAGGTGGAGCATTTACCTTATGTCCACTGGTATTGAATCGGTTACCTAAGAAAAGACAACGTGCTATGGGTTTTGTAACCATTGTTCTTATAGGTGGAGGGTTGTTTTTTACGGGTGATATGGATTGGATAATAGAATTATTAATATGGTAGTTGAAGGAGGAGAGATTGATATATGAAATGTATATGTGGACATGATTTTGATGGGAATTTTTGCCCTTATTGCGGTAGATCCGCAGGCAATATGCAGAATCAAACAAATAATATATCCAATATTAATTTGAACAATTCAAGTGACTCGGAGGAAAAAGAAAGCGGATCAAAGATATTGAGGGAAGCCTATCATGAATCAAAGATGGCACGTTTGAAATGGATGTTTATTGGAATGTTTCTTGTTGCTGTTATAGCTTTTCCAATGGGACATATCATATCGGGTATTGTATTTGCGATAGCCGGAATATTGGCAATGCCTTGGTTGATAAAAAAGGCAGGATCAAAGAAAGTTCTGTTGATTATCGGCAGTGCCATATTGGTGTTGCTTGGTATTTTTACCTGGTACTGGGATGATGCTTTGAGGGAAGAGGGCTGTATTGAATATATTAAGACATATCCGATGGCGACCGCAGATTATACGATAGAGGACTTTTTTGGATTTGCTTATAGTGAGGATGAACTGGATTGGTCGTATGAGAAAGTTGATGATAAAGAATATGTAACAGTCAGTTTTACAGAACCGGATGGTGTGGATGAATCTGTAATATTTGGTTTTAATAGTGATGGCTATCCGGTATTACATGATGTAATTTATGATGGCAAATCAAATGAAAGTCTTTTTGAGGATTACAATAGCCGTTTGTTTGGTGAGAGTGGGACAAAACAGGATAAAACAGAGGAAAGCGTGGTTACGACAGAGCAGCAGACTGTAAATACAACGGAGGCGGCGGAAGAAAAGAGTGAGAAGGCAGATGTATCTTCCGATGTGTATTATCTAATGGAGACTATAGATCAGGATCCATACTGGAGCGTTCAGGTAAAAAATGCGCGTGTCCGGGCAAGAAATGATGGTCAAGGGTTGGAAGTCCATTGCACAGTTTATGTCTATAATAAGGATGAAATGACATCTGGATTTGTATCATCCAATATATTTAGTGATGTTGACAATGATGGAGTAGCCTGCAAAAGAATCTGGTCAGATTGGGAATCTGGTAATTTGGCGGGAAATACAGGAGCTAATGTGGAGGTAGTTTTTGATTTTCCTGCAAATGCAAATGAAGATACCAGTCGCATCAGCATGACAGTGTGTGGAGAATATAAATTATGTCTGGCAACCCGGCCGGGATCAGATGTAACACAGGATGAATCCGTAAGTTATAACGAGAATGATCTGTATTGGTATACAAATTACAGTGCTATGTATACACAAGTAGGAAATGGTTCCAATCTGCAGGTTATTAATATGAGTGATCGTTATTTGCAGTTAATGTATAGTGGCTATACATTGTCATGGTCGTTTGAATTAATACCGGATTATATTAATGAAAATGGGGTATTTATTTATTATTCAGATGGTGCAATGCTGACATATAATCCTCAATATGAAAGAATTTATCTGGCTATATCTGACCGGGATTTGTTTAATGAATATGGAGGAATATACGATAAAAGTGAGTATGAGTATACACCATAGATAAATGAATAGAAGAAAGGGAAGGTGAAAAATATGTTTTGCAGTAATTGTGGAAAAGAATTACAGGATGAATGGGCGGTATGTCCAAATTGCGGACAACCTGTAGAACAGACCTCACCGGAGCAAACTTTCCGAATCTGGTCAGTCTCAGAATATAGAATACAATACTCAGACTTTTGATTATATTCAGCCTGATTTGCAAAATGGCCATAATGATAGAGAGAGCAAGAAGGGAACAGAAACAACTTCATTGACAGGATACCAGAAGTTTCGTTTTTGGAGTGCGACGGTATGTGGCATCATAGTTGCTGTAGTGTTTTTTATTATGGGACAGTATCTGGCTGGAGCAGTTATGATGTTGGCTGCTGTATTATTTTGCCCTTTGATTTTAGGAAAATTTGGCGGATGGAAACGGGCGATATTTATATGCTTCGCTATCCTGGCAGCAGGTTTATCTGCAGAGATCTACTATGCTTCGAATGGGAAAAAGGATGAAGCTTCCGATAAAGTCACTACAAAACAAAGTGAGGTTTCCGAAGATCAGACAGAAATGATAACAGATGCATCAAAGGATTTGTCAACAGATACATCAACAGATGCTCAGGTTACGGAGAAAAATTGTTCAGAGAATACAAGTGAGGCACAGACTGCATACAGTGCAGATATGGTTATTGATTCCGATATGTCAGCACAGGTAGAAACTGTAAATTATACAGGTGTATATTATTTGCCTTACATAAATTATGACGGTGCAGCATGTGACGAAGTAAATAAAAGAATCGAGAAGCTTGCACAGAAATACATAGAAAATACAGATGAATATGGATCGGGTTGTATGGGAATCAGTTATAAATGGACTCTGTATGGCAATATATTATCGTTGATCATACCGCTTCAATTTGATGCAGATATGGTTGAGTATAATGTGTATGTTCTGGATCTGAAAAAGGATAAGCTGCTTACGAAGAAGGATCTGCTTGCAGAACTGAATATAGATGAAGCAGATTATGAACAGGATGCACAGGATACCATGGATGCCTGCTTTTATTCATTGTATGGAAGCTTTAAAGATACAGATGACTATTATGATGTCGTTTACAATGAAACAATAGCGTCTGAAAATGTTGCAGAGGCACTTCCATATATTGATGAAAATGGAACCCTGGGAGCTGTTGCAAAGATTTATTCTATGGCAGGAGCAAATTATTATTACCATATGGTTACGGTATTGGCGTTGGATGGAGCTTGTGAATATAGCGGAGAAAGTGATAATTATAATTCTAAGGTGCTCGCCAATACAGATAACCAGTCAGGCTCACAGGAAACAGGGGATACTTCAGATTCCGAGTATATGCTTCCGAATAGTGATTCTGAATACATATCAGATAGTGACCTGGATGGGCTGACACCGGATGAATGCCGTCTCGCTCTTAACGAAATATATGCCCGCCATGGAAGAAAATTTAATGATCCGGATTATCAGGCATATTTCAATTCCAAGAGCTGGTACAATGGAACGATTGATCCGGATGATTTCGATGATACAGCAATGTTTAATCAGTATGAGCTTGCAAACAGGGATTATATCATCGATTATGAGAAACGGATGGGGTATCGTTAGAAATATGTGATTGAATAAAATCAATCAGCTCATGATTTATACGTTCATTTTTTTCTTCGTCTTCCATGTATTCTGGAAGTGGTAGATCCGGTTGGCATTCACCGCAGATATCGATGCCGCATACGGTTTCATGGCTTAAGATGATGCCAAGCAGATGTTCCAACATGTCAAGTGACATGTCGCCCTGATTCCAGTTGGTTTCTGTGAAACGGGTAGAGAGAACATCTTTATCAATAGAAATATAAAATGGGACACCTGAGAGGATGTTTGCTGATTTCTTTCGGGCAGTCCCATTTTTTAGTTCTTCAGCAGAAAAGGTCAGAAGACGGTCTTTGCGTACTGCATCAATCTGGAAAATGTCGGCTGCTTCCGGTCCGATCAGAATTAACTGTTTCAGATTTGGATTCTGGTCCAGAACAAGCCCCGCCCAGTCACCACAGCTCATCATTCCGTCAACGAGTGGTCGCTGCATATCTGTATGGTGGTCGAATACTACGAGCGAGAACGGTCGTTTGATCTGGTCGGTTGTTATCTTTGTTACATAATGAAAATTCCCGGAGTCAATAAAATGGATACCGTTGATTCCATATGGCATGATGCGTTTCCGGATCTCGGCAGCGGCTTCATCTGAACAATACAGGTCGCAGCCTTCAATGTCAGAGCAGTCGATCCAGTGAAACCGTGGGTTATCCTTCATATCTTCATCGCAGTATACATGCGTAAAATCCAGGATGTAGTTGTTTGGTTTGTTGTTCATTATCAAAACTTCTTTCTTCAATGCATTCCGCAAAATCAGCACCCTTGCAAGCAAGTGATTTTGCGCTCATTATATCATGTGCTTCGCACATTCTATGCATTCCACAAAATCAGCATCCTTGCGAGCAAATAATTTTGCGTTCATTATATCATGGTTCAAAAATAATGTACAAATCTTGTATAAACGGACAAAAAATATAAAAATAACCTTGTATAAACGGACAGAAATGCAAAAATAACCTTGTATAAACGGACAAAGATATGGCATAATATATATGAAAATATGAAAGAAGGTGTAGAATGAGAAGAAAAATAAAAAATGATATTTTGAATTTTTTGAATCAGGATGCCAAAAAGAAGGCTTTGCTTGTTACTGGAGCTAGACAGATCGGTAAAACATATATAATTAGAGAATGTATAAAGGAAACCACAGCTTCTTTTGTTGAAATCAATTTTATTGAGAATAAAGAGGCAAAAAAATTATTTTCGGATTTTAAAAATACACGCGATTTTTTGCTCAGATTATCGGCATTTACAGAAGGTGAATTAATAAAAGGTGAAACGATTATTTTTTTGGATGAGGTACAGGAGTGTAAGGAGATAGTTACGGCAATAAAATTTTTGGTTGAAGAAGGAAATTATAAATATGTATTAAGTGGTTCTCTTCTTGGTGTTGAATTAAAGGATATTCGATCAATTCCTGTCGGATATTTGCAGGTTATAGAAATGTATCCTATGGATTTTGAAGAGTTCTGTATGGCAAACAATGTGAGCAACGGATATTGGACTCATTAAAGGATTGCTTTATAAACAAAAAAGTCGTAGATGAAGTTATACATGAAAAAATGTTGGAATTATTTCGCTTATATTTGATCGTTGGCGGAATGCCAGAGGTGGTTAAGCAATATATTGATACAAATAATCTTCAGAATGTTATTGATTTGCAAAGCCAGATTATAATGCAATATAAAAAAGATATTGCTAAGTATGATCCGGAAAGCAAATTATATTTGGAAGACATATTTGATCTGATTCCAAGTGAATTGAACAATAAGAATAAACGATTTATTATGAAAAATCTTAATGAAAATTTTAAGCTTTCCAGATATGAGAATAGTTTTATATGGCTGAAGGATGCAGGGGTTGCGCTTCCGGTATTTTGTGTATCGGAACCCATGTTACCGTTGCTTATATCCAAATCGACTAATTTATTTAAGTTGTTTCTTGCAGATGTAGGACTTCTTACAGCCATGTATGCAAATGGAATTCAAAAGAAAATGTTGATGAATGAGCTCAATATAAATTATGGTGCAATATATGAAAATGTTGTTGCACAGGAGTTGAAATGTCATGGATTTAATTTGTTTTATTATAACAATAATCGATCTGGAGAATTAGATTTTATTATCGAATATGAAAATTGCGTATTGCCTATTGAGATAAAATCAGGAAAAGATTATGAAAGACATGCGGCTCTTAATAATTGCATGAAAAATCCTAGATATAATATTCATGAGGCGTTTGTTTTCTGTAATGGTAATGTAAATAAAAAAGACAATATTATATATTATCCTATTTATATGGTAACATTTTTGAATAAGGAAAAAAAACTGGGAGATATGATATATAAGCTTGATCTAAGCGCATTAATAGAATAAAAATAATTCTATGTTCATTCCATCAGATAGACATAGACAAAAATTCCTCTGCATACATTGTAAAAATGAGATTTGCAGGGGAATTTTTTTGAGAGATTATATTGAAGAAAGAGCAGAAGAAATTGGACAATATATCGTAGAAAGCGGAGCGACTGTCCGGCAGACAGCAAAGAAATTCGGAGTAAGCAAAAGCACGGTACATAAAGATGTGACGGAACGACTGGTAAAGATCAATCCATTTCTGGCGGCAAGGATCCGGGTTGTTTTGGATGTGAATAAAGCGGAGCGGCACATCCGGGGAGGAATGGCGACGAAGGAGAAATATCTGCATGAGCGGGAAGAACAAGAGGGACAATGAATAAAAATATTTGTATAGATTGGTATAAGGCGAAAAGATATGGAGTCAGAAAATGACATGAGATGATGATGCAGAGAGGCAATTTGGAAAAGATTGCTTCTCTTTTTTAGTTTACTTGTGTTATCAGATGAGATTGGTTAAAATAAAAAATAGATATAACAAGGAGAATGTACGAGAATAAGGGGTAAAAGATAGTTAACGGAGGCGATTACAATGAGACAGAAGTTATGGAGAAAGAAAAAGTTTGTGGTAATGGCAGCGGCATTTGCATGTATTGCAGCTTTGTCCGCGTGTGGGAAAAAAGATACCGATTATAATGTGGATGTAGGTAATGGAGATGGCGGAAGCGTTCAGAGTAAATATAGTATTCCGGAATCGTGTGATACCACATTTGACGCAGGATCGACCGGGCTTAAAGAGATCCGGTTGACAGATTCGGATATTACTGTGCCGAATACCGGTGCAATGTATGTAGCTCCGGTAAAGATGAAAGAGATCGATCCGGAATATCGAAAAAATCTGGTAGAAAAGTTATTTGACACAGATAAGGGTGTCTATGTCTATTATGATATGGAGAATATGGACAAGCTGTCAAAGGAGGATATTCAGGAATATATCGATCTGTACGAGCAGCAGAAAAAGGCAGATCCGTCACATGCCGCGAATTATGATTCGGATATTGACCGTATGAACCGTTTGCTGCAAACGACTTCAAAGCAGAGAGAAAATGCGGGAGACTATTCCGTGGATGAATATATGGGTACAGTTGGTGATCTGGAATACAGAATCAGTTTTCCTCAGGAAGGGGAAAATGATACGCTTTTCCGGATAAAGGAGGATCTTCTGCAGTATCGTCCGATGGAAGGTGCGACCGGTGTATTCACATCCAGCCTGGAAGAATACAATACCGGCTTGGGTGATGAATATGGAGAGTTGGAATCGGATATTAATGAATGTTCACTATCGGTAGATGAGGCAAGGCAGATTGCTGAAGAATTTCTGTCAAAGATTGGCGGATCGGATGCGATTTTACAGAGTGAATCGGATCTGTGCTGGCTGTATCGGAACGATGGTTCGTCTGATCAGAATCTGCCGACGGTTGTTGACGGATATTCATTTGAATACATAAGATCGGTTATGGATCAGCCGGTGTCGGATGTAGCAGTCTGGACTGCTGATAATCTACGTCAGGCAAATGGATTTGTGAATGTTTCGATCGAAAAATATACGATTCAGGTAGATGCAAATGGAGTGACCGATGCTCTCTGGAATAGTTATCTAGAAGCAGATGGCAGCCCACAGGCGGTGGAACTGTTATCCTTTGATGAGATGCTTAAGAAAGCAAATGAGTCTATAGCAGCATATTACACCAAATATCCGACAGCATATAAGCAGATTGCATTTAACGATATTACGTTGTCTTACTATCTGAAACAGAAGGAAGATGGAAGCGGATTTGAATATGTTCCGGCATGGATCCTTGCGGAATATGAAGATCCGGAGGATCCGGAGCTGCCGGAGCAGGTTGTCATTCTGGATGCCAGAGATGGCTCTGCCCTCGACCTGATGAAGCTTGCCGAAGCAGTCGGCGGCATTTCCAGCGCAACCGAATAGAAAGCACAGCTTGTTTGTTACAGGACAGACTACGATACACGGTGGACATTCGGCTTGCCACCCTAGTTGACGGTGGAGGTCGGCGTGATGCTCTGGCTGGTACCTCCGGCTGTCAGGGTGTAGGTGCTGCGAACTTCAAGCTCCGGGCAACTGACGATGACAGAATTGTAGGACTTTGAAGTTTCATGTGACAGGAGTACATTTCCATCGGCATCGGTCAAAACAACAGTGGTTGTTCCATTTGTATTTGATGAAAGCGTTAGCATGTAGGAACACTGGGTAGAATCCGAGCTGAAGCTCTGCGCCATGCCGGAGTATCCGGTTGACAGGAAGTAACCATTTGTAATGGTTGCGGAGATGCCGTAGTCCAGTGCACTGTCGCCATTGCTCTCCGGTCCTTCGACATATACAGTTCCACCATTCATGTAGAAATAACCATTGCTGTTGATGCCATCTCCATCGGCGTTGATCGTAACAGTGCCGCCATTGATCGTGAGGACACAGGATTCGTCGGCATCCATGTCAAAGCCTCCTATGCTGCCCAGTGCATTCCCTGGCATCTGTTTGTTGTCAGGGAACTGTGTATTTTTGGAGCTTGCAGCATTGTCAGAGGAATTTGAAGTCTGGGTTTCTGAGGTGACTGCATTTGCATTCATAGTCACAACACTGTTGTTGGTTGAATTATCATATGGATCGGATTTGTTATCCTTACTATTCACACCTTTCATTTCTTATTTGATTTGCCCCGATTTATGTGGCTGTATACCACTGATCGATTCTGGTGCAAACAAGTTGCGCTTTCTATTCGGTGTATATGCCTAATTTGCTCATGCTCCTGTGCTACGAAAATGCAGCCCAATAATTGCTTATTGTAAAAAAGTTTCTATCTATAAAATAACAGCTATAACTTAAATCAACTTAAAAATATAGCCAAAGTATACCGCACCTGCTTTTATATCGCAAATTAAAAAGACTCGTAGTTTGGGATATTCCGGCTGCTGGCGCAGCGACCGGAATATCCATGTTTGCCAATCTTTTTAATTGCGATATAGGGGCAGGTGGGGTATAATCAAGAGTGAGTTGCCAGAGGTTTTTCTGGCTGAGAAACAGAAAAGGGGTTATCCTATGAGATTTATTCATATAGCGGACGTCCATCTGGGCGCCGTTCCTGATAAAGATAAAAGCTGGAGCAAAGAGCGGGCAGACGAGATCGAATCAACATTTGACCGCCTTTTGGCTGTGGCAGAAGAACGCAAAGTAGACCTGCTGCTGATCGCGGGAGATCTGTTCCATGCACAGCCATCCCTGCAGGATCTGAAGAGTCTGGATTATAAGCTGTCGAAGCTCACAAATACAAGAACGATCATGATCGCGGGAAATCATGATTATATCAGTAAAGGATCACCGGCAGAGAGTTATGAATTTACATCGAACACAGTGCTGATGCCGGCAGACACATTCAGTAATGCATATCTGGACGATATCAATGTCTGTGTGACAGGATTCAGTTTTGGACAGGTGGAATATACAGAAGATGTCTATGCGGATATCATGCCGCAGATGGAGGATGTGGTCAATATTCTGCTGGCACATGGTGGAGATGAGAAGCATATTCCGATCAATTTTCGGCAAATGGCAGAGGCGGGATTTGACTACTGCGCGTTGGGACACATCCACAAACCAAAGCATATCGTGAAGAATAAGATGGCATATCCGGGTTCGTTAGAGCCGCTTGACCGGACAGAGACCGGCAGACATGGATTTATCTATGGACAGATTAAGGACGGTGAGACAAAGATACGTTGGGAGCCATTTAACTGTCGAAGTTATATTAATCTGGGGCTTGCTGTGAAACCGGAATATAGCGAAGCAAAGATTCTGGATGTTCTTGCGAAGCAGATGGAGAATATGGGGACACAGAATATTTACCGTATTATTCTGTCCGGACATATGGCAAATGGATTGAAACCGGATTTTTCAGGTCTGATGAGAAACTACCGTATCTATGAGATCGTGGATAATACATTGTGTGAGTACGATCTGGACAAGCTTCATTTGGATAATGAAGATAATCTGCTTGGAAAGTTTATTGAACGATTCGCGGATGCAGAGGACGAGATCAGCAAACATGCATTAAAGTATGGGGTAGAAGCAATACTTGCAACTGGAGATAAGTGATCATGTATATAAATAAGCTGTTATTAAAGGAATTTGGAAAATTTAATAATAAAGAGATCCGGCTGAAAAAGGGCTTGAATCTGATCTACGGTGCAAATGAATCCGGTAAGACAACGGTGAAAGAATTTATTGTTGGCATGCTGTATGGAATCGATAAGACCAGAGGGATCGGAGCAAGGCTGGATAATTATGAGCTTCGCAAACCGGTAAACGGCGGTGGTTATTCCGGAAAGGCATACGCTGTAACAGATGACAAAAGCTATCTTCTGGAGCGGAATTTCCTTCGTACAAATAAAAATGCAACGCTGACAGAGATTGAAACAGGAAAAGAAGTACAGCTTAAGAATCCGAATTCTTATAAAGGCATCCTGTTTGATGTAGATAAAAGCACCTATACGAATACCCTTTGTATCGGAGAACATGGTGCTGCACCGGGGAAGGAACTGGCAGAGGATCTTGGCAATTATGTGGTAAATCTGACCACAACCCGGAATGCCGATATTGATAAGACAGAAGCGGTCCGGTATCTGAAAAATGAACGCCGGAATTTTGAAAATAAAAAGCTGGCAGCAGAGATTGATCAGTTAAATGAACAGATGGATGCGCTTGGAGATGTAGACGGAGATCTGGAAGCAATCCGGGAAGAACGCCGGGAAGAGCTGGATGCTTATAATATGGAGATCGCGCGGCTGAAACGGGAGGCAAGACAGCTTGTAAACGAGAAGGATGCAGCAATTCCGGATGAAGACGAAGACCGTACCAGAAGTCATATCTTCCTTGATGTGGAAGCGCTGGATGATGACGAGGAGTTCCGTCCGAAGACACAGAAAAAGCTGACTGACAATATATTTATTATAATGCTGACTGGTATTCTGGTTGTTGCCGCAGTTATGCTGGCGGTTCACTTGCTGAATTTCCAGAAAGCCATCCAGCAGTTATTTACAATCTGTACGATCGCATTTGTGGCTGTTACGATCATTGACGGATTATTCCGGAAGGGCTTCTTTGATGGAGCGGATGCAGTACCGGATGAGGCAGAATTCGACCAGATGATCTATGAGCTTGGACGTGCTACAGAATCCAGAACAGTCCGGATCGAGATCGACCGGAATTTTCAGGAAGCACATGATGCAAAATTAGAGCTGTTGAAGTTCAAAGAGCATGATGCCGTAGCAAAGCGGGATTCCTATTATGAATTAAAGGGCAAACGGGATGAGCTTCAGAAACGGTTTGAGGTGATGGAGAAGGAACAGAAGGCGATCGACCTTGCGATCCAGACTATCAATGATATATCGGTGGATATTTATAATGATTTCGGTGGCCGTTTAAATGAGAATATTTCGGAGATCGTCAGTATCATTACAGATGGCAAATATAACGATGTGAAACTGGATGAAAATATGCATATTTCGGTATTTGACGACGATCATTATATGCCGATCGAGTTCCTAAGCAGCGGAACGATTGAACAGATCTATCTGGCTGTCCGGCTGTGCATCGCAGGGCTTCTCTGCAAAGACCGTATGCCGATCATTGTAGACGATATCTTTACAGCCTATGATGAACACCGTCTGAAAAATGCACTCTACTGTATGAGCCGCATTGATACCGATCAGGTCATAATCTTTACTTCAAACAATGCCATTGGAGATATGCTGGATGATCTCTCTATGGAATATAATTATGTAGAGTTGTAAATTGATTGTAAATTAAAAATTAAAAATCCCTGTCCACTTCCAGTTCTATTGCAGGTAGGGATGAAACATCAGTGCAACGCGTTTCAATCCCTACCTGCAATAGAGCTGGATGCAGGCGGGGTTTTTTAGTTATACTTAATTACATCTCATAGTTATCAGAGATGGTATGTTTTTCTTTGTACTCAGCGATACGTGCGTTGATCCGCTCAGCAGGATCTAACAGCTCGCTGATAGAAGCATCATGATTTAAGTGGTCGATGATCAGAGCGATGTACTTGCTCATATCGGCTGATTCGTACCAATCCTTCTTGAACAGGTCAGGCATCTGGTAGGTCAGGTTGGTTGTGATGACCTTTTCGATCAGACCTTCTTCGTGGCACTTATCGAATACTTCAAGACCCTTTGTGAAGAGACCGAAGGTAGCGATACAGTAAACACGTTTTGCTTTTCTCTGCTTTAACTGTCTTGCAACATCGATCATGCTTTCACCGGAAGCAATCATATCATCGATGATGATAACATCCTTGCCCTCAACAGAATCACCAAGGAATTCATGAGCAACGATCGGATTTCTTCCATCAACAACGCGTGAATAGTCACGACGCTTGTAGAACATTCCGACATCGACACCTAACAGGTTCGCAAAGTAGATTGCTCTGTGCATAGCACCCTCATCCGGAGAAATGACCATCATATGGTTGTTGTCAATTTCAAGATCCGGTGTGGTACGGAGCAGGGTCTTGATGAACTGGTAGGTTGGACGTACATTCTCAAATCCGCTCTTAGGGATGGCATTTACGACACGAGGATCGTGTGCGTCAAATGTCACAATATTGTCAACACCATAAGACTTTAATTCCTGAAGCATAACGGCACAGTCAAGAGATTCTCTGGAAGAACGCTTGTGCTGGCGGCTTTCATAAAGGAATGGCATAATTACTGTGATCTTTTTTGGTTTATCAGTCATAGCGGCGATCAGTCGTTTCAAATCTGCATAATGGTCATCCGGAGACATACGCTGTGGCTGGCCTGCCATTGTATAAGTACAGCTATAGTTTCCGACATCAACCATAATATAGATATCTTTACCACGAACGGATTCATTCAGAATACCCTTTGCCTCACCGGAGCCGAAACGTGGACAATCGGCACTGATCAGGTAAGTATCAGCTTCATATCCGTGGAAAACAATGTTGTCTTTGTGTACATTGTCTCTGTTAGCTCTCCATTTTACGAGATAATGATCAACCTTTTCACCAAGGCCTGTACAACTTTTGTGAGCGACAATTCCGAGACTGCCCACGGGTATGGTTTCTAATTTGCTATCGTCTGGCATGATAAATATCCTCCATAATCTTATAGTGTAATGATTCGATACCTTATATTGTTAGTATCATTGATAGTATATATGCAAATGCAGAAGACTGCAATGCCATCAGTTAGAAGTTTTATTCTGGATCCGGTCTTTTCGTTTGGTGTAGCGGATATTTGTTCCATATAATGGAAATACCTTAAAGTCACCAATGATACGGGACATGATACGTTCCGTATACCGGTCAGAAAGCTCCCGCATACTCAGATTGGTTGAAATCAGAGTAGCAAGGGATCTGTTGTTGCGCATGTTAATGATCTCAAATAACTGGGAATTAACGAAAGTATTCGGAACCTCGGTGCCGAGATCGTCAATGATCAGCAGTTCACAGTTATAGATATAATCATATAACATCATCTTTTCTTTTTCACGCACATTACTCATTATAATGCCTGATAAAATATTTTCAAATAAATTTATTGAAGTCAGATAAAGAACTGTGTGTCCTTTGTCTAACAAAGCCTTTGCAATACAGTTGGACAGGAAGGTTTTCCCAAGTCCTGTTTCTCCATAGATTAGAATACCGGAGTGGGATTCGTCAAAATGCTCCACATAATCTTTGCAAGCTGCCAGAGTGTTTGAGGCATTCTCGTATGGCGTATGCTTATGCGTGCCATCATTCTCCCGGCTGTAGTAGTTCAGGGAAAAAGTAGAGAAATTCTCTCTCTCCAGGATCTCACGGATCGTGGACTGGTTGTATAGCTCGTCGATCACCTTCTGTGTCATACATTTGCAGGGATGGCTTCCCTGATAGCCGGTGTCGTGACAGAGCGGACATTCATAGATCGGTTCCAGATAGTTCTCAGGATATCCATGCTCTTTTAAAAGAGCTTTTTTATAAGCTGCCAGTTCCCGATTATTCTGGTTGATGTCTTCCATATTAACAGGCAGTTTCCGTATTCTGTTTCTTGCTGCCTGAATAGAAGAGGAAGCGATTTCCTGATCGATCTTTTTTATCTCAGGAATCTTTTCATATATTTCAGCTTTTCTATTGTCTGCCAGAATTTCATTTTCAAGACGCTTCCGTTGAAAGCCTGACAATATACTATCATAATCTATATTTTTCATAATTACACATAATCCTTATTTAGTGAGAATTTATCTCATCTAGGAACAACTGCTCCATTTCATCAAGCTCAGCCGACATGTCTTTTTGCTGGAATGAATTGAAAGCATTCGGTTTAGCATTGTACTGACTTGATTTTTGTGATGTATTTCGTTTTTTTGCTTCGTGATATTCTGTGCTTGCCTTGGCAATATCATCGACTGTTTTGACACCCTGTTGCTGCCATTTTTTCAGGATACCGTTGATATAGGCAAATGTTACATCGTGAGGATGCTGTGCAATTCCACGGTTGCAGGCTTCAATGATGACCGGCAGTTCAAAGCCCATTTCCTTATTCCAGGAATCCATCCATGCGACTTCTCCTGTGGTTGGAGCTTTCCGGTTGATACCAAGTGCCTTAAAGACTGCACGGTACAATGGGTTGCCATTTTCAGCAGCTTCCTTTGCTTCCTCCAGTGTGTGGATGCCGGCCTGATACCAGTTTTTGGCAATGCCCTCTGCATAACGGAGATCCGGTTTCTCAATGCTGACACAGTATTCGATCAGATATTCCATGATCTCGGTGGAGAAGCCTAACTGATCGTGAATATAGATCAGGATCTCGATATCATTCACCGATAATTCTTTTCTGAAATAGGTTTCTGCTTCAAATATCACGTCGGCAAATGCATCATCTTCCTTTGCCTTTGCTGCAAGGGCGGCAGAGTAAGGCTGTTTCTCCGGAAATACAGGCGCCGGTTTCTGAACCGGTTCCGGTCCTGATATGGTATTCTTGGTATGTACCGGTTTGCTTGCTGCTGGAACAGCAGGCTTCTTTTTCTTTTCCGGAAACTTTAATAAAGAGATGCTGTCGAGCGACAGGGAGGTGTCTGCCTCTTCCTTTGTTTTTTCATGCAGAGGAAGAAGGGTAATACCTGTAAGCTGGCCGGATGCATCGTAATCCAGACGTAATACGTCCTCGCTGATCCAGTACCGGATCGCACGGCAGATATCCTTCTCTGTAAGGTTGAAATGATCTGCAATATCAGCTACCGAGATCGGTGCTTTTGAGGACAACAGTCGGATAAGATATAGATAGACCTTGACAAATTCGCCATTTGCTTCGGTCATATAATAATCAATAAAATGATTCGATACCAGGGAAAATGTTTCCTTTGCTTCTGTTGAAATTGTAATGTAACTCATGGTAACTTTTCCCGCCTTTCATAACTTTTGGATGTCTCCAAACCTTCTCTGGTCAAGAAGTGCTCACATTATAGCATGTGTTTTTTAAATTGCAAATAGAACAAATAGTCGGTTGGAAAAATGGACAGGGATGTTGATTTTGTGGATAATGTGGAGAAGTTTTGGATAAAAAAATTATTTGTTACTAACACATCGGGAACAGGTGCTAAAACAGGGCATTTGTGAAAAAAGAAAGTAAATTTTATGTAAACAAATGAAAAGAGCTGTATGAGGAAAACTCCTTCACACAGCTCTGTGGATAATGTGGATAATTATTTTTTTATCAGCTCATTTCCGATAGAATCGACATTTCCGGCACCCATAGTTATCAACAAATCATTTTTTTTGCAATTTTTCAATAAATAATTTTCGATGTCCATAAAGGATGGCAGATAGAACGCATCGGTTCCATAAGAAGCAATCTTTTCGGCGAGCTGCTTCGAGGATACCAGACCTGTGTCTTTCTCTCTGGCCGCATAGATATCAGCAACGATAACATGGTCACAGACACTTAAGACCTTTGCAAAGTCATCGAAAAGGGCATATGTTCTGCTGTAGGTATGAGGCTGGAATACACACCATAATTCATGGTAGTCTGTATTCTTTGCAGCGGCGAGGGTTGCAGCAATCTCAGTTGGATGATGTGCATAGTCATCCATGACCTTTACATTGTCGAGGATCGTTCCTTTATACTCGAATCTCCGCTCTGCACCCTTACAATGCAGCAGACCTGCTTTGATCGCATCGATTCCGATGCCAAGCTCTGTTGCGGCAGCATAGCAGATAAGGAATTGTATACGTTATGCTTTCCAAATACATGAAGTGTGATGTCGGTGATCTCCTTTCCGTCGATCACAAGGGTATAAGTTGGGCGGCCAAATTCATCAAAGCGGATATTTGCAGCGCTGTAATGGTTCTTTGGATCTTCGCCGAAAGTAATAACCTGACACTTCAGATCTCTTGTTACGGTATCAAAATACTGCATATCACCATTTACAATGACTTTTCCGTTTTCAGGAGTCTTTGTTGCAAATGTGTGGAATGACTCCGCGATCTCTTCAATGCCGCTGAAGAAATCCAGATGATCCGCATCAACATTTAAGATAATGCTGATGTATGGTTTGAATGCGTGGAAGCTGTTTGTATACTCGCAGGCTTCTGTTACAAAGTAATCAGAAGAACCTACACGGATATTTCCACCGATATCATCGATGATTCCGCCAACGGAAATTGTCGGGTCAACGTCGGCCTCTAACATAATATAAGAAAGCATGGCAGTTGTGGTTGTCTTACCATGAGTACCGCTGACCGCGATGGAGTATTTGTAATTCTCCATGATCTGACCTAAGAGCTGTGCTCTTGTCAGCATAGGGATATTTTTGGATTTTGCAGCCTGAAATTCTTCATTATCCGGATGGATGGCTGCTGTATATACGACAAGGTCAATCTGATCTGTAATATTGCTTGCGGTTTGTCCGATATTGATCAGAGCACCCATGTCAGAAAGTTTATCTGTCATATGGGATGCTTTCATATCGGAACCGGTGACTTTAAAACCCTCTTTAATAAGAATTTCGGCAAGTCCGCTCATGCTGATACCACCGATTCCCATAAAATGTACATTTATTGGATGATTAAAATCAATTTTATACATGATGTTTCGCCTTCCTGAAAAGAATATTTGTGAGTATTATAGCATAGATAAAAAAGGAGTGGATTATTTTTTCATAAAAATTGAAAAGTTCAGAATTTAGTGTGCGATGCGGACAAAATGAAAACGAAAAATAGAAAATTATACGGTATCATGTCAAATATAGGCAGATTTCCGTGATTATTAACAGAAATTTGTCGTTTTTTTTGACATGGAAAACATAAATAGTTCACATATCGTTCATGAAATGTTCACATATATACTGTAACATACAATACGAAAGCTTTTCATATATTTGAATCCTTTCCCCCCTCATTTGGAGCCACCATTTTGGTGGCTCTTTTCTTTTTTAAATATAACAAAAGGTGCTTCCGTATATCCGTGCCGTGGTCTGGCGGTGTTATAAATATCTCACTGCGGTTTCTGTTCACTGCACATGTCTGATTCGTAAATGCTCCTGTGCTAACTCGTCCTTCGGACTCAGACAAGCACCCGCATTTACTGACAATGCGCAGTTCACGACGAAATCCTCGCAATGATATTTTATAACACCGCCAGACCATGGCGCGGATATACGGAAGCACCTTTTGCTCATTATATCGCATGAAATGTCTGGTTATGGAGATGATATAGGTATGTTTGGAGATTTTTTTCGATATTGGGATGAGCTGCCGGAGCAAGGTGGTTTTTCGTTATTTGGATGGATTCATATAGGCTGGCTGGTTGGAATTATATTTGTATGTATAGTGATCGGTTATTATTATAGAAAGGCAGATGCTGCTGTTCAGGACAGGATCCTGAAAATACTGACGGGGATATGTCTGTGTCTGGAATTAGGTAAGGATTTTTATTTGATATGGATCGGGGAGATGGGGATATCATATCTTCCGTTTGAGATGTGCGGACTGGCGATTTTTGTGGAATTGGGATTTGCATTTTTCCACCGGGAATTTCTAGGAGAAATTATGTGCGTGATCAGTATGCCCGGTGCAATGGCGGCATTGTTATTTCCGGACTGGACCAGATATCCGTTATTTAATTACATGCACATCAATTCTTTTCTGATACATGGACTTTTAGTGCTCATTCCGGTGCTTGTTCTGACATCCGGCAGATACAAACCTTCTATAAAAAGGATCTGGCAGATCTTTTTGTTCTTGTTTACAGTTGTCCCCTCTGTCTATGTTATAAACAGGATCTGGGGCTGCAATTTTATGTTCCTCTGTTATCCGTCCAATGGTTCTCCATTTCTGTCTGTTTATCTGCGGCATGGCTATGTTCCATATCTGATCACGTATGCCGTTACAGTCATTCTTTGTATTTTGGTTATATATGGAATACTGGACAAAATCGCTTCCTTTTGTGGTAAAAATGTGGTATACATTAATAGGAAGAATTAGTTGAGAAAAAAGTCATAATAATAGAAAATATGCGCAGAAAGAACTGCGTATACGGAAGATAGAATACGGAGAATGAGAAAAAATGATAACAAACGATGCGACGCTTTTAAAAGTAAAACATGAAGTATTGTATGAAGTTGCCAAGCTTGCGTATGCCGGACGATTGGAGGAAGAAAGAGACAGTCTTCCTTATAAGATGGTTCCGGGACCGCAGCCGGCATTTCGATGTTGTATCTACCGGGAACGAGAGGTTATCAGACAGAGGATCCGGCTTGCGGAAGGTAAAGCACCGGGTGCTGAAGATGACGGAAATATCGTACAGGTCATTAATTCCGCCTGTGAAGGATGTCCGATCTCCCGATATGTAGTAACAGATAACTGTCAGAAGTGTATGGGTAAAGCCTGTCAGGCAGCCTGCCGGTTTGGAGCGATCAGCATGGGGCGGGATAAGTCCTATATTGATCCAGCTAAATGTAAAGAGTGTGGGCAGTGTGCAAAAGCCTGTCCTTATAATGCGATCGCAGATCTGGTACGACCTTGCATGAAGAGCTGCCCTGTGGATGCGATCTCGGTGGCCGATAATGGTACCGGTATTGCCGTGATCAATCAGGACAAATGCATACAGTGTGGTTCCTGTGTCCATAAATGTCCGTTTGGCGCGATCGGTTCTAAGACATTTATCGTGGATATCATTAAGAAGATGCGTTCAGATATTAAGGTGTTTGCTATGCTTGCACCTGCAACGATCGGCCAATTTGGTGCAGATATTACGATGGCAAGCTGGAGAACCGCTTTAAAGAAGATTGGTTTTTATGATGTTGTAGATGTATCACTTGGAGCGGACATGACTGCCATGAATGAGGCGAAGGAATGGATCGAAGCCAAGGAGAAGGGGGAGAAGAAGACAACCTCCTGCTGTCCGGCATTTAAGAACTATATTGAGAAGCATTTCCCGACATTAAAGGATGCGATCTCAGAGACAGTATCACCGATGTGTGCAGCATCCCGTTATATAAAGGAAAAATTTCCGGGTGCAGTTACTGTATTCATTGGACCGTGTATCGCGAAGAAAGCGGAATCCATGTCAGGAGAGAAGGATACTGCAGATTATGCACTGACTTATGGTGAGATCCGTGCAATGCTTCGTGCAAAGGGTGTAAAGCTGGAGCCGGAAGAAGATACGGATGATCAGGGCAGTATCTATGGTAAGAAATTTGCAAATGCAGGTGGTGTAACCGCAGCAGTTCTTGAAAGTATGAAAGAACTTGGCTGTACCGGTGATGTATCTGTATGCAAATGCAGTGGCATAACCGAATGCAAGAAAGCATTGACGCTGATGAAGGTCGGAAGACTTCCAGAAGACTTCATCGAAGGTATGGTATGTGAAGGTGGCTGTGTCGGCGGTCCATCGAGACACCGGGATCCAAATCTTGCAATGCGTGATAGAAATGCAGCACTTGCAAAATCATCGGATATATTGATCAAGGACAATCTGGACAAACAGAATGCAGAAACGGTTGATATGATCCGTTAGATATAAGAAGGTAATTGTAATATCGGATGTGGGGACTTCTGATATTACAGGGAAAAGCAGAAACTATTGACAACAAAAGAAAATAAAGAAGAAAGTAAGAAAATTAAATGTCGCCAGACGAAACATAAAATAAGCCCGGCGGCATTTTTTTCGATGGAGGTTACACGCATGGTAGCACAGATTTTGGCACTTGCCATTTTTGTAGTTATGTTCGGATTGATCATATCTGAAAAATTTGAGCGTCATGTTATCACATTGGTATGTGGACTGGCAACACTTGTTCTGGTATTTGGTGTAGCAATGCACAGCATGGATGCGATACTTGAAACATTAAATATCAGAAACATTTTTACACTTTCGTTCTGGTATGAGGCAGGAGCCTCATCCGAGAGTACGGGTGGTATCAACTGGGCCACGATTATCTTTCTTGCGGGAATGATGGTTATGGTAGAAGGTATGGCAAAGGCGGGTTTCTTTCGCTGGCTATGTATGACGATCGCGAAAGCCGTTCGGTATAGGGTCATTCCGATATTTATTACATTCATGATCATGTCATTTGTCCTTGCTATGTTCATTGACAGTATCACGGTTATCCTGTTCTTAGCAGCAGTTACGGTGGAACTGGCGCAGCTTCTGGACTTTAATCCGATTCCGCTGATCCTGTCTGAGATCTTCTGTGCAAATCTGGGTGGATCGGCAACAATGTGTGGTGATCCTCCAAATATCATTGTCGGAACATCCCTTCGGTATTCGTTCTCCGATTTTATTACAAATACCGGCCTGATGGCGGTACTTTCACTGGTGGTTATTATTTTTTACTTTTATTTTTGTTTCAGGAAAGAACTCACGGCATCTTCGGCGTCACAGACTTCGGAGAAAGATCGTCCATCACCGGTATCTGCGATCACGGATAAACGGGCATTTGCCATTAGCTGTGTGATCTTTTTATGTGCGGTTGCCTTACTTATCACACATGCACAGACCGGACTGACAGTTGCATTTATCGGTCTGTTTATAGCAATACTGGTTCTTCTGACATCAGGAAAGAATATCGGACATATTTTAAAAAATGTAGATTATAAGACGATCCTTTTCTTTATTGGTCTGTTTGTTGTAGTCGGTGGTCTGGAGCAGACCGGTATTCTGGAACTGGCAGCCGGATTTATCGGGAAGGTAAGCCATGGAAATGCCAAGGTAATGATAGCTATTATTATCTGGGTATCCGCAATCGCAAGTGCATTTGTAGATAATATTCCATTTGCCGCAACCATGATCCCGGTTATCAAGACTCTGGCAGCATCGACAGGTGTGGATCTCTCGGTTCTTGCATGGACACTGGCAATGGGTACAGATATCGGTGGAAGTGCGACTCCGATCGGGGCATCGGCAAATGTTGTCGGAATGTCGATCGCGGCAAAAGAAGGTCATCCGATCTCCTGGGGCAAATATTGTAAGGTATCGGCTCCGGCATCCGTTATCGTTATTCTGATCTCGATGGTCTGCATCTATCTGCGATATTTCTAAATTATAATAAAGGTGGAATATAACTGCAACCAGCTAATTATATATTGACATTACCAAAGATTTCGTAATGAGATGCATAGTGCCAGTAAATACGAGTGCCTGTTTGAGTCCGAAGGACGAGTTGGCACAGGAGTATTTACGAATCAGGCATATGCAGCGAATAGAAATCGACGTAAGTCAATATATAATTAGCTGGTTGTAGTTATAATTCCCCCGTTTTTTGTAAAAATGAACTGCAAAAAACTGTTGACAGATAAGTGAAATATGGTACTATAGGTAAAGTAGTTTTCAAAACTACGTTTGAAGTTAACGAAAAACCCAGAATAAAGTCTGAAAAAACCGAGAACGAAGTTGCAAAAACGTGAAAAAAGGAAACACATTTTTCATTATATAGATCATTATTTTACGGAGGAACAGACAGTATGATAACAGAGTTAAAACCGGAAGAAGGAATTGCCGGAAAGTTTGTCAAGACAGCATTTGATGAGAATGGTGTATTAAGCAAGATTGAATTTACAAATGATGAGACCTTCAATTTTGCATTTGATGTAGTGGATGCATTAGCAGAAAAGACACCGGATAAGACAGCGTTGATCTATGTGTCCAGAGATAAGGAAGAAAAGAAGTTTACATTTAAAGAGATCAAAGAGTATTCCAATATGGCAGCAAATTATTATAAGAGCCTTGGTATCAAGAAGGGCGACAGAGTGCTGCTGGTATTAAAGCGTCATTATCAGTTCTGGTTTACGATTCTTGCACTTCACAAGATCGGAGCTGTAGCAATTCCTGCAACCAATATCTTAAAGGTAGAAGATTACAGATACAGAATTGAAGCTGCAAATGTAAAGGCTGTTGTATGTACAGCTGATGACAAGATTCCGGATGCAATGGCAGCCATCGATCCGGATGATAAGGTGATCAAGGTTATCGTAAATGGTGAGAGAGAGCATTTCCATCCATTTGATAAAGATATCCTTTCATTCAGCAAAGAATTTGCACGTCCGACAGGTGAAGATACAGTTTATGCACATGATACCATGATCATCATGTTCACATCAGGAACAACCAAGCATCCAAAGATGGTTGCACATAATCATCTGTATGCACTTGGACATTATATTACAGCAAGATATTGGCATAACGTAAAGACGGATGGTATTCATTTTACAGTATCCGATACCGGCTGGGGTAAGGCTCTCTGGGGCAAGCTCTATGGTCAGTGGTTATGCGAGACCTGTATTTTCGTTTATGACTTTGATGTATTCAGTGCGGACAATATCATGAAGCTTGTAGAACAGTACAAGATCACAACCTTCTGTGCGCCACCGACCCTTTACAGAATCCTTGTTAAGATGGATCTGAGCAAATACGACCTTTCCGCACTGACTTACTGCACAACCGCAGGAGAAGCCCTGAATCCGGAAGTATTCTATAAATTCAAAGAGATGACAGGATTTACGATCTTTGAAGGCTTTGGTCAGACAGAGACTACACTTGCGATCGGAAATCTGAAAAATACAACACCGAGACCGGGTTCCATGGGTAAGGCAAGCCCACTCTATGATGTTCACATTATGAGACCGGACGGAACACTTGCTGATGTAGATGAGACCGGTGAGATCGTTATTAAGATTGCAGATGGCGAACCATATGGTCTGTTCTCTACTTATAATAATGATGAGAAAATGACAAAAGAAGTTAAGCACGACGGTTATTACCACATGGGTGATACCGCATATATGGACAAGGATGGATATTTCTGGTTCGTAGGCCGTGTGGATGATATCATCAAGGTTGCCGGATACCGTGTTGGACCTTTTGAGATTGAAAATGAGATTATGAAGATCCCATATGTTCTGGAATGTGCAGTTACAGCTATACCGGATGGAACCAGAGGACAGGCAATCAAGGCAACGATCGTTCTGACAGAAGGAACGGTTGGCGATGATAACCTGAAGAAAGAGCTGAAGCGTTATTTCAAGGAGAACATGGCGAGCTACAAACGTCCTCGTGTGATCGAATTTGTCGATGAGATGCCAAAGACGATCAGTGGTAAGGTAAGACGTGTAGAGATCAAAGAGAAAGACTGGAAATAAGTCCGGACGATTATCTGCTGGGATAGATTACAGGCAGATGAAATGACATAGCCTGTGAGAAGCAGGCAGGAAATGGAGATGTTCATAAAATGATAGATATGGAAATTAAGCCATATGAGCGTATGGTTTATTACTATGAAACTGACAGAATGGGAATTGTTCATCATTCTAACTATATCAGATGGTTTGAGGAAGCGAGACTGGACTGGATGAAGCAGATTGGATGGGATTACAAGACCATCGAGGACGACAATATCATTATTCCGGTATTGTCGGTATCTGCGGAATACAAAACCATGTCCAGATATGGAGACAACATTGTGATCTATGTAAAGCTTGCAGAGTACACAGGCATCCGTATTGGATTTTCCTATGAAGTACATGACAAGAAGACCGGAGAGCTTCGGTGCGTCGGCACATCCTGTCATTGTCTGCTGGATGAGAACAATAAGCCGGTGTTCATGCGGAAACGTTATCCGGAGAAGGATGCGTTCTTCAAGGAGCTCATGAAGCAGCAGGCTGAAGAATAATATTATAAAAAAAGCCCACACCGTGATCAGATCATTTCTTTATGCAGAACACTTTCGTTCTGTGTCTCACGTAGCGGTACTAAATTCACCGCAGAGCGGTTCATCAAGGACCGACGTGAGACAAGGTCTGCCAAAAGAAATATCTGATCACGGCGTGGGCGTTTTTTATAGCTACATTTGTTTGTGTTCCCCTGCCAGATCCTCGCTGTTGACACATTGTTTTATAATTGCTAGTATAGGCTTGATATAAGGGATTTCCATGCGAAATCAGGTATTATGTATGAGCATTATGGATGAGCTTGTTAGGAAAACTTGTTAAGAAAGATTATGAAGATCATGGCTGCAGGGCATGATGTATTTTGAAATGATATGAGGTTAGAATGAGAAAGATAAAAGAAAACAGAGAGAAAATGTATAGATCGCGTTGGACGAAAATTGTTAGTTATATGTTGGTAATGGTGATGGCTGTTTCCTTGTTTGGACAGGTTGCTGTGAATGGAGCATTTGACGGAACTGGCAAACAGGCAGGCACAGGTGTGATCGCGGGGCTTCGTCGGGTAGAGGCAGCTTCGGATACTTCTATTGATTATAAGGCGGCTTTGAAGGAAACGTCTGTTGCAATCGAGAAAAAGCTGACAACCTATAAGGTGGAAGTGGCAGATGAAACAGGCGGAACTTCCGTCGTAGACTGGTATGGCCCTGCAAATGCTTCAATCGGTGGCGAGTGGGCTGTGATCGGAGAAAGCCGTTATGGACGGAAGAATGTATTGTGGTATCGTGCCTATTATGAGAATCTGGTACGGGTATTACAGGCAGCCGGAGAAGCACAGGCATCTGCGGATGGAACAACTACAGGTGGAAGTGCAAAGACTGTGCCATTGAAGCTCGACAGCAGAAAGGGAACGGAAAATTCCAGAGCCATTCTTGCACTGACTGCTATGGGGATAGATGCGTCAAACGTAGAAGGGTATGATCTGACAGCAGCTTTGTCGGATATGACATATGTAAAAAAACAGGGCTTAAATGGACCAATCTGGGCGTTGATTGCGCTGGATTCCGGTAATTATGAGATACCGCAGATCACATCGGGTAAAACAACAGCCCAGGTATCCAGAGAAAAACTGTTATCTTATATATTAAGCAGTGAGCTTACAGATGGTGGATTTAATCTGACGAAAAGTGATTCACAGGGGGCAGATCCGGATGTGACAGCAATGGCATTGCAGGCATTTGCACCATATTATACCGGACGGATAACTGTTGGAACAGAACTTCAGAAGCAGATCAGGGAAGCAGTGGACCGGAACATACAAGTTCTCTCAGATATGCAGAAAACCTCCGGAGCATACAGTTCATATGGAAGTGAGAATGCAGAAAGCACGGCACAGGTGCTGGTGGCTTTATCCAGTCTTGGAATTGATGGAAGAACGGACAGTCGTTTTGTAAAAAATGGAAAGTCTGTGCTGGATGGTCTGTTGTATTTTTATATATCATCAACCGGAATGTTTAAACATGTAGACACGGAAAAATCCGGCAATCAGATGGCGACCGAGCAGTCGTTTTACGCATTGGTAGCGTATCAGAGGTTCCAGAATAAAAAGGCAACCTTGTATGATATGACAGATGCGGATAAAGCATGTGTTATGGATCTGACAGATTGCAGCGTAACCATTTCAAAGACCGCATACATATATACCGGAAAGACGATCAGACCTGCAGTGACTGTTACCTGTAAAAAGCTGGATGGAACAACGATCACTTTAAAAAAAGACACAGATTATACAGTCACATATAAGAATAATAAAATGCCGGGCAAGGCAACGGTCGTAGTAAAAGGTAAGGGTGATTATACCGGAAGCGTAAGCAGAACGATCACGATCGCACCGATGGCAACGGTGATTTCTTCGGTGACAAATACAGAAACCGGAATCCGGCTGAAATGGAAAAAGACGACAGGCGCAGAGAAATATATCATATATCGTAAAGCGGGAAATGGCTCCTGGAAGAAATATAAGTCGGTAAAGGCGGCAAATGGATGTTCCTTTACAGATACTAAAGTTACAAATGGAAGCAAATACGCATATAAGATACGGGCGTATGCGGATGGTGTATATGGAGCATACAGTTCCATACACACAATATACCGGGTAAAACAGCCGGCTCTGAAAGTGAAAAAGGCAGGAAAAGGCAGACTGAAGTGTTCCTGGAAGAAGAATACGAAGGCGAACAGTTACCAGATCATGTATGGAACGAAGGCGTCCATGCAGGGGGCAAAGACGATCGCGATAAAAAAAGCCGGAACCGTGAAAAAGACTATAACCGGATTAAAAGCCGGAAAGAAATACTATGTACGGATCCGGAGCTGTAAAACGGTGAATAAAAAGAAGTATTACAGCAGTTGGAGCAAGACCGTAAATATCCGGGCATGATCGGGATCGTAGAAGATGAATAAACATGCAGATGCCCGGAAAGCAGAAATTACAGGTACAATAAATACCGTATGACAGAAAGCAGCAGCATATGAAGTTCATTAAAAAAAATATAAAAAAAATAATTGGTATTCTAGCGGTGGTGCTGATCCTTACCGTGGCATTCTGGTATGGTGGAAATGCACCGGGTTCCAGAGGCTTTTCCGGATTTGGAAAGCAGCATACGGAATTCCGGAATTCGACCGAACTGGCAGAAACTGAAACTGGTCAGGAGGAAACCGGACAGTCATCGGTGACGGAATCGGAAACAACAGACGGTCAGGACGCTGATAGTCAGGATGCAGACCGTACAGATGAGACATCAGAAGGAGTGTCAACAGAAGAACCGGCAAATAAAGATACACAGGAAACGGCATCAGGTGAAACCGGAACCGAAAATAAACGGGCGGATAGTCCGGCTGCAAATGACAGCTCCGAAACAGAAGATGGACAAGGCTCTTCTGGGACGACAGAGGTTCTGACCGAACAGCCGACGACGGAACAAACGACTGAAACAAAAGAACCGAAAACAACGGAACAGCCAACGACGGAAGAACCAGGGCAGAATACGACAGAAGCTCCAACGACGGAACGACCGTCACATCAGAAACCGGAGAAGCCTGCAACAACGGAAGAATCGGAAACGACAGAGCAGAAGCCGGCCGAGGAGCAGACATATACCTGCACGATATCGATTAACTGCGATAATATTCTGAAAAACTGGAATATGTTAGATAAGAGCAAGCAGTCCTGTGTACCTGCCGATGGCTGGATCCTGAAGGAAGTCGAGGTAGAATTTAAAAAGGGACAGACCGTATTTGATGTATTAAAGGATATCACGAAAAAAAAGAGTATACAGCTTGAATATTCCTTTACTGCATTATACGGAAGCTACTACATTGAGGGAATCCATAATCTGTATGAATTTGACTGCGGAGAATTATCCGGTTGGGAGTATTGTGTCAATGGGAAGTTCCCGGCATTTGGATGCTCAAAATATGTATTGAAAGATGGAGATAAGATTGAATGGAAATACACCTGTGACCTTGGAGCAGATGTAGGAAATCCATATTTTGAATAACAGACAGGAGAAACAGGTGAAGAAGATCAGAAGGGATGCATTTGCAGACAGTCATCCAATCGTGAATTTGATATATTTTATATTTGTCATCGGATTTGCAATGATGTCGCTTCATCCGGTTAGTTTAGGGATCGCTTTTTTGGGAGCGGTCTCATATTCTATCTGCCTGAATGGCAGACGGGCACTATATCAGAATCTGCGCTATATGCTGCCGGTTGTGATATTGACGGCACTCATTAATCCGGCATTCAGTCATCAGGGGGTGACGATCCTGCGGTATCTGCCGTCCGGCAATCCGCTGACGCTCGAATCTATTCTGTATGGTATAGCGGCTGCTGTAATGCTGGTGACAGTACTGTGCTGGTTCTCATCCTTCAACAGGATCATGACTTCTGATAAAATGATCTATCTGTTTGGGCGGCTGGCACCGTATCTGTCGATCGTTCTGTCTATGACGTTGAAGTTCCTGCCGGAATTTACCGCAAGGATCCGGCAGGTATATCAGGCACAGAAAGCGGCAGGCTGTGTGATGCCTGGGAAATATTTTAAACGGCTTCGAACCGGTATGCGAGTGATCTCTTCGGCAGCAACCTGGGCGTTAGAACGGGCGGTCATAACAGGTGACAGTATGAAGAGCCGGGGATATGGGTTAAAAGGCAGGACAGCATATTCATTATTTCATTTTAGAAAAAGTGATGGCTGCTGTCTGGTCGTGATTCTGGCAACGGGAAGCTTTGTTGCGGCAGGAATGATCCGGGGCGTGATTGACTGGCAGTATTATCCGGATATAACAGGAAATGGATCAGACGGAATGGGAACTGCGGTATTTGCAGGCTATCTGTTATTAGTAAGCCTGCCATGTGTGATGCATTTGTATCAGGCAATCCGGGAAAGGAAGAAAAGATGAAATTATATGAGATCGATAATCTGACATTTGCATATCCGGATATAGCATCGGAGAGGGATGATGTTTATCTGAAGCCGGTATTAAAGAATGTCAGCTTTTCTATAGAAAAGGGAAGCTTTGTCATTGTTGCAGGTGGTTCCGGAAGTGGGAAGACGACATTGCTCAGACAGTTGAAATCCGTTCTGGCACCTTGTGGAAAACGGGAGGGAACGGTCTGTTTTCAGGGAAAAAGTCTTGAACAACTGGAAAATCGTACACAGACAGAGCAGATCGGATTTGTTGTACAGGATGTAGATGCACAGCTCGTAACGGATAAGGTATGGCATGAGCTTGCATTTGGGCTGGAAAGTCTTGGATATGATAATGCCTTTATTCAGAAGCGGGTAGCGGAAATGTGCTCATTCTTTGGTCTGGATGGGATTTTTCACAAAAAGGTAAATGAATTGTCCGGCGGACAGAAGCAGTTGGTAAACCTGGCATCAGTCATGGCAATGGCGCCCGAGGTGGTGATCTTAGATGAGCCGGCAAGCCAGTTAGATCCAATGGCAGCGAGGGAATTTTTCCAGTGCCTGTATCGTATTAACCGGGAACTTGGAACTACGGTGATCCTGACAGAACACAGACTGGAGGAAATCTGGCCGATGTGCAGCCAGTTCATTCTGATGGAAGATGGCAGAGTGATCTATGATGGAAGCATTGCAGATGGCGTGGTGCTGTTGGCACAGAATGCACCGGCAATCGAGATCCCTGCGGCATGCCGGATCGCATTTGGATTGTCAGGTTATGGAGTTTTAGACTGTCCGGTTACAGTTGCAGAGGGCAGAGAATGGCTGCGGCAGTATGATGAAGACCATGAACAGGCGATAGCAAAGGGACAGGCAGAGCGGGCGGATACACAAGGGAAAAACCAGACAGCGGAGAACGTGATCGATATTAAGGATGTATTTTTTCATTATCCATCCATGGAGAAAGAGGTATTGTCCGGACTTACCTTGTCGGTAAAGCGGCAGGAGATCCTTGCCATAAATGGTACAAATGGATGCGGAAAGTCAACATTGTTATCCCTGATCGCAGGGAACTACCGGCCGGACAGAGGCAGGATCCGGCGGGAGAAGCAACTCCGGATCGGATATCTTCCGCAGGATCCCAAGCTGTTATTTACTGCAAATACCGTTGGAGAGGAACTGGGACTGATCCGCAGGCATGGGGCATTTGAGGTGGTGGAGCAGGAGATTTCGAAGGAGACAATATGGAACAGTATTCATTTCTGCCGGCTGGAACCTGTACTGACACAGCATCCATATGATCTGTCAGGGGGAGAACAGCAGAGACTTGGACTTGCAAAGGTACTGCTTGCTGCTCCGGATGTGATACTGATGGATGAACCGACAAAGGGCATGGATGCAGCATTTAAAAAGCGGTTTTCGCATATGATGAAGAAGCTTAAAGCTTCCGGACATACGATCGTGATGGTAAGTCATGATATTGAATTCTGTGCAGAAACGGCTGACAGGATCTGTCTGATCTTTGATGGCAGAGTGGCAACGGTTGCGGGAACAAACGATTATTTTTCAGGAAATGAATTCTATACGACTGCGGCAGCCAGAATAGCAAAAGGAACAATTCGGGACGCTGTAACGGTTGAGGATATTCTGCATGCATATGGTAAAACCGGTGCTTGGGATCAACCGGATGACGATATAGATGACGGAATTGTATGGACAGATACCGGGAACAGGAAGGAAAATGACGAAGCAAAGCAGGAAGAAGACCGGATAGGAAGCGGCACTCAAAGCGAGATATCAATACAGGAGAAAAAACCGGAAAAAATGTCATTTGTCCGAAAACTGGGACTTCTACTTACAACGGTTATCATGGCGTTCTGTTTTTATAAGACAATGACACAGGCGGATCTGACCCGGCTGATTGAGGATGGAACGGTGACCGGAGAAGGTATACAATATCTGATCTTGTATGGTATATTTATATTAGCAACGGTCATATATATTCTGTTGCTGCGTCCGGTCGGAAGAAACAGGGATCAGGATATTGACCTGCGCAGAAGGAACCGGATCAGCAGAAAAAAATTGATCATAACGGTTCTTTGTATTGCAGCAGTGGCAGGAACGATCTGGTTTGGCAAGACGGTTCTGTCAGACCGGAAGTATTATTTTATTTCTCTTCTGGTTCTGATCGAAATGATGATACCGTTTCTCACAGCCTTTGAGACAAAGGCACTGGGAGCACGGGATATTGTAACGGTGGCAGTTCTGTGCGCGCTTGCTACAGTCGGAAGAACAGCATTTTTTATGATCCCGAATTTTAATCCGGTTATGGCGATCGTGATCATCAGCGGGGTAGCATTTGGATGTGAGACCGGATTTGTGACCGGAGCGGTGACGATGCTGGTATCGAATATGGTATTTGGACAGGGACCGTGGACACCATGGCAGATGTTTTCACTTGGCCTGGTTGGTTTTGCGGCGGGGCTTGTATTTAATAACAGTCGGGTCAGAAGTCAGAATGTGACGAAACTTGGCCTGTGTATCTTTGGCGGCCTGTGCTGTATTCTGATCTATGGCGGTATCATGAATCCGGCATCTGTGATCATGTGGCAGCCGGCAGTGAACCTTAAGATGATCGTGGCAGCGTATGTAACCGGCTTTCCGTTTGATGTGGTACAGGGATTTGCGACGGTTCTGTTTCTGTGGATCATGGCCCGGCCATTTTTGCTGAAACTGGACCGGATCAAGATAAAATATGGAGTATTGTGTGAGGTAAAACAGCATGCTTAGAAATTGTAGTCTGGAAGAGATATCGGATGGTCGTTTATACGATCAGACGGATATGGTAAAAGCATATTGCAATGAATGTAAAGGGTGTCATGCCTGCTGTGAGGGAATGGGAAATTCCATCATCTTAGATCCGCTGGATGTGAGCAGACTGACAAAGGAGACAGGGAAGAGTTTTGAAGCTCTGCTTGCCGATACGATAGAGCTAAATGTTGTAGATGGGTTGATCCTTCCAAATATCAAGATGGTAAATGGAACATGTACTTTTTTAAATGCAGAAGGCAGATGTGGGATCCATGCGGCAAGGCCGGGATTCTGCAGACTGTTTCCGCTTGGCAGATATTATGAGGATGGCGGATTCAAATATTTTCTTCAGATCCACGAATGTGATCGGGCAGGCAAGGTGAAGGTCAAGGTATCAAAATGGATCGATACACCGGATCTGCCGAGATATACAGAGTACATTAATGCGTGGCATAATTTTCAGAAGCAGGTGCAGGCGGCATTTGCACGGATCCGTATGCAGGACGGGGCAGAAGAAAGTAAGGATGCACGGATCAAGCAGATGTGTATGTATATTCTGAATATCATGTATGTTGCGAGATATGAGGAGAACCGGGATTTTTATGAGCAGTTTGAGATGCGATTGGAGCATCTGAAAGAACTGCTTGAGTCAGGAATCTAGCAGACAGATCCTGATCGGGAACGGTATAAATGCGGATAAGAGGCGGGGAGTGTGAACGATGGTAAAAAGAGCATATAAAAGACTGGTATTTTATATAAGTATATTTGTGATCCTTATGGCAGGCGTGATCCTGATCTTCTGTGCAAGAGAGATCCGGGAGACAACGGAGCAGGTGGATGATGAGATGAACAATAATATAGATTATGCCGCTATGTCCTGTCAGAACTGCCTGTCGGATGCGATTGATATTCTGACAGTGAATTATTTCACAGTGCAGTATATGCATGAGTCGGGATATAGTATGGATGAGTTCCGTGCGTATTTTACCGAACAGACCGATTATCTGAAAAATGAAGAAAGTATGCAGTATCTGGGGATTTATGGATATATTGACGGAGAACTGATGCTGAGTACTGCATGGGAGCAGCCAGAGGGATATCGGATCGAGGATCGTTCCTGGTATCAGGAGATGAAGCAGAATGGTACAGAACTTACGATTACGACACCATATCTGGATATGAAGACGAACCGGCAGGTGGTATCCGTCGGACGTATGTTCCGGGACGGTTCGAACCTGATCGGTGTAGATGTTGATCTGGAGGATCTGTCAAATCTTCTGAAAGAGTTGGATGCAGGAGCGGGTGAAATCTATATTGTTGATCAGACCGGAAGCATTATTGCGGGGGAGAATCCCGCATTTATGGGAAAAACACTGGACAGCATATATCACAGAACGGGTGCATATGAGAATTATGTTTCAGATATTGATAAGGAACTTGCTTCGGAGACGGAAGGTACTGTCAGCTATAAGACAGACAGTGCATGGATATCTGTGAAACCAATCTTGGATAACTGGTATGTGGTTGCGATCGTGGATAAGAATGAAGTCAGCAAACTGGCAGCAAAAAATGCAATCCCTTCTGCGGTGACACTGGCTGTTGTACTGCTGGTATTCTTCATGCTTTATATGAACCTGTTTGTCCGTGTATACCGGACGGGAAAAAAAGGCAGAGCTTCGATCGGAGTTGAGCGTTATGCCTCTGGTTCTGTTCTGCAGGATGATAAGCGGGTGAAAAAGGTTGTATTTTATGTATATATCCTTTTTGCCACATATTTTATTATGATGTTTTATCGGTTTCAGAAGGCTCCGGTGTTCATTGTTGTGACATTGGCAACTATGTTGGTCAGCTTTCTTGTGACTTTTATCAGAAAGACTACGGTAAAGATACATGGATTATGTATGTCGGGCTGCCTGTTTGCAATCGTTGCGATGTATGGACTGGTACCGGGTGAACATAACCGCCTGACTGATATGTTTCTTGCGGCAGCCGTTGTTGTGTCATTGTACCAGAAGATGGAACTGAATATATTTATGCTGATCAGTACCATCGTTTATTATTTGTATATGGTTCTTGCCGGCCGCTATATATCACAGGCAGATCCACTCGATGTCAGCGAGACGGTTATGGATCTGCTTATCATATTGATTGGAAGTCTGATGCTTCTTGTGGTGATCGCATGGAACAAGCAGCTTCAGGTTCGTTTGAAACAGAAGGCAGAAGAAGCAGAGGCTGCGGCGAACAGCAAGTCCGCATTTCTTGCAAACATCTCACATGAGATCAGGACTCCGTTAAATGCGATCCTGGGTATGAATGAGCTGGTGCTCCGGGAGAGCAGACAGCCGCATATCAAGGAATACGCTATGTATATCAAGAATTCCGGTAAATCGTTGCTTACGATCATCAGTGATATTCTGGATCTGTCCAAGATTGAATCCGGAAAGGTATATCTGGTGAATGAGAACTATTCGCTGAGCAGCCTTGTGGAGGATGTCGAACGATCCATCCAGAAGCGTATTATGGAAAAAGGGCTGGAACTTAAGATCTATGTAGAACCGGAGCTGCATGAGAATTTGAAGGGTGACGAGGTGCGTATCAAACAGATTATTATGAACCTTTTAACAAATGCAGTAAAATATACAGAAAAGGGTGAAGTTCGTCTCTATATCACAGGAACTGTTATGGATAATAAACAGAACCTGACGATTGAAGTTTCCGATACCGGCATTGGTATGCGGAGTGAGGATATGGATAAGCTGTTTACAAATTTTGAACGACTGGATCTGAAGCGGAACCGCTCAGTTGAAGGTACAGGACTTGGACTTCCGATCACCAAGAATCTGCTGGTTGCAATGGGTGGAGATATTACAGTCAGCAGTGTATATGGTGAAGGTTCCACATTTACGGCAACGGTTGGACAGGAGATCGTAAATGAAGAACAGATCGGGGATTACAGAAAGAAATATAAAGAACAGCTTCATCAAGAGGTCTGTTATCAGGAGTCCTTCCATGCAGAGGATGCCCGGATCCTGGTTGTAGATGATAATGAGGTTAATCTGAAGGTCGTGGTTGGACTTGCAAAGAATACAAAACTTCAGATCGATACGGCACTTAGTGCGGCAGAAGGACTGGAACTGATCCGCCAGCATACCTATCAGCTTCTGCTGATCGATCATATGATGCCGGAAATGGATGGAATCGAGATGCTCCAGCATGTGAAGACCATGGATGGCGGCATTTATAAAGATATACCGGCAGTTGCGATTACGGCAAATGCATTATCAGGAGCAAAGCAAACGTATCTGGATGCTGGCTTCTGCGGTTATCTGTCGAAGCCGATCAATCCGGAACGCTTTGAACAGATCATTAAAGATAATCTTCCACAGGAATATGTAACGGAATGTGGAGACGGGAATGGAGATACTGTCACAGGAGGACAGGAAACAGACGGCACACCGGATCTACAGCAGGCAGAAGAATGGAGCATACCGGGAATTGATATCGCGAAAGCCTTATCCTATATTGGCGGAAGCAGAGAGCTGTATATCAGTCTGCTGCAGACTTATCTGGATGGAAGTGAAGAACGGATCCGGAAGCTTGAAGAATGTAAGAACAAAGAAGACATCTTTAATTATGATATAACGATCCACGGCCTGAAGGGAATATCCGCAAGCATTGGTGCAGATTCTATGGCGGCAGCCGCTGCAGGACTGGAAGAAGCATGTAAGGATCCACAGACGGCATTGGCGTATATTCAGATGAATCATGACCAGGCAGTAAGCCAGTACCGGGAGCTTCTGGAACAGATAAAAAAATGGCTTGCGAATATAGAAACAGATGGTAAAATAGAAAAAGAAGCGGTCACAAAGATAACGGAGATGTTTACGATCATCAGTGATTTAAAAACTGCTGTTTTTGAGTATAAAGAGAAAGCTGCATGCACCTGTCTGGAACGATTGTACAAGATAGAGATACCGGAGTTAGCAGATGAAATGGGTGCAAAGTATTATGGAATACTCGATAAGCTGTATCAGTATGTTTCGGATTATGATATGGATAAAGCTTATGAACTGGCAGAAAAACTGGAAACGGATATTAGGAGGATACTTAAGTGAAACGAACAGTATTGGTTATAGATGATGATAAGATGATACTTGATATGATCCAGGGAATCCTGGAGGACAAATTTGAAGTATCAGCCGTGAATGATGGACAGAAGGCGTTCCGTGTTCTGGAACGGATTCATCCGGATGTCATCCTGCTTGATCTGAAGATGCCGGGTATGGATGGATATGATGTGATATCCAGACTGAAAGTAAATCAGGAATATAAGGGTATTCCGGTTATTTTCCTGACGGCAGTTACAGACGAGTATTCAGAGACAAAATGCTTTGAAGCAGGAGCGGAAGACTACATCTGTAAACCATTTACAGCGAATGCATTAACAGTGCGGCTTGAACGTGTTTTGAATATTCATGAGTGTGTAAGGGTATAAGAAACGATGGGAAAAGAGACAAAGACAAATGCGATGCGGATTCTCGATCGTATGAAGATTCCGTATACGCTCAATCAATATAACTGTGAAGAATTCATTGATGGTGTGCATATTGCAGATATGCTCGGACAGAGTTATGAGGAGAGCTTTAAGACGATCGTAACAGTTGGAAAGAGTCAGGGCTATTATGTATTTGCATTACCGATCGACAAAGAGATCGATCTGAAAAAAGCAGCCAGAGTGGTTGGCGAGAAGAATCTGGAACTGCTTCCTGTGAAAGATATTAACAAGGTTACCGGCTATATCCGCGGCGGCTGTACGCCGATCGGCATGAAGAAAGCATATCCGACCGTGATCCATGAAAGTGCGGAAACACTTCCTCAGATGATCGTATCCGGTGGACGCCTCGGCGAACAGATCATGTTAAAGCCGGATGATTTAATTCGCGCGGTGAACGGACGGTATGCGGATATTATTTCGGAAAGATAAAAGAATATCGGATAAAGAAAAAGAACGGGTTGTCATGGCCTGTTCTTTTTTTGATTACAAAAAACTTGAACAATAACTGATAAAATGTTGTTGTATATAAAAACATGTTACTAAAGGAGGCACTTTATGATAAACACGATTAATCAAATGTTTGGAACTGATTTTGAAATGAAGAAAATTGAAAAAATAAAGGGACTTCCGGTTTATATGCTGTCCCAAAGAAGTATTTACGAGGTGTCAGATAAAGAAAATCCATTTATATTAGTTAAATTGGCAGATTCTGAAAAATTTGGCGTAATTGCTTTAAAAAAACAGCAAAAGCAATATGAAGAAAAGACAAATCTGCCTGTTGCATATTGGTTTGAAAATATTACCAGAGCTCAGCGGGATGCACTTATTGGGCATCGGATTCCTTTTGTGGCGGATGATAAACAGATGTACCTTCCATTTTTGGGGATTGCAATACACAATTCGTTCAGGAAAAAGAAAGAAATTAAAACTGAAAAAATGATGCCTGTTACACAGAGCTTATTTTTGTATTTAATATACGAGTGCAAAAATAAGAAAGTTATGAAAAAACAGGCTGCAGAATATCTGAATGTTACAAAGACATCAATTACAAGAGCCAGTGAACAATTAGAAAAGATGGGACTGATATGTCAGGAAGCAGATGGAAAAGAATGTTATATGTGGACAGAGGATAGTGGCTATCAATTATTTATAAAAGCAAAACGGTATCTGATCAATCCGGTGCAGAAGTCATTTGTAGTAGAGAATCTGAATCAATTTACGGGCATACCCGTATCAGGCGAAAGTGCTCTTTCAAATTATTCGATGTTGAATCCTTCGGTTATTGAAAGTGTTGCCATTGATAAATCTATGGCAAAAGAATATACGTTTAAAAAAATAGATGAAAGATGGGAAGATAATAAGGATATGATAAGAATTGAATTTTGGAAATATAATCCTGATCGGTTTTCAAAAAATGGCATGGTAGATCCTATATCGTTATGTATGTCCCTATCAGACGTGGAAGATGAAAGAGTTGAAGGCTCGATTGAAGAAATGTTGGAGGAATATGCATGGTAGTTGGGATAGATACATTTCGAGAAAAATTTAAAGCATATGCAGATTGTTCAAAATGACTCCAAAATAAAAGTTGAAGGTCTGGTAAAAGAAAGTATTGCAGCGTTTTTAGAAGAAGTGTTAGATGAGATGCTTCCATTGGCACAATTAGGACTTCCATTTGAAAAAGAAGAGACAATTACAATTCTTCATGAGTTATATTCGGTATAAAAATATATTATATATGAAATACATAATAAGGGAAATAATATTTGTAAAAAGGAGAATGAGTATTGAAAACTCATTCTCCTTTTAAAATCTAAAATTCAGATCCTGTTATTTTGTATGATGAATAGTGGGTATACGGATCTTGGTGATAAGTTTAGTCAATCTGTTTAAAATCAGCGCCAGTACGATGGATATAGTAACCATGATCAGTTCGTATCGTCCATAACAGGTATGGTAGCCGTAATCTCTCATAATGCCTCGTACAGTAACGTGCGTCAGATATAATTCCAGGGAATATTTGCCAAACCACTCAAAAAACTTTTTTATGCAGTTATGTAATTTCTCAAAACGCTTCAATTTACCAAATAGAATTGCAATTAAGATACATGCACTTATATTAAGAAAAGCAGCGGAATATCGCGCAAATATAATTTTGCTGCCCTTCCGAAATTGGATTGCGAATAAAGATAAAAGCATCAAACCATATGTACCATAGGATATAGGGCGCTTTTCATAGGAGTATTTACCAATAAAGCAGCCAAGACAGAAAAATGGAATACGTAATAAAGCCAGATTGATATTGCTGAAAAAGCCTTTATTTGATAATTGGACTACTATGGCTATCATAGTGAAAAATGTGAAAAGATTGATCAGACGCATTTGTTCGGATTCTTCATCTGGCGCTTTATCCAATACCCGGAATATGAATGGAAAAATAAGATAACAAAAGCATATTAACAGGATATACCAGAACCATGCCATTCCCCGTGTAAAAAATGAATAGAAAAATATATCAGAAAAAAATGCCTTTATTCCTGTTTTTTCAAAGAAAAGATCATTCCAGCAAAGAGCGGGTATAGATACCAGAAAATATGGAATCAGGATTTTGGTAAATCTCCGCTTATAAAACTGGGAAATATCCGGATGCTTTTTCATTGCGTAGTACAAACCAAAACCGGATAAGAAAAGAAAACCGTCTACACTTGAACTGGTGATATAGTTACGGAAAAATTCTACCCATCCGTTTTTGTGGACGTGATAGATGCCACAGTCTTCCACATAATGAAATACTATAATGCATATAATAGATATTCCCATCAGAACACCACGGTAATCGGAGATGATATCCCATGTGTTTTTCTTTTTTGTTGTAATTGTTTTCATAGATAAAACCCTCTTTAATATATTTTTAAGTCAAATATGTAAAAATAATCATACAGCAAAAGAAGCGACTTGTACATAGGTGGAATCTTAATAAATATAACAGGTACTTGTATACAACAGGGATATGATTTATAATAAATTTAATTATGTTTACAAATAATAGAGGAGTTAGGAAGAGATGCGTTTAGGCGGATTGAAAAAGTTTTTTAGTAGAGATACAGATAAAAAAGATGAAAAACTTGAAATAGAGATTAAAACAGAAGAACGGGATATAGAGCAGGAAAAACAGGCACTGGAGCAGGAACGCCTGGAGGAAAAGGAACGTCAGCAGGCATTGATCGATGAGGAAAATGCGAGAGAGGTAGCCGAGGTTCACCAGATCTGCGCGGGAAAAGAAAAGGACAAGGTATGGGCGTTCTGTGCCGGACAGTACAGTAATGATTTTCGGGGGAATCCAAAATATCTGTTTTTGTATATCAATAATTATAGAAAAGATATTGTTCCATACTGGCTGTGTGATGATGTAGAACTGATCGAGATGATCCGTGGTATGGGCTTTCATGCATATCGCATGGGAACACCTCAGGCAGAAACAATCATCAGCTATACCGGCGTACTGGTTTCTGAGCAGGTAAAGGCATTTATTCCGGATGGACTGGAACAAGCAAAGTATCTGAATCTCTGGCACGGTGTTGGCGGTGTAAAGGTTGTAGAGCGTAAGATCAAAGAAGGACGTTTACTGCCGGAGCTTGCAAAGAAATATATTGCAAGAAATGAATATTATCGTACCTATGAATTATATCTGGCACCATCTGCATTTATCGAGAATATAGCAAAGGCGGAGCTTGGATTAACGGAGAAGCAGATCGTAAGAGCCGGATATCCAAGATGCCTGTATCAGGCGAATTATAAGAAGATTGAAACATATGATCATGATCTGATCGGACAGAAGGGGCTTCCGGAGGATACCAAGATTGTTGCATATACACCAACGTATCGGAATAATCCGGATGGTGAGCTGTTCTCAAAGGCAATTCCGGATATTGACCGTATCATAGAGGTATGTGAGAAAGAGCATCTGTTGATGATATTTAAGATGCATCCGCTGCTTGAAAAGGAACAGGGCTTCCTCTGGGCAAAGCAGAGATATGCAGATTGTAAATGGCTTTTGTTCTGGGATAATACCAATGATTTCTATGAGATCTTAGATAAGATTGATCTGTGTATCATGGATTATTCCTCTATATTTACAGATTTTATTGCGGCAGGCTGCAAGCATTTCCTGCGGTATGCGTTTGACTTTGACAATGACGATCTGGATTTCCCGATGGATTATGATGAGGTTACACCGGGCCGAAAATGTAAGAATTTTGATGAATTGGTTCAGGCACTTTCGGAATATGAGAAAGACGATATCAGCGATAGTCTGGATCGGATCAGTAAGCTGTACTGGGAGTATTCTACTTCAGACAGTATGGATAAGATCATTGACAGCACGATCGCATTTGTACCGGAGAAGGTAGAGCTTCCAACTCTGTATAGCTTTGATATCTTTGATACGCTGTTTTCCAGAAAGGTACTCGATCCGGTTGGCATTTTCTACTATGTACAGGAAAAAATGCAGGAGGATGGAGGGTTCCCAAGAGCGCTTGTTCTGAATTATCCATCAATCCGTAAAACATCAGAAGCAAATGTAAGAGAATATTATAATAAATCAATTGCACTTCGCGAATCAGAAAAGGTTGAGATCCAGTTTGATGAGATCTTTGTCCGTATGGCATCCGTATATAATCTGACAGATGAGCAGGTACAGAAGCTAAAGGCTTGGGAACTGGAATGTGAATATGACAATGTAATCCCGTTGCCGGAGCAGATCGATATGATTAAAAAATATCTGGCACAGAAAGATACGGTTATTCTGGTCAGTGATATGTATCTGCCGAAGGATGTAATCCTTGAGATGCTCCGCAGAGCAGATCCGATGTTGACAGAACTGCCACTGTATCTGTCCTGTGAATATGGAGTCCAGAAGGTATCACAGCAGTTATTCTTTGAAGTATTTGCAAGTTTTGAACCATATTATGATTTTAAGAAGTGGGTTCATTATGGTGATAATCCGATTGCCGACCACAATCCACCAAGAAAGATCGGAATCGAAGTAAGACAGGTTACAAAACCGGAATTTTCCGATATTCAGACACAGTTGGTAGAACAGCTTGGAACGTATGATTCCTATCTGGTGGCTGCACTTCAGACCAGAATGGCTGCAAAGGCAGTATATACAAGAGATGAATTTGTATCCACATTTGTGACGATCTGCATGGTTCCATATGTAGACTGGGCGCTTCGGGATGCAATCAGAAGAGGATATCAGACGTTATATTTCATTTCCCGTGACGGACATCCATTAAAACGGATTGCAGATGCGATCATTGAGGCGCGGGGACTTAACGTAAAGACAAAATACATCTATGCATCCAGAAGAACATGGAGAATCCCTTCTTTTATCCATGAGGTTGACCGTGAATTCTGGGAGCCATATGGCAGTTTTGGAAATATCACTTCTAAGGACAAGCTGTTAAAAGCAATGGATCTGACAGACCGTCAGTTCCGTAAGTTTTTCCCGGCGGTTGTTTTGGATGGAGTTAATTTTACAGATAAGAAAGTATTAAATGGTCTGATCGACATATTTAAAAAGTCCGAAAGCTATAATCAGTATCTGATGAAAAAGGGAGCAGAAGAACGTGTACTTGTCAGCAGATATCTGGAGCAGGAGATTGACCGGACAGAGAAATTTGCCTTTGTGGAATACTGGGGCAGAGGTTATACACAGGACTGCTTTGTCAGACTGTGGCATGATATTGTAGGGGAAGAAGTGGATGTACCTTACTATTACAGTAGAACGGTACTTCCGACGATTGGTCATTCCGTACGGTATAATTTTACAACCAATAATACAGCACAGTTCTTTATGGAAGGCATTTTTGCAAATATGCCATATAAGAGTATTGAGAAATATCAGGTAGTAGATGGCAGGGTAGAGCCGATCATTGTTCCGGTTCCACACGATACGAGCCTGTTTGACTCCATGCAGAGACTTCTTCCGGAATTTGCATATCAGTATGCGAAGCTTCCACTTCATACACCGGAAGATACAGACCGGATGCTGTATGAATTTGCATTGAATTATTATAGAAATAATCTGGAAAATGAGGAATTTGCTGAGCAGATCGGTGGACTGGTAGATTCGATTTCCCTCTATGGTAAGAAGCGTGAATTTGCACCGCCATTTACCATGAAGATGTTAGACAGCTTTGCGTCGAAGGAGAAAACCCGTGGAATGGGAAGTGTTACGACGAGTATCACCATGTCTGTAACCCGTGCTTCGGAAGAAGTAAAGAGACGGTATTTTGAGATGTACCAGATCATGCCGGGTGATGGATATGCTTCCGGCAGACTGTTATCAGAAGGAGAACTGGAAGAGAACAGAAAATACAAAGAGAAATACGAAGAGATCAAGGAGCGTGCAGAGCGATTTGCCGAATTATATGACGAGGCATCGGATGTATACGGTATTGAGAACAAGATCGTATTTGTAACAAATGCGAAGAATTTTACATCCGGATATCTTGGCAAGATGGCAGAAATGATGAAAGCACATAAGGAATTTTCGGTTGTTTTGCTTCGTATGGGTAACACCAAAAAGACGGATGAAGAGATTGCAGCGATTGTTGCATCTGCAAGATACATTATTGTTCCGGCAGCGATCCACCTGTTCTGTCGGACATCCTTCAGAATGGGAACAGATATGATCATGCTTCGTGATAATGCATTTAACCTTTATAATCAGGGGTATGAGGTTCGCTATTTCCTCAAATGGAAGCAGAAATATTTTGATTATGTCCTGAATAATGATACGGATATCCTTCAGGTCCCATCGGAACATCAGAGAGCGGAATTTGATAAGCAGTTCTCGCCAAAGGAAATGGATCGGGAAGTTCTGTATGGAAACTGCAGTACGGATATGTATTTTGATAAGGACTTCATCAGTGAGGCAAAACAGAAGCTGCAGGATCTTTTCCCGGAGACAGCAGACAGAAAGGTTATCCTGTACATGCCAACGCTTCGTAGAGTGAATTCCAGCAGCATATGGGCGAGAATCTTCAATATGCAGGCATTAAGCAAACTGATCGGTGATAAGTACTGTGTGGTTGTCAGCCTGAATGTGATCCAGAGCAAGAATGGATTTAAGAATGAACTGGAAGTAGAAGGCTTCAGTAAATGTATTAACAAGAACAATGGTATGACGATCCGTGCCTTAATGGTAGCAAGTGATGTGATCGTAGGTGATTACAGAGATTCCTTCTTTGAGACAACGATTCTGCGTAAGCCGGCATATTCGACCGCCTATGATTATGAGAAGATCATCAAGGGGCTGAATATGTCCCTGCATGCAAATGCATTTGATCAGAACCTGTTCTGCCCGATCGTCAGAACCGAACAGGAGCTTGCGGATCAGTTGAAGCAGATCGATCACTATGATTATCAGAAGATGGATCAGTTCCGGGAGAAGATGTTTGCAAACTGCGACGGACATTCCATGGAGCGTGTGCGTGATTATCTGCTTGCACATTACAAGGATTACGATAATCTGGTTACAAAGGATGAGCAGAAAAAGAATAAAGAATTTTATGAGAAATATCAGGAGCTGAAGAAGGTTGCGGATGAATTTGCAGAGGCATATGAGCTGGTCGTTCCGGAAACGGATATTGTAGATCAGATCGTTCTGTTATCTGAAAGAGCACTCACAAATAATGATCCATTGTTCCAGTTGAAGGAATATCTGAAGGAACAGAAGATCTCCTGTAAGGTATTAATGCTGGATCAGAAAAAGACGGATCTTCTGCTACTAGCAAGGGAGCTTGCAACAGCAAGATATATTGTGACTTCAAAACCTGTTTCAATCCTGTGTCGCTGTGAACTTCGGGAGGAAACAGAGCAGATTATGTTGCCAGAGCTTGCATTTTCATTATATAAGAAAGAACTTCAGGCTGTTGATGAGATTAGGTGGAAGAGAAAGGGCGCGCATCTTGCTGCACAGAATCCGGTTTCGGTGCTTCAGATTCCGTCTGAAGGACAGGAAGATCTGTTCCGTAAGACCTATTCCGGAAATGGAAATGTTTATTGTGGACTGAAGGGAAGCTGCAATACGGATCAGTATTTTGACCAGAAGCTGATAGAGGAATCCAGAAATGCACTTATGAAGCTGATACCGGAGCTGAATGGACGTAAGATCATTCTGTATATGCCAAGCTGGAGAAAAGATAAAGAAACCAGAAAGACGGCGATGCTTTCTCTGAGCAAAATGCAGACAGCGCTTCAGGATAAGTACATGGTTGTGCTTCATTTTGATCAGGCAGGTCAGAAGGAAAAGAACCTGGAACAGTACGAGATCCCTGGTTTCTGCAAGGTGCTCGAAAAAGAGATTCCGGCACGAAGACTGCTGATGGCAGCCGATGTGATCGTAGGAGATTACAGTGCTTTATTCTTTGAGAGTGTGCTGCTTGGAAAACCGATGTATTCATCTGCATATGATTATGAGACATTCATAGAAAAAGACAGCATTCAGATAACAGCAGAAGAATTTGCAAATGAAATGTTCTGTCCGATCGTGAAGTCTGCAGAAGATCTGGTGAATGAGATCCGACAGATTGAATCATATGATTATCAGAAGCTGGAAGTATTTAGAAAAGATGTATTTGCTGACTGCGATGGTAATTCAGTCAGACGAGTTGCAGAATATCTGCAGCAACAGAGATAGAAAATGTGACAACAATACAGGAGCCGTTCCCGATTATGGGGAGCGGCTCTTTTTACTTTATAGGAAAGTTTGTCTTATAAAGTAAAAAACTCCAGAAATTTGTTATGCGAAGAGAGCGTTTCTTTACGGAATAAACGAAATATGGGATTCCTGGTTATATTTATAAAGAATTAGGTGAAAAAATATTGAAATGAAGACCCGGTTGTGTATAATATTAAATATCTATATTCAGGTATAGCAGTTTCTTGCGCTCAAAATTAAAGAGATGCGTATAATAATATATCTGAAGGAAGTAACAAAAGAGCAAAGAACAACAAAGAATAAAGAGAACAAGAACAACAAATGGAGGTAAAGAGAATGGGAAGGAAAAGCAAAAAAGTAGTTGCGCTTTTACTGGCATTGCTCATGGTCTTCTCAGTTTGTTCACCAGTCAGCGGTGGAACAGGTCTTGGAAGTACCAGTGCAAAAGCTGGAAACAGTGCACAGCCGGCGACAGCGTCAGATGCAGAGGAGAGCGAAAAGGGAATTACTCCTTTGGCAAATCCGGATGGCTTGACGCTTAGTGATTTCACGATCAAGGTGAATGGAACTACGGTTTCAGACGATTCCAATGTTAAGAATGGTGATAAGGTTGGAGTTTCATTCAAATGGGCAATCGCAAATAATTCCAGACTTAAGAGTTTTAATGTAGATCTGGCAGCACAGGGAATTACGATTAATGATTATGCAGAAACAGAATTGTATGATGAAACCGGTGTTGATGTTGGTACCTGGTATATTCAGGACGGAAAATGTTATATTACATTAAAAGATGAATTCCTGGATGAAAGTGAGATCAATGGATGGGCAAATATTGATGGCTCTGTTGATTTTGCAGATACTGATCTGGATACAGAGAATAAAGGAACGATCAAGATCGGAGATGCCAGCTTTACGGTCAATGTTGATCTGAATGAGTCAGAAAGCTATGCAGGCTCCAACAAGAGCAAGGGTACTGTAACATGGAATCCGGATGGTTCTATCACACAGTCCTATGAAGTAACGGTCACAGCATATAATGGCAAGGTTACGCTTGGGGATGCAACAGAGACGATGGGTTCTGCGCTTACGAATATATCAAATATACAGGTAAACGGAACCGGTTACACAAGCTGGTCAGATGCACAGGCAGCAATGTCAGGCATGGTTCTTGATTCGAAGGATGAAACAGCAAAAACAGCGAAGATCATCTATGATGTAACAGTCAGTGCAGCAGATGTAAAGCAGGCATTTGCGGAAGGTGATGTGAATATCTTCGACAATAAGTTCTCAGTAAAATATAAGACGAATAAGGACAATGACAAGGATACAGGCAGTGTTACAACAGGGCTTAATATCAGAAAACCATCGTTGTCCAAGAACGGAACCTGGAACACGGATGCATCCGGCAAGAAGACATCGATCACATGGACAGTTAAGCTTCAGTTGGGAGATCTGACAAAGGATCCAACCTTTGATATTAATAATGTAGCGATCAGGGATACATTAGGACAGTATCTTACAGCTTCCGGTCTTCCGGCAGGGGTAAGCCTTGCTGATCTGAAGCTTAGTGACTTTACAAAGAATGGTGATACATACAAATTCACATATACAACGGATGTAGCAGATACTGCCTTGGATTCTGCACTTCCGACAGTGCTTACAAATGATGTAGATGTAGATTTTGATGGAACGAAATATAAAAAGACTGGTACCATGCAGACAGATGGCAAGGGTATTCTGGATAAGGAATTTGTAAAAGCAAATGCAGATGGTACATTAACATGGAAGATATCGATCAATATACCTGCATCAGATATGATCACAGAAGTGTCATTAAATGAATCCGATAAATCAAATGGAAGCTGGCAGTCATTTGTGTCTAATGTGGATATTGAGGGAACAAATGTCATCAACAATGGTTCTCTGGTAGCCGGAAATGGAATTGTAGCTTCTGTCACGAAAGCAGATCAGTGGGGTATCCAGTTCCGATTTGATGATGCGTATATCGCATCAAAGAAGGGACAGGTTATAGAGGTTACAATTATTACCAAGCCGGAAAATCTTACAGATGGGGCAAATTTTATTAACCATGCAAATCTGACTTATAAGGATAAGAATGATACAAAGTTCTCTGCGGATGCAGAAGCAAATTATAAATATACAAATAGTCTGGATAAGACAGGAACGGTCAGCACAACAAAACTGAATACGATCGATTATTCGTTATCTATTAATTTATCTGAGATTTCCGATGATCTGAAGGTTGGCGATGTGATCACAGTTACTGATACGCTGCCTGATACGCTGCAGTTTAATGATGATGCTGAGCTGCAGCTGAAAAAATGGGCAAACCAGTGGTATCACAGGCAGATGGCAGTGCAGCAGCCATCACGGGAAGCATCAGCGGACATACGATCACATACTCGATCCCTGTTACACAGCAGATATTGGATGGTATAGCAGATGTAGCATCGAATACTTCATTTACCAAGTATGTGGCAGAGATTACATATTCTGCATCGGTAGCAGATGATATATTAACAGATTATGTTAAGAATGGAGCATCGATCAATGTTACAAATAATGCAGAGGTTTCCTACAACGGAGAATCCAAGGGAAGCAGCTCCACAACAAATACGATCACACCTGGAGATACAGTCAAGAAGTCAGGTGTATATATTCTGGAACAGAAGAAGAACAACGGCGAATTAACATCTGTCAAAGATCAGGTTGTAGAATATACCGTATATGTCAATACAAATGCGGCTAAGCTTGCAAATGGAGGTACGATCCATGCAGAAGATACAATGGGAAGTGCCTTGTTGTTCCAGGCAGACTCTCTCCATGTCTATGCATATAATGGAGACGGTAATCCGGAAAAGGATGCTTCCAACTGGACAGATATCACATCAAACTGTGCATTCTCCTATGATGCAGGAAGCAGAACAGTAAAGATGAATCTGCCGGATGGCAAAGCATTAAAGCTTGTATACCGTGCAGAAGTGAATCAGGTGGTTGGAGGAAAGCTGGATGCATCAAATGCATCAAACAGCTTCAGCCTTACAGGTTACACAGGCTCAAAGGGATCAACAAGTTCAACTATTTCAACAACTGTTCAGGAGCCACATGCGGGCGTAGAATCAATATATGGTTCTATTACATTATATAAATATTGGACAAATGGCAACAATCAGATGCAGATGTTAAATGGTTCAGTATTTGCATTATATAAATGTAAGACAAATGCTGCAGGCGAATGGATAAAAGATATTGAGCCTGCTCCGGTTATGAGTAATATCTCATTAGGCGCAGATGGAACTAAGGAAATCAACAGACTTCCATATGATCAGGTATTTGCATTGTATGAAAAGACGGCGGATGATGGTTTCTCTGTTCAGAAGGAGCCATATTACTTCATGGTCAGCAAGAGCAGCAGTGATGTCGTAGCTCCAAGCTGGGTTGATCAGCGGTTTAACAGCGGATATCTGTATTATGAGAACAAGCCGGGCAGCTTTACAGTAGAGAAAACGGTAGATGGAGATACAGATTCTCTGCAGAGCTATGAAGAATTTACATTTGATCTGCTGGAGATCAATGCTCCAAGTATGGCGGACGGAAAAGTAGTATACAGTGGAAAATCAGGCGGTGTCAACAGACAGACCACCTCCAGCAAAACGACCGGTGCCGGAAGCTTTGGTGAGATTCAATATACAACAGCAGATATAGGAAAGACCTTCTATTATAAGGTGTCAGAGCAGAAGGGCTCTGTCGATGGAATGACTTACGACACTTCTTTCTATATTATATCTCTTGATGTTGATGCAAATGCAGCCCAGGGTATTTATACGAAGAATGTGTCAGTTAAGAAATATAAATCGGATGGTACGCCGATTGCAGGAACTTATTCTGCAAGTGCCTTAGGATTTGATAATTCAACTGCACCACAGAAGGGCGATCTGAAGCTTGAAAAGATAGTAAGCGGTGATTATACACCAACAGCGGGAACAGTCTATAAGGTTTCAGTAAAAAATAAGGCAACAAACAAGTATTACGATAAGGACGGCAAAGAAAGTACTTCTCAGGTATATATTGAAGTACCGGCCGATGGAAGCGTAACGATCAAGGATCTTCCGGTTGGAGATTATACAGTAGCCGAGAATGAAACGGATGCAGCAAAAGCTGGTTATGCATTAACAGTAACCGGAACGGGGGATGTTAAGGTAACTAAGGATACAACCACGACCGCAACCGTAACGAATACTTACACCCAGGATAAGGGAAGCTTAACCGTAGCCAAGGCAGTTGTAGGATATGACTTTGGAGCAGCAGGCAAGAACTTTACAATTTATGTAACAGATGCAAATGGAAAGTATGTCAAAGAGGATGGAAGCATAACAGCAACCAAGACAGGAATCAGCGTGCCGGCAAACGGAAGCGTAACGATCAA
>NZ_QUEV01000002.1:58267-309540 GCF_003478225.1 Clostridium sp. AM54-37XD
TAGGCACATATAACGTAAGCGAAGAGCAAACCGGAACAGCAGTTGCAAACTATGGCTTAGCAGTCAGTGGGGAAGGTAATGTCACCGTCACCAAGGATGCGACAGCAACAGCAACCGTAACGAACACTTATACACAGGATAAGGGAAGCCTGACGGTAGCCAAGGCAGTTGTAGGATATGACTTTGGAGCAGCAGGTAAGAACTTTACAATTTATGTAACAAACGCAAGTGGTGAATATGTTCTTGCAGATGGAAGCATAAGCGCAACCAAGACAGGAATCAGCGTACCGGCAAACGGAAACGTAACGATCAATGACATCCCGGTAGGCACATATAACGTAAGCGAAGAGCAAACCGGAACAGCAGTTGCAAACTATGGCTTAGCAGTCAGTGGGGAAGGTAATGTCACCGTCACCAAGGATGCGACAGCAACCGCAACTGTAACGAACACTTATACCCAGGATAAGGGAAGCTTAACTGTAGCAAAAGCAGTTGCGGGATATACCTTTGATTCCAGCAAGACATTCATGATCTACGTAACAAACGCAAGTGGAGAATATGTCAAAGAGGATGGAAGCATAACAGCAACCAAGACAGGAATCAGCGTGCCGGCAAACGGAAGCGTAACAATCAATGACATCCCGGTAGGCACATACAACGTAAGCGAAGCTCCAACCGGAACAGCAATTACGAATTATGATCTGACAGTCAGTGGCGAAGGTGATGTAAATGTAACAAAGGATACAGTTGTCAATGCAACCGTAACAAATACATATACATATCTGACCACATCCGTAACTGTTAAGAAAGCATGGAACGATAATAACAACAAGGCCAATAAGAGACCTGGATTTGTAACGGTACAGCTTTATGCCGGAACAACTATATCAGGAATTCCGGTACAGCTTGATGAAAGCAATGGTTGGACAAAGACTTGGGATAATCTTCCGAAATATGATGCAAACGGATTAATCCAGTATACGGTCAAGGAAGTAAATGTACCTAAGGAATATACCGACAGCATAACAACAGATCCTGCAACAGGTGAGATTACAATTACAAATACAAGAACCAGCACAAGGGGTAAACTTGTATTAACAAAGACCGTTGTTGGTGATGTCGATAAGGCAGAAGCTGAAAATGTGATCAAGTTCAAGATTACAGACGAAGCGGGTAATTCCGAGACATATGCACTGACCGATTTCCAGTATGATGTATCGACAAAGAAATATACATTAGAACTGGATAAGCCGGCTGGAACTTATACCATTGAAGAAATACAGTATGATATTGATGGATATGAAACAAGCAGCATCAAATACGTAGTAGGAACAGGCCTTCAGAAGATGGTAAGTCAGCAGAAGCAACAGTAGTTGTAGATGAAACAGTAAATGTTGCATTTGTCGATACATATGATAAGACAACTACAACAGAGAATACGACAGAAGTTACAACTACAACGGAAGATACAACAGAGATTACAACCACAACGGAAGATACAACAGAGGTCACAACTGAAACAGAAGATACAACTGAGACAGAAGACACTACGGAGATCACGACAACGGAAGACAAACCTTCCACTCCACCGGATACACCAAAAACCGGCGATGATGCTCCACTTATGCCACTTGTAATCCTGTTTATGCTCAGTGCAGCAGGAGTTGTAACAGTGATTGTTGTAAAAAAGAAAAATGATCGTGCAGATCGTAAATAAAACGAATCTATAAAAACAACAAGTAAAGGTCAGGCACTCTGGTATGCAGAAATGCATATCAGGGTGCTTTTCTCTGTTGCTTATGTCGAAATATAGTGAATGAATTCTAACTGAAAAAAGAAATAGTTGCACAATGTCGAAATATCGGTTATAGTAATTGCAATGCTAGAGAGATCTTGATGGAAGAAAACCAGATAAGGTCTTTCGAAAAACGGAAAAAAGAAAAAGGGGGGACGGTCTCGAAGGTGAGACTATAAACGTATGAGTAAGATAACATATGTCAGAACGCAACGGGATAAAAAAGTTGCATTTCTATTATTTCTATTTAGTGCTATTCTGATAGCGCTTATTATCTGGGGTGGGAATGTATTTTCCAAATTTGAACAATATGTTGATATATCCAGTAAGAATACGATCGCAGCAATGATGGAACAGGTAGAACATTCCTATCAAATGCAGATTAATTCAATGTATGAAGAAACAGAACGTCTTGAGAACTATCTGTTTGATGGCAAAACGAGGTCTGTTGTACTGGCAGATTATGAAGATTATTTTATAGCTATGGAGAATGATTCTGTACGGGATATCGTATTCGTTGATCATACCGGAAAATATATCTGTGATGATGGCAAAACAGGAACATTGGATTTGGGTGATACAAAGGGCACTCTGTTTGATGTTGGCGGTCAGTCTGTCCAATATTGTACCTGGAGAAACGGAGAAGAAATATTTGTTGTAGCAAAAAAATATGAAGCGTTCTATGTAAATGAAAATGAATATGAAGTCATAGCGTTTATTTATAATACAAATAGGGTAAATGATCTGTTTATTGATTCCGCATACGGGGGACAGGCAAAACTCTATGTGACAAATGCAGACAGCATGGTAACATATGCGGATCTGGATAATAACGAGGGTATTGTGCGCAATTATAATATCCTTGATCACTATCTGGATGAGTCGGTGATCGGAGAGGAACAATATGCACAGATCACAGAGGATTTCAGCGAAGGCAGACAGAATTGTGTTACCCTATATAAAGGAAAAAATGCAGAATATTTCTATTACCAGCCATTAGAAGGAACGGAGTTCTTTCTCGTATTTCAGGCGCCGTGTGCAGTGGTACAGAGTGTATTGACGGATTATCAGAAGAAGGTGTCACGTTCATGGATGGTTACGGTTGTGATCATTGCATGTATCATGTTAGTGCTGGCAGTAGGTACGGTCGGAGCGATCCATATGAGGACCTGGTATGAATATGAGCGACAGACGGCTGATATGCACCGGGAAAATAATGTACAGTTGCGGCGTATGAATGCAGTGATGGAGGAAACCGTCCGGGAGTACCGGTTAGCACAGGAAGGGGCTTTGGAAGAAGAAACCGAAGAGGAAGCGGCTGAAAGAGCGGCGGAGGAAGAACGGGAAAAAGAAAGACAGATCCGTGAAGCACTTCCAAGGGTCGCATTCGTAGGCGAACGTTTTCTGCTGGTCGATGATAATGATATGGAAGGACTGCTTTTGCAGGAGGCATTGACCAAAAGAGGAGCGGAATGTACCATAGCAAAGAGCGGAGAGCAGGCATTGAAGATGTTTAAACGTTCAAAGCATGAAAAGTTCCAGTATATATTGATGGACGCTGATATGCCGGATATGGATGGCTATCAGGCAGCCAGAAGAATCCGGCTGATGGATCATCCGCAGGCAAAAACGATACCGATTCTGGCAATGACTTATCACGCAACACCAGAGGCTATGCGGATGGCAGCTATAACAGGTATGTCCGGTCAGGTTGAGAAGCCGGTTAAAATGCAGACGCTTGCTCTGATCATAACTAAACTGAAGAGTAAGAACAGGGTTCATCCAGGATATGATTATGACAGAAAATAGCAAGAAACCGAAAAAACAGTATTTGTATTTTCTGTTGAAGTGTAATGAAAAAACTATTATTTACATTTTCTATTGAGATGTTATACTAATGCTATATGCAGTTAGAGATGGATGATGTTTTACAGGACATATGATATTACGCTGCATATATTGATATTAGGAAACGAAATGGAGTAAGACTGGAATGGAATTTGAAAATGATGTAAAAGCAGTCGTTGCAGAAATGGCTGAGGCATTAAATAAGAATTATTCGGAGCAGAAATTATTTGATCTGTCACTCGGAGAGCGACTTCCGCAAAAGGATGAGATCATTGATTTTGTGGATGAATTGCGGAAAGTAACATTTCCGGGTTTCTTCGGGAGAGAGAATATGGCATATGCTAATAAGGAGTATTTTGCAGGGCATAAGCTGTCATTGATATATGATAAATTATTCCGTCAGATCAAGGTGGCATTGAGCTATAAAAATGATGCTAAGAGCTATCAGGAGATTACAGAGGAAGCACAGGAGAAAGCTCTGGGCTTTATCCGTTGTATACCGGAGGTTCAGGCACTTCTTTGCAAAGACGTAGAAGCAGAATATAACGGAGATCCGGCCGCAAACAGCCGTGAAGAGATCATCTTCTCCTATCCGGGGTTATTTGCGATATTTGTATACCGATATGCACATGTGCTCTATCAGATGAAGGTGCCGTTTATTCCAAGGATCATGACAGAATATGCACATGGTGAGACAGGAATTGATATCAATCCGGGTGCCAATATTGGTGAATATTTCTTTATTGACCATGGAACCGGAATCGTTATCGGTGAAACAACCGATATTGGAAATAATGTAAAAATCTATCAGGGGGTTACCCTTGGTGCGCTGTCGACCAGAAAGGGCCAGCAGTTGTCCGGTGTCAAACGTCATCCAACTATAGAGGACAATGTAGTTATCTATGCGAACACAACCATTCTTGGTGGCGAGACCATTATTGGTGCAAATTCCGTAGTAGCGGGAAATACTTTCGTGACGAAGTCCATCCCTGCAAACACCAAGGTTGCCTCCACTATGCCGGAACTCGAAATCAAGACCTCAAACTAGGCGGACAAAACAGGTGGATTATCTCTAATAGCCTGACCATAATTGACTCGCTGCGATTTCTATTCGCTGCACATGCCTGATTCGTAAATACTCCTGTGCCAACTCGTCCTTCGGACTCAAACGGGCACCCGTATTTACTGGCACTGTGCATCTCATTACGAAATTCTCGCTAATGTCAATGTATAGTCAGGCTATTGTAGATAGTCCACCTGTTTTTGTCTTGCATACAGATATAAAGTCTGCGTATCTGGCTGCTATATAATAAACAATGACATTCATGTAGTTTCGTGATGAGATACACTCTAGCTGTCAGCACCAAGCCCATGTCTGAACCCGTAAGGGTGAGTTTGGGCGACTGCTGACAAATGGACGAGTGTATCGAGTAGAAACGAAATGAGTCATGTGTTTATATAGCAACCGGGTATGCAGACTTTATATCGTCATGAAAGACATTACAAATAGCGGAACATTTCTTTGGCATCCTCTTTTTTAGTGGAGTCGGCAATCATCGTTACCTCGACTTTGACGGTTTTGTTGCCGAAGCTAATCTCGATAACGTCGCCTACCTTCACATCAGTGGATGCTTGGCAACCTTGTCGTTTATCATAACACGTCCGGCGTCGCAGGCTTCATTTGCGATGGTTCTTCTTTTGATCAGTCGTGAAACCTTTAAATATTTGTCTAATCTCATTTGTATATCTCCTTTTGTATTTTAAATGATAGTGTTCCATATAGTCGTAAGAGTATTTTGTTGGAAGGCTTATGCCATTCCATTTACTGTTTTGTATTTGAAGAGCATTTCGGCGTGATTCTGCTCTTCGACCTGGATGTCAGCTAGAAGCTTACGGATCGCACTGTCACCAAATATGAATACATCACTGTTATATTCAGAGGATGCGAGCTTTTCGCTGGTGATACAGTCTGTTGCAAGAAAGGCATCATCCTTCTTATCCTGAGACTGTCCGAGCTGACTGTAGGTAGCTTTTGGGTCGTAGTCTCTGCCATCACTGTCATTGCAGTTGCAGCTTGGTACGGTTCCAGTCAGAACCTGCTCCAGACTGTCATAGTGCTTCTGTTCATTTCCCTTCAGCGTGGTAAATAATTCCTGTAACACAGGATCCTTTGCCTGGGCTGCATATTTGTCGTATTTGTCAATGCAGGCCTGTTCCAGTGTCTGAAGATCCTTGATCGCCTGTTTTTCCTTTTCTTTTAAGACCATAGTTATTGCCTCCTGCTTATTTAATGAATTGATACATATAACAGGTATGCAGGGACAACCGGCAGTACGCTGTTTTTTGCATCTATCAGAAGTATTGCCAGAAGACAATCGGGTTATTCCGGCAAATAATCATATCATACAAGACTGCAGTCCGATTATTCTGGAAAACAGAAAAGCAAAAGGGATGCTGATTTATACGATGCAGCATCCCTTAAGTACTTGATTCGTTCTATAAAAAACTAGTTAAGTGAATCCTTTAAAGCCTTACCAGCTTTGAATTTTGGAGACTTAGAAGCAGCGATTGTCATTGTTTCGCCTGTTCTTGGGTTTCTACCTTCTCTTGCTTCTCTTTCAGCAACTTCGAATGTACCGAAACCAACTAACTGAACCTTCTCACCCTTCTTTAATTCTTCAGCTACAACGTCTGTAAAAGCCTTTAAAGCCTTCTCAGCATCTTTCTTTGATAATTCTGTCTTTTCTGCTATAGCAGCAACTAATTCAGTCTTGTTCATCGAAAAAATCCTCCTAAAATACTCATAATATATTATCCTGGTGAGCTAAACCGGATAACTTCTGGCGTAGATCACGCCCCAACATGTATATTTATACCTAAAATGCCAGTATTTGTCAAGGTTAGAACGCCATTTTGCCTTGAAAAACCTTGATTTTTCGCCATTTCTCAAGGCAAATGACATAGAATTAGTTCTCCATCTGTTTTCCGAGAAAATTAGCAGCAATGATCGCGGTTTTCTGTTCAGTTTCCCCGAAACGCATTTTGTCATCTTTGCTCAATACAATGACCGCTCCGATCGCGTCACCTTCACAGATGATCGTCTGGATCACCTGTCCGGCATAGTCAGTGTCATCGGAAGTGATGTTGACATATTTTGTATCACCGCGGCGGGCAATTACAGCTTCCCGGTCATTGATGACATCCTCCAGATCCTTGTGGATGGATTTGCCGACCAACTCTTTCTTTGGCATGCCGGCTACTGCAATGATCTGATCGCGGTCAGTGACGCATACCGGACAGCCGAGGATCTGTGAAATGGAATCTACATATTGCTGTGCAAAGGTTCCGAGCTCGCCGAGCGGGGAATATTTTTTTATGATAACTTCGCCGTCTTTTCCGGTAAAGATCTCAAGGGGATCACCTTCCCGGATCCGAAGCACACGCCGGATCTCTTTCGGAACAACGATCCTGCCCAGATCGTCGATACGTCTGACAATTCCTGTGGGTCTCATACTTAATTTTCCTCCAATACCCATATTTTGTAAGAATGATTTTTTGTTGTAATAAAAATACATCCTTTTTTGCTAGGTTTTAGCTTTAGAGTTAGTATGTGGCAAATGTGGGGAATTATACTCTTACAAATACGAATGGATATAAATTTATGGCTAAGAGATGGTAAAGAACAAAAAATAAAAATCAGTCAAAACTGATCAATATCGGCAAGCTGGAAGAATTGTTTGTTGAGATATGGGATTGAGAATAGGTTCTACTGCAGGTATAAGCTTCATATACTGTTCTAACAGACTTAAGAAAGCTTCTGAAGGCTTTTTGGAAAAGGGGAATACATGGAGAAGGTACAGAGCACAGGAAATTCCGATGGACATAAACTGATCATGGATGACAGAAAGGAAGCAAAGATAACCGGAGTGGAAAAGGTAATCTCGTTTGAACCGGATCTGGTATATCTTCTCACAAAGGCCGGAAAGATGAAGCTGACCGGAAAAGATATGCATATGACGAATCTGGATATTGACAAGGGCGTTCTTGACATGAATGGAAAGGTTGACTGTATTTGTTATATGACAGATAAAGAGGACGGAACATTTTCGCTTAAGAGGTTGTTTAAATAATGACGGAAATGATGGAACAACAGTCAACCGCATTTGCCGTATGTGTGCTATGCGGCGTAATCATTGGTTTTCTGATAAGTTGTTTTTATGCTTTGAAAAAAGCGATAAAGATGCATGACGTCTGGATCGGTATTTTTGATCTGACGTTTTGGCTTGCATTATGTGCAATGGTTATTCTGGTGATGTTTTATTATAATAGCGGAGAGATTCGGCTGTATATTTTTTTAGGATTTTTTTCGGGAGCCGGGGTGTATTTTGCTACTATAAATTGGGTTGTTTCCAGACTGCTGGACTACATATTGTATGGGATAAAAATGGGGTTGAGAAAAGTGATTTTAAAGGCAAAAATGCTTGTTGACATAATTTGTTCGAGAAGGTAAAATTATGTCAATACACTTCGAAAGAACTGTTTTTATAGCAGAACAGGTCTGTTCGAAAAGAAGCAGGAAACAGGGGAAATGGACCATGGGTAGAAGCAATACCGGAAGAAAACAATCGAAGATCAGTACCGCTATTATTCTGATCACTCTTCTTTTACTGGTTGTTGTCGTGTTGGTGAAGTCGATTCAGTTAAGGGAGAAGAAGGCAGAGCTGCAGGTACAGGCAGCAGAGATTACTGCCCAGATTGAAGATGCACAGAACGAGCATAAGAAACTGGAAGAAAAAGAAGACTATATGAAGACGAAGAAATACGTTGAGGATGTTGCAAGAAATCAGCTTGGGCTGGTATATCCTGACGAAATAGTGATTCGCCCTGAAGAATAAACACAGAATTAAGAAAGAAATATAAAAAAGAGTCAAAGAAAAGTGATAGCTGTTTTCAGCTTTCGCTTTTTTTTTACGTTCAGTCTCCGTATAATGTCTGACACTTAAGGCAAAAAGGGAGGACATATATATGAAAGAAAAAAAGGTGAATCGGGTTTTGTTGTATCTGCTGGGCTTTCTGTGTGGCCATTCTGCGGTTGTTGGAATGCATCCGTTTATGGTTCCGATGCTGGCAGCGGTTTACAGCATCAGACAAAGTACGTTTGGGTTGTTTGCAGCTATGCTCTTTGGCGGAGCAGTTATGTATGGGATCGGCGGTTGGAATGCAGGAAACGTTTTTCAGATGGGACCGTATGTAATGGGGGAACAGCAGCTTCCGGTTACATATTTTCTGTTAAAATATAGTTTGATACTGATCGGTGTTCTGGTCGGTCTGAACCTGACGGAGGGAGTTCGGAGAAATCTGTCCGAACACACAGACAGAAGTGGAAAAAAGACAAAACGAAAAGGTGTGAAACAATCATATGGAACCAATATCCGGTGGATTCTGGCTGGCATATGTGCCATACTTGTCTTTGGAATCAGTACGGTCTGTGGTCTGATGGTCGAACCGGTGCAGAATGCCCTGCCGGCTGCCGGCTGCGAGGCGGTGATCTCGACAGGATTGATTCCTGCATTCCGCAAAGGTCTGGAGGTTATCCTGCTGCATAAGAGGGAACGGGATCATTATAATGAAGAATTGCTTGGAATACTGATAGTAGTTACAGTATGTATATGGGGAATGCCATATAAAATAGGCGGAGTTGTTACCTGGCTGCTGATGACCGGTCTGTATCTGTCCTGGTATACGTTGCATCGGTTTGGAGCCGGATATGGAATGGCGGTAACGGGTGTATGTGGTCTGATCACAGCGATCAAAAGCGGACAAGCAGAATTTGTCGGAAGTTTTTTTATCTGTGCGATCCTGGTGCTTGCGGGCAGAGCACTGTCGGATAAGAAGAAAACAGGCACTATTGTGTCAGTGCTGCTTGCATGTATATTGATCGGACTTACTTACGATCCATATTTTCTGACACCTGAGGGGATAAAAAGTGCTGGCAGTGCAGTGCTGTTATTTGCAGCGACACCAAAATGGATGCTTACCGTCAGGGATGGCTGGATCCAGTCGCAGTATAATTTTCAGACAGCAACGGAGATCAACCGGATAACGGCAGAGAAAATACGGGAATTATCCGGGGCATTTAAACGGATCGAATATACGCTTGCCGGATGTGGCCCGGCGGCTGCCAAGGTAGATCTGGGTGAGATCGGAGATATGATCGGAAGATTTTCCGATAATCTGGAAACGACAGAACCGGTTCCGTTTAACCGGGAGGAGCAGTTGCGGACGCGCTTTCTGGAACAGGGGGTGATCATGACGCACCTTTCTTCGATGAAGAATGAAATGGATCATGTACAATATTATATAACAGCCAGAACAAAGAATCAGAAAATCATGTTGTCAAAGGATGCAGCAGACATTCTTTCAGAGGTTTTTGATAAGCCAATCCGGGCATCCGAGGATACTTCAGCGATCATATCTGAAAATGACCGTGTGATCACATTTGAGGAATGTGCGAGGTATCGCTGCAGTTATTTTGTCAGAAGGATCAAGAAATATGGTTCCAATGTATCGGGAGACAATTTTTCGGTGAAGGAGCATGAGGATGGCAGACTTGTAATGATGATCTCGGATGGGATGGGAAGCGGAAGCCTTGCATCCTGCGAGAGTACGTTGATGATTGACACGATGGAAGAACTGCTGGATGCTGGCTTTGATCCTTCTTATGGAATTGCATTTTCCAATAATTGCATTTCCGAAAAAAACAGCGGACGGTGTTTTACAACCTTTGATATGGGAATCGTAGACCTGTACAACGGGGAGCTGACACAGTATAAGCAGGGGGCAGCACCGACATATATTATACATTCAGAGGGAATCGAGGTTCTTTGTGGGGCGTCACTTCCAATCGGAGTTCTGCCGGAGGCAGAATGTGATGTGATCCATCAGGAGCTGGAACCGGAGGATCGACTGGTGATGGTGAGTGATGGAGCATTTGGGGATGAAGAGGATATGCGTGAGATCCTGGAGAATCTGGATACGGAGGACTGCAAGGAAACGCTGGAGTATATCATTTCACAGGTGCTTCTGCGTTGTGAAGGCAGACTGGAGGATGATGTGACGGTGATCGTGGCAAAATTGGAAATAGCATAAACTTTCCGGTTTGTTACTTGAAATTTATAGCAGGCTTGTATTAAGATAACGAAGAAATGTATATGACAGATGTAAAATAACGAAGCTGCATATATCGGTGGATGTAGGATTTTAAAGAAACGCATATACAATATGCATACAAAGATACAGGTAATGAATATAGATGATCGAATATCCGAATCATAGAAGACGGACAGGTGTGGAAAACAGATGACAGAAAATACATTAGAAGAACAGATTTATCAATTTATAAAAGAAAAAAATTTGCTTAAAGCAGGAGATGCCTGCATCGTTGGTGTGTCCGGCGGAGCGGATTCCATATGTCTGCTGACGGTTCTGGCAGGGCTTCGGAAGAAAATGGATCTCAAGCTGTATGCTGTCCATGTTAACCATATGATCCGCGGAACAGAGGCAGATGCAGATGAATCTTATGTGGCAGAGTATTGTAAGAAGCTTGGAATACCATGTGACTGTTACCATATCGATGTGCCGCAGCTTGCAAAGGAACAGAAGCTGACGGAGGAAGAAGCGGGAAGAAATGCCCGGTATGAGGCATTTGCCCGGGCAGCGGACAAGTATGGCATCACTGATTATAAGGTGGCAGTTGCTCATAACAAAAATGATGTAGCAGAGACAGTACTGCTCAATATGGTAAGGGGAACCGGGATCGCCGGAATGGCAGGAATACCGGTAAAGCGGGACCGGATCGTGCGTCCGTTACTTTCATGTACCAGACAGGAGATTGAGGCTTATCTGGAACAGCAGGGGATACAGTACTGTACGGATTCCACAAATCTGGAAAATGATTATGCCAGAAATAAGATCCGTAATCAGGTGATTCCGGCACTTAATGAGATAAACACACAGGCAGCGGCACATATCAGTCAGGCAGCAGCCTATGCGGCTATGTATGATACCTATGTGACGAAGCAGGTAGGATATTTTCTGGATGAACATATGGAGATACGGAAACAGACTGGAAAAACAGATGCATATGTATTGGAAATCAGGAAGCTACGGGAACAGGATGAACTGATCGAGGATCTTGTGATCTTAGAATTGATTGGCAGAGTCAGCGGCGGAAGAAAGGATGTCGGTCAGAACCATGTAAGAGAAGTGAAGAAGCTGTATCAGGCAGCTGCGGGAAGCCGGATCATGCTTCCGCATGGTGGAATGGTATATCAGAATTATGGATACCTGTGTTTTGAGAAAACAGCAGAGGGCGCACGCGATGTCGACTGGCAGGAGATAGTTATAAAAGGTGCAGGTGAATATATCCTGCCCGGAATGGGAAGGATGAAGATTGAAATATTTGAGAAATCTGTTCATTTAGATTTAACAAAAAAAGAGTATACGAAGTTTGCAGATTATGATAGAATACAGAATGGCATTACTATCAGGAAATATATGGAAAATGACTATATGGTGATCGCATCAGACGGCTCAACGAAGAAGATAAACCGGTTATTTTCATCCTGCAAGATACCGGTGGCAGAGCGTTTGCAGATACCGCTTGTAGCTTCCGGACATGACATCATCTGGGCAGTAGGCGTCCGGTTGAGTGAGAAGTACAAGGTACGGCCTGATACAAAAAGAGTAATATGTTTAGAATATATACCAGAAGGAGAAAATGAAGATGAAAGAGCAGATTAAAGTCATGATATCTGAAACTGAAGTAGATAACAGAATCTCAGAGATGGCAGCAGCTATTGATAAAGCATATGCAGGAAAGACCGTTCATCTGATCGGAATATTAAAAGGAAGTGTATTCTTCATGTGTGAGCTGGCGAAGAAGATCACGGTTCCTGTAACCATGGATTTTATGTCAGTCAGCAGTTATGGAGATGATACGAAATCATCAGGAATTGTGAAGCTGAATAAGGATCTGGACGAATCAATAGAAGGAAAAGATGTGATCGTAGTTGAAGATATTCTCGATTCAGGAAGAACGCTGTCGTATCTGATCAAATTATTAAATAACAGAAAGCCGGCGAGCATGCAGGTAATAACTCTGCTTGATAAGCCGGAGAGACGTGTGATTCCGGTTGAATTATATATGACAGGATTTACGATCCCGGATCGTTTTGTAGTAGGATATGGACTTGATTGTGCACAGAAGTATAGGAACCTTCCATATATCGGAGTGATTGAACAGTAGATATCAGACTGTTTATATAAAAAGACAGACCAAGATGAAGGAGTAGACAATGAATAAGAAGAGAGCAAGAAGTGCTGTTGTGATCTATGCGATCATCCTTATTGTCGGATTCCTGCTGATCAACAAATGGCTGGGTGGCAGCAGTAATGTTGCGACCAATTACAGCTATACGGAATTTTCGGCAGATCTGAACGCGGGAAATATCGCAGCGGTAGATATTACACAGAATACAAATGTGCCGACAGCAACCGTGGATGTGGAGTTTGTTTCCGGAAAACAGCTTACATTCTATGCGGCAGATGTTAATGAGATTATTAAGATCTATAATGACTATGAAGCAGCAGTTGATAAGAAGAATGCGACAGCTTCTGCAGAGGATCAGGTAAAACTGGCAAAGTATAATCTGTATGATGTGCAGAAGGAAAGCATGCTTGGCATGTGGATCCCATATCTGATCATTATGATCATTATGGTCATTATCATGACATTCATGATCGGACGAATCCAGGGTGGTGGATCAGGCGGACAGATGATGAACTTCGGAAAGAGCCGTGCCAAGAAGAATGAAGATATCGGAAAGACGGTTACATTTAAGGATGTAGCAGGACTGGATGAGGAGAAAGAAGATCTGGAAGAGATCGTCAGCTTCCTTAAGAATCCGGGAAGATTCGTAAAGGTTGGAGCCAGAATCCCTAAGGGTGTTCTGTTAGTAGGACCTCCGGGAACCGGTAAGACATTGATGGCAAAGGCGGTTGCAGGTGAAGCCGGGGTACCGTTCTTCAGCATTTCGGGATCTGATTTCGTGGAAATGTTTGTCGGTGTCGGTGCTTCCCGTGTAAGAGATCTGTTTGACGAAGCAAAGAAGAATGCTCCATGTATTATTTTCATCGATGAGATCGATGCTGTTGCAAGACAGCGTGGTACCGGACTTGGCGGTGGACATGATGAGAGAGAGCAGACCTTGAACCAGTTACTTGTTGAGATGGATGGTTTTGGTGTAAATGAAGGAATTATCGTTCTTGCAGCAACCAACCGTGTGGATATTCTTGACCATGCGATCTTAAGACCGGGTCGTTTTGACCGTAAGGTATTCGTAAATCGTCCGGATGTCAAGGGCAGAGAAGAGATCCTGAAGGTTCATACAAAGAATAAGCCACTTGCAGAAGATGTAAATCTGAATGATATTGCAAGAACAACGGCAGGTTTTGCAGGTGCTGATTTGGAGAACCTGATGAACGAAGCTGCGATTTGTGCAGCGAAGGATAACCGTGCTTATATTGTAAAAGAAGATGTAGATAAATCATTTATCAAAGTAGGGATCGGTGGAGAGAAGAAGAGTCGTCTGGTACCGGAGAGCGAGCGCAGAATCACCGCTTATCATGAATCCGGTCATGCGATCCTGTTTCATCTGCTTCCTCATGTGGGACCGGTTTATACCGTATCTATCATCCCGACCGGAACCGGTGCAGGTGGATATACGATGCCGCTTCCTGAAAATGACAACGTATTCATGACAAAGGCAAAGATGTTAGAGGATATCAAGGTAAGCCTTGGCGGACGTATCGCGGAAGAACTGATCCTTGAGGATATTACAACAGGTGCTTCGCAGGATATCAAACAGGCAAGCCAGTATGCCAGAGCAATGGTTACCAAGTACGGTATGTCTGAGAAGCTTGGACTGATCAATTATGAAAGCGATGATCAGGAAGAAGTGTTCCTTGGACGTGATCTTGGTCACGCGAAGAATTACAGTGAGAAGGTTGCGGGAGCAATCGATAAGGAAGTTAAGCGCATCATCGATGAATGTTACGCAGATGCCAGAGCAATCCTTGAAGCACATGAAGACATCCTTCATAAATGTGCAACTCTTCTTCTCGAGAAAGAGAGAATTGACCGGGCTGAATTTGAAGCATTGTTTGAAGATGTACCAAATGCAAACTCTGCTGCAAACGCAGAGCCTTCAACAATATAGACAATAGTAACACGAACAAATTGATTGAAAACCAATAAAAAATTGTACATGTTGCACAAAAACGGCGTTTTTTGAATAATTTCAAAAAACGCCGCTCTCTGTTTTGCACAATAAAATTTTTAAAATAAAAAAATGTTTGGGCAGACTTTTAGAAGCATTTGTATATAATAATACTTGTAACCCCCCAATACATTATATAGTTTTGGCTACACCCCATAAGTAACAAAATACCTTCTCCAAAAGAGGCAGTCGTGCGTTGACTGTCTCTTTTATTTTGCTTCGGTGAAAGGACAACCCTTTTATGCGACCATCTGAATAAAAAAGCCCCACAGCATCCTCCACCGCTCCCCGGGGGTCTGCCCCTGTTATAAATACCTTGCTACGTTTTCTATTCACTGCACATGTCTGATTCGTAAATACTCCTGTGCTAACTCGCCTTCGGCTCAAACAAGCACCCGTATTTACTGACAATGTGCAGTTCATAACGAAAGCCTCGCAATGGTATTTATAACAGGGGCAGACCCCCGGGGAGCGGCGGAGGATGCTGTGGGGCTTAGTTTTGCCATTGGTTGTCAGCATAAAAAGGTTGTCTATTTATTAAAAAAGTATTAGAATGAAAAGGCATAAACGAAAGGGAGAGTTTTGAATGTCCGACAAATACACGAACGCAGAAAGAATTCATGATTATATATATGATCTGAAGCCGGTTATCAATGTAGGGGGATTGTTTTCCGATGGTTCTGAATACTACAGAATACCGCAGGAGCCTGGAATCAATGACCAGGTGAAGGTTAGATTTCGAACATGTGCAGATAATGCCGATGAAGTTTATTTGATCTACAATGGCGAGGAACTCGTCATGTCTGTTGAAGAATCCGATGATTTATTTGATTACTATACGGCGGTGATCCCCGCCGGAGAGAAATATATATCCTATTATTTTGAGGTCCATTCGGGCTGTGTGACCTGTTATTATAATAGGATCGGTGTACAGAAGAATGTGAATCCGGACTATAACTTTGAAATCTGTCCGGGCTTTGATGTACCGGATTGGGCAAAGGGAGCTGTCTTTTATCAGATCTATGTGGATCGTTTCTGTAATGGAGATCCATCGAACGATGTACTGGACAACGAATACTGCTACATCGACAGTCCTACCAGACAGGTGAAGGACTGGTATGAATATCCGGCAAATATGGATGTCGGACGTTTCTATGGCGGAGATCTTCAGGGTGTTAAGGATAAGTTAGATTATCTGCAGGATCTGGGCGTAGATGTTATCTATTTTAATCCGTTATTTGTATCACCATCCAACCACAAATACGATATTCAGGATTATGATTATATTGATCCGCATTTCGGAAAGATCGTTGTGGACGAGGGCGAATGCCTGCCGGATGGCGTAAAAGAGAATAAAAGAGCAACAAAATATATCAGCCGTGTAACCGACAAACGGAATCTGGAAGCCAGCAATCAGTTTTTTGCAGAACTGGTGGAGGAGATTCACAGCCGTGGTATGCGTGTTATCTTAGATGGTGTATTTAACCATTGCGGTTCCTTCAACAAATGGATGGATCGTGAGTGTATCTATGAGAATCAGGAAGGCTACGAGAAGGGAGCATATGTATCCTGGAGCAGTCCGTATAAGTCATTCTTTAAGTTTTATAACGAAGAGGTATGGCCGTATAATACCACCTACGATGGTTGGTGGGGGCATGATACACTTCCAAAGCTGAACTATGAAGATTCCCCAAAACTGGTGGAATATATTTTGAATATAGCAAAGAAATGGGTGTCCCCTCCATATAACGTGGATGGCTGGCGACTGGATGTTGCAGCAGATCTCGGACATTCGGAGGAATATAATCATAAGTTCTGGAGAATGTTCCGTAACGCAGTCAAAGAGGCAAATCCAAATGCAATTGTACTGGCAGAGCATTATGGAGATCCAAAGCCTTGGTTAAAGGGCGATCAGTGGGATACCGTTATGAACTATGATGCATTTATGGAGCCGATTACCTGGTTTCTGACTGGTGTTGAGAAACACAGTGATGAGTTCCGTGGTGATCTGTTGGGTAATCCGGATACATTTATGGGAGCCATGAATTATCATATGGCGAGATTCCAGCGTCCATCCCTTGAGATTGCAATGAATGAATTATCAAACCACGATCATTCCAGATTCTTAACCCGTACAAACCGGAGAGTCGGACGTACGCATACGATGGGGCCGCAGGCGGCAAATGAGGGTATCGATAAGAGTATATTCCGTCAGGGCGTTGTATTCCAGATGACCTGGCCGGGAGCTCCGACGATCTACTATGGAGATGAAGCAGGACTTTGTGGCTGGACTGACCCGGATAACCGTAGAACGTATCCGTGGGGCAGAGAAGATATGGAACTGATCCGGTTCCATAAAGACATGATCTGTATCCATAAGAACTATGAGGCTCTGATCCGTGGCTCGGTTATGTTCTTGCATGGAGCACATAAGATTATCGCATATGGACGTTTCACAGATACGGAGCAACTGGTTGTGATCCTGAATACAAATTATGAAGACATCGATGTGAAGCTGCATGTCAGACGGATCGGGGTCAAGAACCATGAGATCATGCGCAGAGTGATGCTTACAAATGAAGAAGGCTACAGTCTGGAAACCTGTGACTACAAAGTAGAGCATAATATGCTTTATATGAAGGTGCCGAAGATGTCAGCTATGGTTCTTGTAAATGTGGGAAGAGATGTTTAAAAGAGGAAACTAAAGTCTTGAAAAGTGATTTTGAGAGAAAACGGTTCATACAACGATTTGTGATCCTGGCTGTAATATTGCTGGCAGTGGTTGGAATCGGTATACGGTTCCTGTTCGGTGGCGATGAAAGGAGAATTGCAGTTATTTTGCTGATGTTAGCGGTTGGGCTTGTAATTCTGTTTTTCATCAGTTATCGGGAGATCGACCATACTTATCGGGAGATTGAGCATGTGTCGGATGAGATGCTTCGTGTGCTTCAGGGAGAAGATGAGCTACCGGAGGAAGAATACATGCAGGGCACGATCGGAATCTTATATACGAACTTTTATAAGATGGTGACATTTTTAAAAGAAAGCAAAGAGCGGGAAATGTCAGAGAAAGTATTCTTACGTGATATCATGTCAGATATCTCTCATCAGCTTAAGACACCGCTGGCATCCTTAAATGTATTCATCGATCTGCTGTTAGATGATTCCTTTACAGATGAAGAAAAACGGATGCGGGTGCTTAACGAATCAAAAAATCAGCTTACCAGAATGGAATGGATGGTATTATCTCTTTTAAAGCTTGCCCGGATCGAGGCGGGAGCAATCCAGTTTGACCGAAAAGAATGTGATCTGAAGCTGTTATTATTACAGGCAAGAGACAGCGTAACCTATCTGACGGAGAGCAGGGAACAGGAGGTTCATGTAATCTGTGAGGATGGCAGGAAGCTGGTCTGTGACGGAGACTGGCTCGTAGAGGCGATCATCAATCTTTTGAAGAATGCATCAGACTACTCACCGGAGAAGACAGAGATCACGGTTGAGGTAGAACACAATCCGGTCTTTACCAGGATCTATGTCAAGGATCATGGAATGGGAATCGCAGAGAAGGATCTCGGAAATATATTTAAACGATTCTACCGTGTACACCATGATGTGAATCCGAACAGTGTCGGAATCGGCTTATCCCTTACAAAATCTATCGTAGAAGGAATGGGCGGCAAGATCACGGTGCGGAGTGAAGAAGGAGCATATACCTGGTTTATCATTACATTTGTACATATAGATTAAGCTGATTCTAAAAAGAATTCTAAAGAAATTAATGTGAAGCAATAACAGAAAATACTATGGTGATGGGAATTGATGTAGGAAATTATCTCTTTCTTACAATATTGTAAGAAAAGAATACACAGATATTCACGGGAATGTAAGATAGAAGTGAGAAGATAGATACAACGAAGAGGTATCTATCTTTTTTTTATATATATCACGGGGAGGTAATGAATGACAGATTATAAAAAACTTGCACTTTATTATCTAAAAGCAGGTAAAAGGCGATGTATCGTTACGATCGTTGGGGTGATGATCACAGTGGCGGTGCTATATACAGCATTGAATTTTGGATATTCGTATGTGCTTCAGACACGGCAGGAAGTGAGGAAAGAAGCAGACTATGAGATCGTTTTTTTGTCAGAAGATACAGACAGATTAGCGCAGATCGCAGCAGATGACCGGGTACTTCAGGCATATAGCGGGGCGTATTCCGGTGAAGAATATGTCAGTGATGAAGAAAGATTTGTAGAAGTAAATTATAAAAATGCTTTATATGTGAATATCAGACATCCTTATCAGATGGAGTCGGTCATGGAGGCCATGAAAGCGGATTACGGAGTGGATGCAAGGCTGAATAATGAATTGGCTGTGTTATATCTTCAGGATTCAGATGGTCTGCTTGGTGTTGTATTGATCCTTGTTCTGTTGGTTGCTTATATCTTTGCAATCTTTGCTGTCGGAATGATCAGAAATACGGTTCAGATGTTCACGTTAGAGCAGGTAAAGGATTATGGAATCCTGCGGTGCATCGGAGCAACCAAAGGACAGTTGAACCGGATCATATACAGGATGGGAGCGGGCATGGAACTGACAGGCATTGCAGCCGGTGTACTGCTCGGAACATTCGTCAGTGTGATCCTTGGCTTTTTAAAGAATGTAGATGTTGGATTCCATATCGGCCCGGTTATTCCGATACTGATCGCATATCTTGGGGATCTGTATTTTGTAATGCAGGAGTGTTCAAAGATTGTAACGAAGATGTCACCGGTCAGTGCAGTCCGTGGAGAGTACCGGATCAAAAAGGAGAAGATCAAGATCCGTGGCAATGGTCTGATGGGACGGCTGTTCGGTATTGAAGGAGCCTATGCAAGGAAAAGCGTATTGCGGAACAGCGGGCGGTTTGCAAAGACGGTAACTGCTATGATGCTCAGCATAACTGCGACTGTTATATGTCTGAGTACCTGGGGTATGGTTCGTGATACGAAAAAGAATATTGATGATATGTATGGCAGGTATCTGGAAGAAAACCAATACCAATCGCCTGCCAGCATATTTAGTGATGTGGAATCGATACAGGGTGAATATTTGCCCTCTGTTGAAGAGATCAAAGAGAATTCTTTGCATTACTATGTAACAGAAACAAAAATGGTATATAGTGCCAGAGGAAATCTGGTAGATCCCGAAACCTATTATGGCAAGCTTAACAAAGATTATGCAGAACAGACGAGTTTGGGAAGTGGCATCGAAGCAATGATGCAGAGATGGAGAGAGCGGAATACAAAGGAATACAGCGAGAAAGATGATGTAGAATATGAAAAGGCTGTTGACAGTCTGGATAGTTCATTTATAAGCATTGAAGGTTGTGATCAGAATGATCTGGACTATCTGTCCGGGTTTATAGAGAGTGGAACTGCGGCGCTGGATGACGATGGTATTCTGGTTGTTGGCGGAGGAAGCGTAATGGATTATTCCGGAAGCTATGATGACGGAGTGACGTTGTATGATCTGGGAAAGCATTTTGATACATATGATCTGCAGGTAGGTGATACGATCCAACTGGTCGATTACAGGGAGTATAAAAAACGATATCAGGACGCTTATGAAAAAATGATGGCGGAAAGTGTTTTGGTCAGTTCTGAGAAAGATGCAGATGGCGAATATGTTTCGGAAGAACGGGCAACAAAAGAGGGAAGATCGACCGGACTGGAACAGTATGTGATCGCTGAACGCATCCGGCAGGAACTCATTGTGGAAGGATATTATCGGACTTATACGGTTCAGGGTGTTCTGGATTTTGGAGATCAGATAATTCCGGAATGGGCTGATATCTATATGAAAAGAGATTCTTATTTCGATCTGACCGGATTTGATGAACAGGATATGACGGGAGTAAAGTATGCGATCGATCTTGACAGTGTGCCGATATCCTATTTTGACATGCTATCGTCTGATCTTACGGATGTTTTGTATGGATATGCCTATGCCAGAAATGTAATGCGGTATGCGTTGGCGTTTGCTGCCTTTATATTTATATTAAGTTCAGTGAATATCATTAATACCACAGCAGGAAATCTGCATATGAGGCGAAAAGAACTGGCGCAGCTCCGGGTACTTGGAATGTCCAGAAAGAGGTTGATCCATACGGTCATGTTAGAGGGAGTGATGGCAACTGCCTTATCGAATATTCTTGGATTTTTATTCGGTACGATATTTACAATATATATCTATGAATATCTCAGCATGCTTTTATATATAAAACCGACCATTGCCTGGTGGGCATTTGGAGTCGGGTTTGCCACATCTGCATTGGTAATTTGTGGAAGCATCTATGTATCACTTAGGGATCTTCCGGTTGATATTGTGGATGACCTGAAGCTTGAGGAATAAAAAACGATAATGATGAAGAAAGGCCAAAGTTATCGGTGTGAAATAAAAAGAATAGGTGAGAAATGACAGACTATAAGAAACTTGCAGCATATTATCTGAAAGCCAGCAAAAAGCGGTGTGTGATCACGATCATCGGTGTAATGATCACAGTGATCGTATTGTATGCGGGATTGAACATTTTCTATTCTTATATGCTGCAGCAGCAAAAGAATGTAAGAAAGGAAGCGGACTATGAGATCGTGTTCCTGACGGATGATCAGAAAACTTTATCACAGATTGCGTCGGATGATCGGGTCACACAGGCATATACAGGAAAATATGCGGTGAGTGAGTGGGAGACAGTGAACGGAACGGATGGCAAATATGTAGAAAAGGTATACGACAATGCATTGTATGTAAATACCGGACATCCTTACAGGATGGCTAAGATCATGAACGAGATGATAGAAGATTATGGGGTGGATGCAGAACTTAACTGGAATCTTTCCACTTGGTATCTGCAGGACATGGAGGAAGGATTTGCCGTTATATTGATCGTGGTTCTGCTGATTGCATATATATTTGCAATCTTTGCAGTCGGAGTTATCAGAAATACGATCCAGATGTTCACATTAGAGCAGGTGAAAGACTATGGAATCTTACGATGTATCGGAGCGACGAAAGGACAGCTAAGCGGCATTATCTATCGGATGGGAGCTATGCTTGAGATAGCCGGACTGCTTGCCGGCATTGTGATGGGTGGAATTGTCAGCATGATCCTTGGATTTATATTTAAGATAAGCGCAGGCTTCCATATCATTCCGATGATACCGATCCTGATCACTTATCTGGGAGATATGTATTTTGTAATGCGTGAGAATGCCAAGCTGGTAACGAAGATGACGCCGGTCAGTGCGGTTCGTGGTGAATACAGGATCAAGAAAGAAAAGCTTCGTCGTCATGGCGGCGGACTGATGGGAAAGATATTTGGAATTGAAGGATCATATGCCAGAAAGAGTGTTCTTCGAAACAAAGGAAGATTTATAAAGACAGTAACCGCTATGGTGTTTAGCATTTCGGCGATCGTATTGATCTGCAGCTGTTGGGGACAGCTTCGGAAATACTGGAAGTCTACAGATGAAAAGTTTGGAGATTATCAGATCAATCTGACATCATATTCATCCGCTATAACGAGTCTGGAGGAAGCGCAGAGCACCTTGCCATCTGTAGAGGTATTCCGGGAATTGTCACGGAATAACAGTGTAGAAGAATCGAAGAAGGTATATGGCTGCAAGGCCGATCTGGTAGATACGGATTCTTATACAGGAAAGATCACAGATGAATTTCGAACCAAGGTTACGATGGGACATTATTACGGTGTCTATATGGATAAGTTAAATGGAACAGGAGAGGCATCTGATGATAAGGATCCGGAAGTTACCAGAAGTGTAGCGGAAACTATGGTAAACAGTACCGATGTGATCGGATGCGATGATTCAGATCTGAATCATCTTACAAAATATCTGACAGCGGGAACAACGGAGCTGTCAGAGAATGGTATTCTGGTTGTGGCGGGAGGAAGCTTTAACAGTTGGGATCTGGATGGAGATGCCTATGGGGATGAGGCTGATACCTTATATGACAAGATCTATCATTTTGAGACTTATCATTTTGAACTGGGTGATACCGTTCAGTTAGTCGATTTTGCTCTGTATCAGAAGGAATGTCTGAAAGCAAAGGAGAGGATCGAGCAGGAATTTGAAAAACTGCAGAAGGAAGCAGGAACGACACAAGACAGTGGCGAAATAGAAAATGCAGAAGGAAGAACGGCTATGCGCCAGGAGTATGTGGAATATGAGCAGATCAGAGATCAGCTGATCGCAGAGGGACACTACAAGACCTATAAGGTAGAAGGTATTCTGGATCTTGGCACACAGGTATTTGGTGAGACTGCAGACCGTCAGATCTATATGCGCCAGAATGATTATTTCGATCTGACCGGATATGGAGAAAATGACATTGCCGGAATGAAATATAAGGTCAATCTGGACAGTGTATCAGCCAGCTCTGTAACAGATATGCTTTCCTATATCGGTGATTCCTTATATGGAGAGTCTATGCAGCTCTGTGTATACCTGAAAAGCTTTGTCCGGTATGCAATCGCAGCGGTATTGTTCATCTTTGTATTAAGTTCAGTAAATATTGTGAATACGACAGCCGGAAATCTGCATCTGAGACGAAAAGAATTCGCACAGCTCCGTGTCATCGGAATGTCCAGAAAGCGCCTGTTGAAAACCGTTATGTTAGAGGGGGTTATGACGACAGTGGTAGCCAATGTACTCGGCTTTATTATAGGTATCGGGTTATCGTATGGAGTATTCATGTATCTTAATATGGTGATCGAGGCAGGAAAGTCCATTGCCTGGTGGGCATTTGGAGTCGGGCTTGTGGCATCCGGTCTGATCATCTGCGGAAGCATCTGGCTGGGGATCAGAGATCTTCCGGTAGCATGGTAGAAGATCTGAAGCTTGAAGAGTAGGCGTGAAAGGTAAGTTTGATACAGCAGATGAAAGGTGAAACGGAGTTGCTGTATTACAAGGTTAAAAAACAGAAATGCAATAAATATATAGATAAAAATTATAGATAGAAAGATCTGCGGGAAAGGCAGAGGAAAGAGGGTACGCTATGGAAATCGTAAAAATGGAACATGTAACAAAGATATACGGAGAAGGAAATACCAGAGTATGGGCGCTTGATGATGTGAACCTGACAGTGAATAAGGGCGAGATCGTGGCGGTTGTCGGTGCATCCGGTTCCGGTAAATCCACCCTGCTTCATGTTATGGGTGGTGTGGATACTCCAAATGAGGGAAATGTCATCGTAGACGGAAAGGATATTACAAGACTGACCGATGAGGAGATGTCAGTCTTCCGTAGAAGAAAGATCGGATTTGTATTTCAGGCATATCATCTGATCCCGGTACTGACAGTAGAGGAAAATATCAAGATGCCGATCCTGCTTGATCACAGAAAGCCGGATCGCGATTACATCGATCATATCATAGAGATGTTAGGTCTGAAGGACAGACGGAAGCATCTTCCAAACCAGTTATCTGGTGGACAGCAGCAGCGTGCAGCGATCGCAAGAGCACTGGCAAATCGCCCGGCATTGATTCTTGCCGATGAGCCTACCGGAGCACTTGACTCCAAAAACGGAAATGAAGTTATCACTCTGCTTCAGGATTCTGTTAAGAAGCTGGATCAGACACTGGTACTTATCACACATAATATCGATCTGGCGAGAGAGGCAGACCGTATCGTGAGGATCACGGATGGAAAGATATCAGAAGGAGAGGAGATGTAGAGATGAAACGAATACTAACAATCTGTATGGCATGTGTACTTGGATTCCTTGCTGTATTTGGATATAAGGACACGATAGCTTTTGTATCAGCAGCGGAGCCAAAGGTTATGGTAACCGATTATAAGATCAAAGAGAATGAAGTGGTGGCAGGCGGAACCTTTACACTTGAGGTTACGATCAAGAATACCGCAGATAAAAAGATCAGTAATCTGAAAATGGCAGTCGCTTCCGAGGGAGGCGAACTGATTCCGGCATCCGGAGCCGGAACCGGATATCTGGCAAGTCTGGAAGGCGGAGAGACTTATACATTTGAGTTCCCGATGCAGGCAGCAGCCAATCTGGAAGAAAAGGCTTATAAGCTGACAGTGACAGATGAGTATGAAGATCGCTATGGCAATCCATATACCGTGACAGATACGATCTATCTGCCGGTCACGATCAAACAGCGCGGTGAGATCACAGGCGTATATGCAGAGTCAGATGTGACACTCGGAGATTCTATCGAGATCATGGGAAGTGTCAGCAATCTGGGAGCATCTACCCTCTATAACGTAAAGGCAAAGATCGATACAAGATTTACATCTGAAGGTGATATCTATATCGGCAATATCGAACCGGGTAAGAATGGCTCGATCGATATACTTGCAAACACAACGAAGACGACAGGCACCGGCGGTGAGATGGGTAAGCTTATCGTTACATATGAAGATAAGTCAGGAAATGTAACAACACTGGAAGAAAATTTCTCAATCAGCGTAAATGCACCTGTCTATACAGATATTGAAAAGGTAAAGGATGTACAGAAGAAAGATTACAGTAAGATGATCATAGAGATCGTTGTTGCTGTGGTTGTTGCAGCACTTATTGTTATCTGGATTATCCGCAGAAGAAAGAGGAAGAAAGAGATATTGGAGGAGTTCTAAATGGGTTGGATCAGTCATTTATGTTTGATGAATATGAAAAGACGAAAAACCAGAACCTTTCTAACTATACTTGGAGTTGTGATTGGTGTGATCTCTGTTGTGACCCTGCTTGCAGTCGGTATCGGCGTACGACAGGTAATGATCAATACCATGGTGGATAGTGAAAGTATTTGCCGGATTCAGGTGACCGGAGCAACCGGCGGCAAGCACAAAGACCGGATGATCATGGATCAGACCGTGAAAACTTTTCAGGAGCTTGAATATGTCAGTTCCGTATATCCGACCTATGAGATGTATGTGACCATCACAAATGGAAAATATTCTTATGATGGTGCGATTACCGGTATTCCACAGTCGGAGCTTGCGAAGCTTAAGTATACAAAGATGTCAAAGCAGACAACATCGAGCGTGAAGCCGGTGCTTATTATGGGAAATAAGGTCACATCCTTATTCTATAATTCGGAAACGGAGCAGACCTATGATGTGACAGAGAAGAAAAAAGCAGAGACATGGATCGGAAAAAAAGTGGATCTGTCCTTCTGGGATTCACAGGAGATGACACCGGTAAAGATAGAAGTCGGAGCGGTTATTGACAGTGGAGAAGATACATATAACAGAGACTCACAGAGCATTTACTGCGATCTGGATGTGTTAAAGAGCTTTTTAGGCAGAGTATCCAGTGGGGGAACGCTGCCGGGACAGCCGCTTGATGCAAATGGAAATCCGTACAAGGATTTCGTATATTCCGGAGCGGTTGTGACTGTTGATAATATCGATCATGTCGATTCTATCGTGAAGAAGCTTCAGGATATGGGGTATACGACGGAAAATGAGAAAGAGTATCTGGATACGATACAGAAATATCTGAAGATGGTACAGCTTTTACTGGGTGGTATCGGAGCGATCGCACTGATCGTAGCGGTGATCGGAATCAGCAATACCATGACAACATCGGTATTTGACCGGATCAATGAGATCGGTGTATTAAAGGTTCTTGGTTGCGACCCGGATGAACTGCAGCTCCTGTTCCTTACAGAGGCAGGAATCATCGGAGCGGCGGGCGGTATCATAGGAGTGCTTTTATCGTATGGTTTTAAGGGTATCGTAGATAAGATCGCTATTAAAATGTTCGATCTGGCAAAGGGAACGCAGATTGCAATGATCCCATGGGAGCTTGCAGCCGGAGCCGTTGTCGGAGCGATTCTGCTTGCGATATGTGCCGGATATTTTCCTGCGAGATTTGCATCGAAACTGCAGCCGTTAGATGCTGTCAGAAACAGATAGAAAAAAAGGAAAAAAACGGAACAGTATTTTGTTGACTTTACTGTATCCATGCGTTATATTATAATCGTCCGCGGGGCAGTGAGATAAACATTTACTATATTTAGGAGGAATTATTAATATGTTCGATAAGGTAAAAGCTATTTTCGAAGAGCAGTTAGGAGTATCACAGGATGAGATGCAGCTTGATACTAACTTCAAAGATGATTTAGGAGTAGATTCATTAGATTTATATGAGATAGTAATGAAGATGGAAGATGAATTCGACGTTGAGATCCCTGCTGAGGAGCTTGAAGACGTTGCTACATTCGAAGACGTACTTAACTATCTTAAGAGCAAAGGTGTAGAAGAATAATTCACATCAGAAGCAGACAAGAGGCAGCGAAGATGTCTATATACCAGATTTGCCCAGCGCAGGTTGGTGGATGACAGACTGGCTGCTTCTTTTAGTATAGAGGAACAGACGATGGCGACAGTCAAAGAGTGAATGATGTTCGGCCGTTGTCAGTAAATATAAAGAATAGACAGGTGAGAAAATGGGTAAAACAGCAGTTATTTTCCCTGGCCAGGGCGCACAGTATGTAGGCATGGCTAAGGATTTCTATGACAGTTTTGAAGACAGCAAGGCAGTAATCGATACAGCAGACAGTGTGCTTGACATTGATCTGAAGAAGATCTGCTTTGAGGAAAATGAAGATATCAACAAGACAGAATATACACAGCCTGCTATGGTAGCAGCAGAACTTGCTATCTATGAGCATGTAAAGAATGCAGGTTTGAAGGCAGATGTATTCGCAGGTCTGTCACTTGGTGAGTACAGCGCACTTACAGCTTGTGGAGCTATGAAGCTTCCGGATGCGATTCGTACCGTAAGACAGCGTGGTATCCTGATGCAGAATGAAGTTCCGCTTGGTCAGGGTGCTATGGCAGCTGTAATCGCTACAGATGCAGATGTGATCGCGAAGGTTTGTGAAGAGACACCGGGTAATGTCCAGATCGCAAATTATAACTGCCCCGGACAGATCGTTATTTCCGGTGAGACAGAAGCTCTCGACAAGGCATGTGAAGCCCTTCAGGCAGCAGGAGCCAAGAGAGTGATCAAGTTAAATGTCAGCGGCCCATTCCATTCCAAGATGCTGGAACCGGCCGGTGAAAAGTTATATGCATACTTAAGAGATGTAGAGATTGCAGACGATTTCCTTCCGTATGTATGTAATGCTGATGCATGTTATGTAACAGATGCTTCAGAGGTTAAGACTTTACTGATGCGTCAGGTATATTCATCTGTCAGATGGCAGCAGAGTATCGAAGCTATGATCGCAGACGGCGTAGATACATTTGTAGAGGTTGGACCTGGAAAGACTCTGTCCGGCTTCATGAGAAAGATCAACAAGGAAATGAAATGCATCAACATCGCAACGGTTGATGATCTGAAGAAATTGGAGGAACTGAATGCTTAAGGATAAAGTAGCAGTCGTAACAGGTGCCGGACGTGGTATCGGCAGAGCCATTGCAAAGACATTTGCAGGATATGGCGCAAAGGTAGTTGTCAATTATAATGGCTCAGAGGAACGTGCAAACAGTCTCGTAGCAGAGATCAAGGAAGCTGGCGGAGAAGCAGTTGCTTATAAGGCAAATGTAGCTGATTTTGCAGAAGCAGAGGGACTTATCAAGTTCGCACTAGAGCAGTATGGCAGAGTTGATATCCTCGTAAACAATGCCGGTATTACAAAAGATAATATCATGCTCGGTATGAAGGAAGAAGATTTCGATCAGGTTATCAATATCAACCTGAAGGGTGCATTTAACTGTATCAAGCATGTATACAGACCGATGATGAAGCAGAAGTACGGCAGGATCATCAACATGTCATCCGTAGTCGGCATTGAGGGAAATGCAGGACAGATCAACTATGCTGCATCCAAAGCCGGAATCATCGGCATGACGAAGTCTGTAGCAAAGGAGCTTGGCAGCCGTGGTGTAACAGCAAATGCGATCGCACCGGGATTCATCAAGACAGATATGACAGACGCAATGTCAGATAAGATGAAGGATGCGATGCTCGACCACATCACAGTTAAGAGACTGGGTGAGGTATCAGATATCGCTGAGACAGCAGCATTCCTTGCATCCGACAAGGCATCTTACATTACAGGACAGGTTATCCGTGTAGACGGTGGCATGAGCCTGTAAGACAGAATAGAATATAGTTTAAAGAATATAAATGCCAGATACAAAGTATATATTTGTATCTGGTATTGTTTCGTTATAACATTTTTATTTTCCAAAAAATTGTATTTATTTTGAATTTTGTAATGAAATTATCATTAATATTGTTTTTTTATATTTGATATTGTAATATAAACATATAAAAGTAATACAATATATTGATATATCAATACAAATGCAATACAACAGCAAGAGTGAAGGAGGCGCTATATGGCAAGTACAATTCAGGTTAGAGTAGACGATGAATTAAAAAGAAAATCAGATAGTTTGTTCAAGGATTTGGGAACAGATACTACGACAGCGATAAGAATCTTTTTGACACAGGCAGTAGCCGCAAATGGATTTCCATTTGAGATTAAAAGAAGTAACAACATATATCAAAGTATGTCCGAAGAAGATGTACTGAAAAGACTGGAAGATGCGAGGAAACACGCAGAGCAGGGAACATGTATAGACGCAGATGCATTTGTGGCAGATATGAGGACAAAATATGGCATATAAGATTTTTATTACGATTGATGCAGCGGAGGAGTTGGAGAAGATTATTCAATATTTGATTGAAAAAAAGAGAAATCCACAGGCTGCGACAAGTTTATTAAATGATTTTGCGAAATATTGATAAATAATTATAAACTTGTTTTCCTTTCTGATATCCGTTACAATCAAACTTGGAGAGACGGAGGCAATATACAAAGCTAAAATATGCATGTTATTCTGTTTTATCGGGAAAGGAGATGAAATATGGATAACGAAATTGTATATTCCTCCAAGGCTACTGATCAGAAAGCACAGTATGATGCCAGTGCCAAGCGCTTGCTTGGACAGAAGATCATATTGGCGCATATACTGATCAGGGTAGTAGAAGAATTTAAAGGTATGGATGCAGATACGGTTGCGTCATTGATTGAAGGTGAACCGTATATCAGCCAGGTTCCGGTAGAACCGGGATTAACGAACAAAGAAACGGTGGATGCCAGAACCGGTGAACGGATTGTCGGACTGAATACAGAAAGTTCCGAAATTGATGAGGGAAAGATATATTTTGATATTATCTTCTATGTTCGGATGCGGGATGGACTGGCGAAAATGATCATCAATCTGGAAGCCCAGAAGAATGAACCGACGAAGTATCATATCTTAAATCGGGCAATCTTCTATACGGCAAGACTGGTGTCATCCCAGAAAGAGCGGGAATTTATAGGTTCTGATTATAATGAGATCAAACAGGTGTATTCCATCTGGATCTGTATGAATATGAAAGAGAACAGTCTGAGTCATATTCATATGGTAAAAGATGATTTACTTGGCGAACAGGATTGGAAAGGCAATCTGGATATCCCTAACATCGTGATGATCGGTCTGGCAAAGGAGATTCCACCAAAGGAAGAACAATATGAACTGCATCGATTGCTGGGAGCGTTACTATCGCAGACAATGACGGCAGAACAAAAGTTGAAGCTTATGAAACAGGAGTATGACATACCGGTAGACAGAAATGGTATTAGAGATGAGGTGAAAGTCATGTGTAATCTGAGTGAAGGCGTAGAAGAAATGGGATATGCAAAGGGCGAAGCCGCTGGTAGAGCTGCTGGCATGGTCGCTGGCAGGTCAGAGGGCGAAAAAATAGGCGAAGCACGGGGCAAGACTATTGGAAAATCGGAGGTTATCCTGAAAATGCATAAGAAAGGCTATTCCTTAGAGCAGATCATGGATGTAACCGATATGAGTGAGACGGAAATCAAGACAATTATAGGATAAGAGCATAGGCAGAACAGGTAATATGTATATTTTAGCAGAAGTCCGGATATGGCAGAAAGGCTGTATCTGGATTTTTTTGAAGACTATGTTAAAACTTTTTTAGGAGTCATCCTGTCTATTATAGTAGATGCATGACATTCATGATTATAAGCAAAGGAGAGATGATTATGGGAAAAATGAAAAGCAGATTAAAGCGGTTCGTTGTCTGGTGCATGGCGACAGTCATGTTATGCATGAGTGGACCGTTTACAGCAAATGCGGCAGCATTGGAAAGTGAGACACCGGAACTTGCGGCAGCAAAGACTGTAAAGATCAAAAATGCAAAAGTTGGAACAAAAGTCACGGTAGGAAATTATACCTATAGGATAACCGCACTGACCCCGAAGAAGAAAACGGTAGAGGTAACGGGATTTACAAAAAAAGCAAAAAAGAAGCGCACTGAGGTGATGGTGCCTGCTAGTATAAAGATCACGTCGAAGACGGGAAAATATAAAGGGACTTATAATTTTAAGGTTACGTCTGTTGGGAAAAAAGCGTTTTACAATAACAAGAAAATATGGAAGGTCACATTGGGAAATAACATCCGTACAGTAAAAAAACAGGCATTTTACGGATGTACCAATCTTCTGACTCTTATTTTCTATGATGCATCCAATCTGAAGGTATTTGAAGCAGGAGCATTTCAGAATTGCAGAAATCTGTATGAAACGAATCTGGACAATCAAAATCTGATAATGAAAAAGATCGGAAAAAATGCACTTAAAAACACAGAGATAAAAAACAATCCATATTTTATCAAAACGAGGAAAAAACCGAAAACAATCGATAACAATCAGATGATCATAACAGAGTCATACGAGGACGGCGGTGAAAAGATCGGCGGGCTGGATAATATGGGTGAGGGTGTTGTGAGCAAATGGAAAGGGCTTGTTGTCTATTCGAAGAAACCGGTAAATCCAAGAAAATTTATTGCGAAATATGGAGATTCATATGGATACCGAGAGGCTGATCTGCCGGTGCTTGATGGTTCCGGTGGGGCAACAACATATCTGCCAAATTACAAAAACATAAAGATTTTGTTCGGAGCAAACACCCATAAACTGGAATCGTCCATTTGGGAAGTTTTTGGAGAGATAAATATGGAATATTATAACGTTGCTCCTTATATAAATGCAGGATATAAATATATGACCTATATTTACATAGACAGCTTGGTAGAAAAACCATATGATCTTTCTATTTATTATGGAAAAGAAAAAGTAACGACACTTAAAATGGAGGGTATCACAAAGGCAGAGAAAAAAACAGCTTTGAAGAAATCGGTTTATACCTGGGGAACGCTGGCGAATACTTTAAAAGTAAACAGATTGATCAAAGAGCTGAGAGCGGGCTATGAAAAGAAGTATAACAGATCTGCAAAAAATCTTGATATGGGAGAAATGATACAGTTGCTGGATGCGTATATAGGTTCGTTTCCATATAAAGAATATAATTGCGGGGCGGTCTGGTATATGGTCGAGGCAGCAAAATACTACGGAGCATATGGAATGGTTGTATACAATGATTCGGAAAAAGAATATTATCGAAATCTGCAGCCGACCATATATGGTTCGCTCAAGAATTATAATGCGGTTCATGATGAACATACAAAGATGTATTTTCACACGATCGGAATGGTGATCTATGAAGGCGGCTATATGTTTGGAGAGCTAAATGGTAATATGGCGAATAATAAAAGTACATATTTGGAATGCCTGCCGGAGGATTATCATAAGATACAGAATTCAGAATGGATCAGACCCCTCTGACAAGTGTTGATGAACATTGTATCCAGATCGCATCGTATAAAAATGTTGCTGATTTCTGGCAAAAGAATTATAAGATAGATGTTCATACATTCGATCCGTATAATCCGGATACGTGGTATTAATTCGGAATTGTTAATATACGGCATCAGATACAGATAATAGAATTTATTTGTATCTGGTGCCTTTTTTTACGCATTGTGATGGTAAAAAATGCGGATTAATGCTACAATAAAACGAATGGGGAAACGCTTTGGCAGATACGAATGAAAAGGCTGAATGAGATTATACGAGAGGAAACGAGGAACATGAACAAACGAAACCGGTTGAAAACCATTCGGCCGCAGAATGAACGTGCGGCAAGAGCATTCCGTAAGAAGCAGAACATGAAGGTAGAGCTGAATAAAAAGTGGCTGCCTGTTGTCTATGTGGTGATGCTCGGCATCTGTATTTTACTGAATGTGACAAATGATAGTCTGGATCCGGCAAATGTGCTGATCAGTGTTTGTATGTTTGGAATTGTGGGGGCGATATTTGTCTATGCATATAAGCATCTGAAGCATATCGACCAGATGGGGGAAGATTTCCGTATAGCCATCAGCTATATCAAGGGCGACTATGCAAAAGAAAAGAAGCTTCTTTGGGATCTGTATCGTACCGAGACCCGGTATGGTATCTTTAATGAGGAACATCTGAGAAATTCCTATGTAGATTATGTAGAAGAAATGAAACGTCTGGAGCAGGATGAGGAAGGAAAATATGCCTGCGATATCGAAGATTTTATCAATTACCAGTTGATCGATGATGCAGTAGAAAAGGGTCGTCTGAGTCTGGTGCCGGGTGCCATGACCGGACTTGGTATTCTTGGTACCTTTATCGGTCTGTCAATCGGACTTCAGGCATTTAACACTGGATCAGCAGAAGAGATCACGAACAGTATCGGACCTCTGATGGATGGTATCAAGGTTGCATTCCATACCTCTATCTATGGAATGATCTTTTCCCTGACATTTAATCTGATCTTTAAGACGGTTCTGGAACAGGCATATCATAAGCTGGATGAATTTGTAGCAGAGTTCAAACGGTATGTACGTCCGGATGCGACTTACGATAACGGTAATCTGGAACTGGATTTCCAGAAGAAACAGTTGGAAGCAACGATAGCAACACAGAGGGCAATCGAAGAAACACTTGCATATCTGAAGTCCATGCATGAGGACATCGGAGATATCCGTATCCTGACAAAGGATCAGAATGATATCTTCCGTGGCAGATTGAACCGCCCGAGAGCGATCGAACAGAGCAGCAGGGAGGGATAAGGCATGAGTAAGAAACGAAGAAGACTGGAGGAAGAAGAAACCTCTTACTGGCTGTCTTATTCCGATATGATGGCAGCACTCCTTCTGATCTTTATTCTGATCATTTCTTTTACACTGATGCAGTCAAAAAGCCAGTATGAGAGTAAACAGGCGGAGCTTGATAAACAGCAGGAGATCATCAAAGAGCAGGAACAGCTCTTAAAAGACCAGCAGGCGGAGCTTGACCGTATCGCAGGCATCCGAAGTGATCTGGTGGCGGCACTCCGTGATGAGTTTGCAGACAGTTCGTTAAATGTAAAAGTTGATGAAAAAACCGGAGCGATCACATTTGATGCAAGCGTTTTGTTTGATGTAGCAGACAGTGATCTGAAGGAAGAAGGAAAGACATTCTTGAAAGAATTTCTTCCCAAATACTGTAAAGTGCTGCTGGATGAAAAATATCGTGATTATGTATCGGAGATTATTATAGAAGGTCATACAGATACGAATGGATCTTATATTTATAATCTTGAACTTTCCCAGCAGAGAGCCTTTTCTGTTGCGAAGTATTGCCTGACCGAGAGTAACGGAATCATAAGCTCCACAGATGTTGAACTGCTTCGAAGTGTGCTGACGGCAAATGGAAAGTCCTACAGCAATCCGATTTATAAGGAGGATGGATCTGTCGATCTGGAAGCATCCAGACGAGTAGAGATCCTGTTCCGGCTTCAGGATGAAGAAATGATCGCTGAGATGATGGATATTCTGAAAGAGAAATAGATATTTTGAAAGAGAAACAGACCAACACTTGCGGTTTTAAAAACGAGATGGTACAATGAGCATTGCGATGGGATGTGTTTGTACATACCAGCATAATGCGAAACCAACATTGAACCGACAGGTGAAATGGTACAATGAGCATTGCGACGGTACATATTTATATGTACTAAAATGGATAGATTGTCTTTGAAAGGAAAACGAGATGAAAAGAGTAGTTGTAACAGGAATGGGCGCTGTAACCCCGATTGGAAATAACGTAGAAGAATTCTGGGATGGCATTAAGAAGAATAAAGTAGGTATTGGCGAGATTACAAAATTTGATGTATCCGAATATAAATGCAAAATGGGTGCTGAAGTAAAAGATTTTGATCCGAAACAATATATGGATCCAAAGGCAGCCAGAAGAATGGAGCCGTTCTGCCAGTATGCAGTTGCAGCTACAGGCGAAGCAATCAAGAATGCCGGTATTGATCTTGAGAAAGAAGATCTGACAAGATTCGGAACCTGCATCGGTAACGGACTTGGCGGTGTATCTACGATCGAAAAGGAACATGCCAAGGTTATGAATGGTAAGGCAAACCGTGTCAGTGTAATGATGGTTCCTATGATGATCTCGAATATGGCAGCCGGAAATGTAGCGATTGCATATGGCTTAAAGGGCAAATGTACAGATGTTGTAACAGCATGTGCGACAGGAACAAACAGCATTGGCGAGGCATATCGTTATATTCAGGTCGGAGATGCAGATGTGATGGTAGCCGGAGGCGCTGAATCACCGATCTGTGAGACAAATGTTTCAGGATTTATCTCCATGACAGCTCTTTCAAGTGCAACGGAAGCAGATCGTGCGTCGATTCCGTTTGACAAAGACAGATGTGGATTCGTTATCGGTGAAGGAGCTGGAGTCGTAGTTCTGGAATCTCTGGAGCATGCGCAGGCAAGAGGAGCAAAGATCCTTGCCGAGGTTGTCGGATATGGTTCCACCTGTGATGCATTTCACATTACATCCCCTGCCGAGGATGGAGAGGGTGCAGCAAGAGCCATGACACTCGCGATCAACGAGGCTGGCATTACACCGGCAGACGTTGATTATATCAATGCACACGGAACAAGTACCCACCACAATGATCTCTATGAGACAAGAGCAATTAAGAAAGCATTTGGTGAAGATGCATATAATGTAAATATTAATTCTACAAAATCCATGATCGGTCATTTATTTGGCGCGGCCGGAGCAGTTGAATTTATTACATGCGTAAAATCTATCGAAGATGGATACATTCACCCAACAGTAGGTCTTCGTGAGACAGAAGGCGAGATCGACCTGAATTATACAAAGGGTGAGGGCGTTCATAAGGACATTACATATGCACTGAGCAATTCTCTTGGATTTGGTGGACACAATGCCAGCATTCTTGTAAAGAAATGGGAAGAATAAGATCCAGACAAAAACAGATATAAAAGAATTACACATCATAAATAATGTGAGCAAAAGTATTTGCACGAAAAAGTGTAAATTTACATGGAAAAGTGTAAATTTACATGGAAAAGTGTAAATTTACATGGAAAAGTGAAAATTTACATCAAAAAGTGAAAAAACGTATTGACATATTCCTTGTGTTATGGTAAAGTATCTCCCGATGAACTGCCGAAGACAGTAGGTGCCGGATGGCATAAGTTGAAAAACACCTACCGAGGAATATATCGTTAATATTATTTTAACTATATGCTCTCTGTCTTATCGACAGAGAGCTTTTCTTATTTTAGCAGAAGATGCTTTCTGTTAACTATGTGCAGTCATTAGTAAAACAAGGAGGCGCATTATGGCAAAGGTAGAGATTAAGAAGCCAGTAGTTGAAGAAATCAAAGCTAACTTAGATGGTGCTCAGACAGCAGTTGTAGTTGACTACCGTGGACTTACAGTTGAGCAGGACACACAGCTTCGTAAGCAGTTAAGAGAAGCTGGGGTTGTTTATAAGGTATACAAGAACACCATGATCAACTTCGCTATTGAAGGCACAGAGTTCGAGGGACTGAAGCCATGTCTCGAAGGACCTACCGGATTAGCTATCTGTAAGACAGATGCTACAGCAGCAGCCAGAATCCTGGCTAACTTCGCAAAGACTGCTCCGGCACTTGAGCTTAAGGGTGGCGTTGTAGAAGGTACATTCTACGATGCAGCAGGTATCGCAGTTATTGCAAACATTCCTTCAAGAGAAGTACTTATTTCCAAATTCCTTGGAAGTATCCAGTCACCTATTGCAAACTTCGCTCGTGTTATCAAGCAGATTGCAGAACAGAAGGAAGCTTAATTATTTGTGCATACAGGCACGTCGGCTTCTATTTAATAGAAGCAGCAATTATTAAACTATATTATATTAATGGAGGAAATAATAATGACAACTCAGGAAATTATTGAAGTAATCAAAGGTTTATCAGTATTAGAATTAAATGACTTAGTTAAAGCATGTGAGGAAGAATTCGGCGTATCAGCAGCAGCAGGTGTTGTTGTAGCAGCAGCAGGCGGAGACGCTCCAGCAGCAGAAGAGAAGGATTCATTCGATATCGAACTTACAGAAGTTGGTCCTAATAAGGTTAAGGTTATCAAGGTTGTTCGTGAGATCACAGGTCTTGGCTTAAAGGAAGCTAAGGACGCTGTTGATGGCGCTCCAAAGGTTATCAAAGAGGGAGCTTCAAAGGACGAGGCTGAGGAAGCTAAGACTAAGTTAGAGGCTGAAGGCGCTAAGGTTACATTAAAGTAATTTTATTCCTTGTATTTATGAATATCTTTCGACCTGGCGGGAGAATTACCTGCCAGGTCGTTTTTGTCAAAGTTCCGGCGAACTGATCATTTTTATCAATAAGAGCAGTTGAGACCGAATAAGTGATTTTAAGATTCTGAACACAGATACGACATGATATAGTCAGCGTTATGTATCTGTTCTGTAATAATACCGCTGCAGGCTGTTTCAAAAGAATGCAGAGGGGCATATAAATATGGATAAAAGTTCATATACAATTCTTTAATAAAAAATTCCAAATATTTCTTGACATATACCTTGAAAATGTGATACAGTGTAGGATGTCTATACTATGGGTTGGTTTGCGTTCAAACCAGACATATAATGACACGGCTAATATATTTCGGTTAAATGTAAGCATTTCAACAGAATATACGCTTAAAAATAAATTCCAAGGGGTGAATGTGTCGATGGAAAAAAACAGAATTAGTCCTGTTCAATCTGGTAAAGGTATCCGAATGAGTTATTCCAGACAGAAAGATGTACTGGAGATGCCTAACTTTATCGAAGTTCAGAAAAACTCATACCAGTGGTTCCTTACCGATGGTCTGAAGGAGGCATTTAAAGATATCTCTCCTATTACTGACTATACAGGACAGCTTAGTCTTGAGTTTGTAGATTTCCAGTTATGTAGAGATGATGTGAAGTACTCAATCGAAGAGTGCAAGGAAAGAGATGCAACATATGCTGCACCGCTTAAAGTAAAAGTAAGACTCCATGCAAATGACGCAAAGGAAATGTCAGAACATGAGATTTTCATGGGTGATCTTCCTCTTATGACCGAGACAGGTACATTTGTGATCAACGGTGCAGAGCGAGTTATCGTAAGCCAGTTGGTGCGTTCACCTGGTATCTACTATGATATTGCACATGATAAGATTGGTAAGAAGCTGTACTCCTGTACAGTTATCCCAAACCGTGGTGCATGGTTAGAGTACGAAACAGATTCGAATGATGTTTTCTATGTTCGTGTAGATAGAACCAGAAAGGTGCCTATCACAGTACTTATCCGTTCACTGGGAATCGGAACAAATGCAGAGATTATCGATCTGTTTGGCGAAGAACCAAAGATTTTAGCAAGTATTGAAAAGGATCCTTCTGAGACATATCAGGATGGTCTTCTTGAGCTGTACAAAAAAATAAGACCGGGTGAGCCTCTTGCAGTAGAGAGTGCAGAGAACCTGATTAATGCAATGTTCTTTGATCCAAGACGTTATGATCTTGCAAAGGTTGGACGTTATAAGTTCAATAAGAAGCTGGCATTCCAGAACAGAATCACAGGTCAGATACTTGCAGAGGATGCGATCGATCCGGCAACCGGTGAAGTGATCGCAGAAGCAGGCACGACACTTACAAGAGCACAGGCAAAGGATATCCAGGATGCTGCTGTACCATATGTTATGATCCAGACAGAAGAACGTAACGTAAAGGTGCTTTCAAATATGGTAGTAGATCTGTCCAAGTATGTTGGATTTGATCCTGCTGAAGTAGGTATCCATGAGGGTGTATACTATCCTGTCCTTGAAACCCTTTTAAATGAATATTCAGACGAAGAAGAATTAAAGGCAGCTATCGCAAGAGATGCATCTGACCTTGTTCCAAAGCATATAACAAAAGAAGACATTATCGCTTCAATTAACTACAACATTCACCTTGAATATGGTATTGGAACAAAGGATGATATCGATCACCTTGGTAACAGACGTATCCGTGCAGTCGGAGAACTTCTTCAGAATCAGTATAGAATCGGTCTTTCCAGACTGGAAAGAGTTGTAAGAGAGAGAATGACGACTCAGGACGTAGAGACGATCACTCCACAGTCTCTGATCAACATCAAGCCTGTAACAGCAGCAGTTAAGGAATTCTTCGGAAGTTCCCAGTTGTCACAGTTCATGGATCAGAACAATCCATTGTCTGAGCTGACTCATAAGAGAAGATTATCAGCCCTTGGTCCCGGTGGTCTGTCACGAGACAGAGCAGGATTCGAGGTTCGAGATGTACACTATACTCATTATGGTAGAATGTGTCCTATCGAGACTCCTGAAGGTCCTAACATCGGTCTGATCAACTCTCTGGCTACTTATGCAAGAATCAATGAGTATGGTTTTGTAGAAGCACCATACAGAAAACTGGATAAATCAGATCCTGCAAACCCTGTAGTTACAGATGAGGTTATTTATCTGACGGCAGATGAAGAAGATAATTACAGAGTTGCACAGGCAAATGAACCTCTGGATGCAGATGGTCATTTCGTAAATAACAACGTATCAGGAAGATACAGAGAGGATACAACAGAGTTCCCGAAATCAAGAGTTGATCTGATGGACGTTTCTCCTAAGATGGTATTCTCAGTTGCTACATCCATGATTCCTTTCCTTGAGAACGATGATGCAAACCGTGCTCTGATGGGATCAAACATGCAGCGTCAGGCAGTTCCGCTTATGCTTACCGAATCAGCCGTTGTAGGTACCGGTATGGAAGCAAAGGCAGCTGTTGATTCAGGTGTATGTATCGTTGCAAAGAGAGATGGTGTAGTTGAATATTCCACAAGTAAGGAAATCTGTATTAAGGCAGATGAAGATGGAACAAAGGATATCTACCACGTTATCAAGTTCGCACGAAGCAATCAGGGTAACTGTATGAACCAGAGACCTATCGTATTCAAGGGCGAGCATGTTAAGGCTGGAGAGGTTATCGCAGACGGACCATCTACTTCAGGTGGAGAGATCGCACTTGGAAAGAACCCTCTGATCGGTTTCATGACCTGGGAAGGTTACAACTACGAGGATGCTGTTCTTTTAAGTGAAAGACTTGTAAAAGATGATGTATATACATCTATTCATATTGAGGAGTACGAATGCGAAGCGAGAGATACCAAGCTCGGACCGGAAGAGATCACAAGAGATCTTGCTGGACTGTCCAATGATGCATTAAAGGATCTGGATGAGAATGGTATTATCCGTATCGGTGCTGAGGTTCGTGCCGGAGATATCCTTGTCGGTAAGGTTACTCCTAAGGGAGAGACAGAACTGACAGCAGAGGAAAGACTCCTTCGTGCCATCTTTGGTGAGAAGGCAAGAGAAGTAAGAGATACTTCCCTGAAGGTTCCTCATGGAGCATTTGGTGTCATCATGGATACCAAGATCTTCACAAGAGAAAATGGTGATGAACTTTCACCGGGTGTTAATAAATCAGTCAGAGTATACATTGCTCAGAAGAGAAAGATCCAGGTAGGAGATAAGATGGCTGGTCGTCATGGTAACAAGGGTGTAATTTCCCGTGTACTTCCGGTAGAAGATATGCCATTCCTTCCAAATGGCCGTCCGCTCGATATCGTGTTGAACCCACTGGGCGTTCCTTCGCGTATGAATATCGGACAGGTTCTTGAAATCCATCTTGGTCTTGCTTCACAGGTTCTCGGATTCAAGGTTTCAACTCCTGTGTTTGATGGTGCAGACGAGTTTGATATCATGGATACTCTTGAGATGGCGAATGATTATGCAAATACTGAGTGGGAGAACTTCTACGAGAAATATAAAGATTCTGTTTCAGAAGAAGTAATGAATTACCTCTATGAGAACAGAGATCACAGAGAAGAATGGAAGGGCGTTCCAATCGACAGAACCGGTAAGGTACAGCTTCGTGACGGTAGAACCGGTGAAGAATTTGACAGCCCTGTAACAATCGGTTACATGCATTATCTTAAGCTCCACCATCTGGTTGATGATAAGATCCATGCACGTTCAACCGGTCCGTACTCATTAGTTACACAGCAGCCTCTGGGTGGTAAAGCTCAGTTCGGTGGACAGCGTTTCGGTGAGATGGAAGTTTGGGCACTGGAAGCATACGGTGCATCATATACATTACAGGAAATCCTGACTGTTAAGTCGGATGATGTAATCGGACGTGTTAAGACATATGAAGCGATCATTAAGGGTGAGAACATTCCTACACCTGGTATCCCTGAGTCATTCAAGGTACTGCTGAAGGAATTCCAGTCACTTGGTCTCGATGTCAGAGTTGTAAAAGACGATATGACAGAGGTTGATCTCGGTGAGACGATCGAAGCGTATGACGAGAATGTTAAGAGCATGATCGATGATGATAAACGGGAAGCTGATGGACGTGAATTTGAAGAAGCGGGCTTCAGCGGAACAGATGAAAATGATGAGCTGACATCATTATCAGACGGAGAATATCTGGATGATTACAGCGATGATTATGATGACAACTCGGATGATGAATTTTAGAAAGGAGATTTTGTAAGATGCCAGAATTTAACATGGAAACTCCAGAACAGGAACAGGCTTTAAGCTTTGACGCAATTAGAATCGGACTTGCATCTCCTGAAAAAATCAGAGAATGGTCACATGGTGAGGTTAAGAAACCTGAGACTATCAACTACAGAACATTAAAACCGGAAAAAGACGGTTTGTTCTGTGAGAGAATATTTGGACCTAGCAAGGACTGGGAATGTCATTGCGGTAAATACAAGAAGATCAGATATAAAGGTATTATCTGTGATCGATGTGGTGTAGAGGTTACAAAGGCCAGCGTTCGTAGAGAGCGTATGGGTCATATCGAGCTTGCAGCACCGGTATCCCATATCTGGTATTTCAAAGGTATTCCTAGCCGTATGGGACTGATCCTTGATATTTCTCCAAGAGTACTTGAAAAGGTATTATACTTTGCATCTTATATTGTTCTTGATCCAAAGGACACACCGCTTACTTATAAGCAGGTTCTGACAGAGCAGGAATACAGAAAGGCTGAAGAGGACTTCGGATACGGCTCCTTCCGTGCAGGAATGGGTGCTGAGTCCATTCAGGAGCTCTTAAGAGCAATCGATCTGGATAAAGAAAGCGAAGAATTAAAGGCTGAGCTTAAGAATTCAAGCGGACAGAAGAGAGCCAGAATCATCAAGAGACTGGAAGTTGTTGAAGCATTCCGTAATTCTGAGAATAAGCCGGAGTGGATGATCATGGATGTTATTCCGGTTATCCCACCGGATATCAGACCTATGGTTCAGTTGGATGGCGGCAGATTTGCTACATCTGACCTGAATGACTTATATAGAAGAATTATCAACAGAAATAACCGCTTAAGAAGACTTCTTGATCTGAACGCTCCTGACATCATTGTCAGAAACGAGAAGAGAATGCTTCAGGAAGCTGTTGATGCGTTAATTGATAATGGTAGAAGAGGCCGTCCTGTAACAGGTCCGGGTAATAGAGCATTAAAGTCTCTGTCCGATATGTTAAAGGGTAAGCAGGGACGTTTCCGTCAGAACCTTCTTGGTAAGCGTGTTGACTATTCAGGACGTTCTGTTATCGTAGTAGGACCGGAACTTAAGATCTATCAGTGTGGTCTTCCAAAGGAAATGGCTATCGAATTATTCAAGCCATTTGTTATGAAAGAACTGACAGCCAGCGGCAGAGCGAATAACATTAAAGCTGCTAAGAAGATGGTAGAAAAGCTTGAGCCGGAAGTTTGGGATGTACTGGAGGATGTAATCAAAGAGCATCCGGTTATGTTGAACCGTGCTCCTACACTTCACAGACTGGGTATCCAGGCATTTGAGCCTATCCTTGTAGAAGGTAAGGCAATCAAGCTTCATCCACTGGTATGTACAGCGTTCAACGCCGATTTCGATGGTGACCAGATGGCTGTTCACCTTCCACTTACAGTTGAGGCACAGGCGGAATGTAGATTCCTGCTCCTGTCCCCGAATAACCTTCTGAAGCCTTCAGATGGTGCTCCGGTTGCCGTTCCTTCACAGGATATGGTCCTTGGTATCTACTATCTGACAATGGAGAAGGATGGCGATATCGGAGAAGGCAAGTTCTTCAAGTCAAAGAACGAAGCACTGCTTGCATATGAGAACAAGGAGATCACTCTCCACTCTAAGATAAAAGTAAGAAGAACTGTTACGACAGAAGACGGAACAGAGGTTACAGGTATCATCGATACTACACTCGGTCGTTTGCTGTTCAACGAGATCATTCCTCAGGATCTTGGATATGTTGACAGAACAAATCCTGACAATATCCTGAAACTTGAGATTGATTTCCATGTTGGTAAGAAACAGTTAAAGCCGATCCTTGACAAATGTATCAATACACATGGCGCAACCAAGACTGCTGAAGTTTTGGATGACGTAAAGGCAATCGGTTACAAGTATTCAACCAGAGGTGCTATTTCAGTATCTATTTCAGATATGAAGGTGCCGGACGAGAAGAAGCAGATCCTTGCAGATGCTCAGACTCAGGTTGACAAGATCACAAAGATGTTCAGACGTGGTCTTATGACAGAGGAGGAGAGGTACCTCGCTGTTGTTAAGGTTTGGGAAGAAGCCGATAAGGTTCTGACAAAAGCCCTTCTGGACGGACTTGATAAATATAACAACATCTTCATGATGGCAGATTCCGGTGCCCGTGGATCTAACCAGCAGATCAAACAGCTGGCTGGTATGCGTGGTCTGATGGCAGATACAACCGGTCGTACGATCGAACTTCCGATCAAGTCGAACTTCCGTGAAGGTCTTGACGTTCTGGAGTACTTCATTTCGGCACATGGTGCTCGTAAGGGTCTGTCCGATACAGCGCTTCGTACAGCCGATTCAGGATACCTGACCAGACGTCTGGTTGACGTATCACAGGATCTGATCATTCGTGAGACAGATTGTTGTGCAGGAAAAGCAATTCCTGGTATGGAAGTAGAAGCTTTCATGGAGGGAAAAGAAGTAATCGAATCCTTCCAGGAGAGAATTACAGGCCGTTACCTTGCAGAATCTGTATACGATAAAGATGGTAACCTTTTAGTTAAGGCAAACCACATGGTATCACCAAAGAGAGCAGAGCTGATCGTAAATCAGGGCGTAGATTCAAATGGTGTTCCGTTCCTTGATCCGGATACAGGTGTTACAAGACAGGATGCAAAGCTTAAGATCAGAACGATCCTGACATGTAAGTCACACCTTGGTGTATGTGCAAAATGTTACGGTGCCAACATGGCAACCGGACAGCCGGTACAGGTTGGTGAAGCTGCCGGAATTATCGCAGCTCAGTCAATCGGTGAGCCTGGTACACAGCTTACCATGAGAACATTCCATACTGGTGGTGTTGCCGGTGATGATATTACACAGGGCCTTCCTAGAGTAGAAGAGTTGTTCGAAGCAAGAAAGCCAAAGGGACTTGCGATCATCGCAGAGTTTGGCGGTAAGGTTCAGCTTCGTGATAATAAGAAGAAGAGAGAAGTCGTTATCACAAATGACGAGACAGGTGAATCAAAGGCATACTTAATTCCTTATGGTTCCCGTATCAAGGTTCTGGACGATCAGGTTCTGGAAGCCGGTGATGAATTAACAGAAGGTTCTGTTAATCCACATGATATCTTAAAGATCAAAGGTATCCGTGCAGTTCAGGATTACATGCTTCGTGAAGTACAGCGAGTATACAGACTTCAGGGTGTTGATATCAATGATAAGCATATCGAGATCATTGTTCGTCAGATGTTAAAGAAGATCAGGATCGAGGATAACGGAGATTCATCCTACCTTCCTGGAACACTGGTTGACGTTCTTGATTTTGAAGATACAAATGAGCAGCTCATCGCAGAAGGCAAACAGCCGGCAGAAGGCTCACAGGTAATGCTTGGTATTACAAAGGCATCACTTGCTACAGATTCCTTCATGTCAGCAGCATCCTTCCAGGAGACAACAAAGGTTCTTACAGATGCAGCTATTAAGAGTAAGGTAGATCCACTTAATGGTCTGAAAGAGAACGTTATTATCGGTAAGCTGATCCCAGCAGGTACAGGTATGAAGCGTTATCGTTCTGTAAAGCTTGATACAGAGATGGATGAGATCAACTTCTTTGATGATGATGACGAGATCGACTTCGGAGATGATCTGGAAAGCACAGAGTTAGAAGATGCAGTTGATACCGATGCAGATGCAGAGGATGAGGCGGAAGAAAATGCTTCAGACTTGGAAACTGTAGAGGCAGAGACAACTGATAACGAATAAATAAATTTGAAAAGTGCTTGACACGAATAATTTCAATATATATAATGGTAAGGCATGCGTGAGAACGTATGCCTTATATTATTTTTTATTTTGAAAGTAGGAGGTGAAAACATGCCAACATTTAACCAGTTAGTTAGAAAGGGAAGACAGACAGTAGAGAAGAAGTCAACTGCACCAGCTCTTCAGAGAAGTTTCAACTCATTAAAGAAGAAGCCAACTGAGACAAGCTCTCCACAGAAGAGAGGAGTTTGTACAGCAGTTAAGACAGCTACTCCTAAGAAGCCTAACTCAGCTCTGAGAAAGATCGCCAGAGTTCGTTTATCAAACGGTATCGAAGTTACAAGTTATATTCCAGGTGAAGGTCACAACCTTCAGGAGCATAGCGTAGTTCTTATCCGTGGTGGTAGAGTAAAGGACTTACCTGGTACAAGATACCATATCATCAGAGGTACTCTTGATACAGCAGGTGTTGCAAAGAGACGTCAGGCTCGTTCTAAGTACGGTGCTAAGCGTCCAAAAGATGCTAAGAAGTAATTAAAACCGTATTATTGGAAACATTCCAAAAAAATGTGCTGGTTAGGCCATGTTTTTGCTATGAGATAAGGTGTTGATGCATAAAATGCAGAAAACATCAGATAGATAGAAGAGATGGAAGTAACAGCACGAACACATTTTATAATGTGAGTACCGAAGAATTAATAAATATTAAGGAGGGAAGAACCGTGCCACGTAAAGGACATATCGCAAAGAGAGACGTATTAGCGGATCCAATTTACAATAACAAGGTGGTTACCAAGCTTATCAACAACGTAATGTTAGATGGTAAGAAGGGTGTTGCCCAGAAGATTGTTTACGGTGCATTCGACCGTATCGCAACTGAAACTGGTAAGGACGCTATCGAGGTATTTGAAGAGGCTATGAATAATATCATGCCATTACTCGAGGTTAAGGCAAGACGTATCGGTGGTGCAACATATCAGGTACCTATCGATGTAAGACCAGATAGAAGACAGGCTCTTGGACTTCGTTGGTTGACAACATTTTCACGTGCCAGAAGTGAAAAGACCATGGAAGAAAGACTTGCAAGAGAGATCATGGATGCAGCTAATAACACAGGTGCATCTGTAAAGAGAAAAGAAGATATGCACAAGATGGCAGAAGCAAACAAGGCGTTTGCTCACTACAGATTCTAATCTGTGCCGTCTACAGAATAATAAAAGGAGGACAATCCGTTGGCTGGAAGAGAATATCCATTGGACAGAACAAGAAACATTGGTATTATGGCTCATATCGATGCTGGTAAGACAACTCTTACAGAGAGAATCTTATACTATACCGGTGTTAACTATAAAATCGGTGATACTCATGATGGTACAGCTACTATGGACTGGATGGAGCAGGAGCAGGAAAGAGGTATTACAATCACTTCCGCTGCTACAACCTGTCACTGGACATTAGAGGATCATCACAAACCAAAGGCTGGTGCTTTAGAGCACAGAATCAACATCATTGATACTCCAGGTCACGTAGACTTTACTGTAGAAGTAGAGCGTTCACTTCGTGTACTTGATGGCGCCGTTGGTGTATTCGATGCAAAGGCTGGTGTAGAGCCTCAGTCAGAAAACGTATGGCGTCAGGCTGACACATACAACGTTCCACGTATGGCATTCATCAATAAGATGGATAAAATGGGTGCTGACTTTTTCTACTCAGTTCAGACAATTATTGATCGTCTGGGCAAGAATGCAATTCCAGTTCAGATTCCTATCGGTAAAGAATCCGATTTCATCGGTCTGATCGACTTATTTGAGATGGATGCATACTATTATAAAGATGATAAGGGTGAAGACATCGAGATCACAACGATCCCTGATGACTTAAAAGAGCTTGCTGACAAATGGCATGAGAACCTTGTAGAGAAGATCTGCGAGTTAGATGATGACTTAATGATGATGTACCTTGAGGGTGAAGAGCCTTCAATCGACGAAATGAAGAAAGTTCTTCGTAGAGCAACTATTGCTTGTGAAGCAGTTCCGGTATTCCTTGGTTCCGCATACAAGAATAAGGGTGTTCAGAAGATGCTTGATGGTGTTATTGAATATATGCCAGCTCCTACAGATATCCCTGATATCACAGGTGTAGATCCTGAGGGAAATGATGTAGTTCGTCATTCATCAGATGAAGAACCATTTGCTGCATTGGCATTCAAGATCATGACAGACCCATTCGTTGGTAAGTTAGCATTCTTCAGAGTATATTCAGGTACATTGAACTCAGGTTCATATGTATTAAATGCAACAAAAGACAAGAAAGAGCGTGTAGGACGTATCGTACAGATGCATGCAAATGCTCGTAAGGAAATTGATAAGGTTTACGCTGGTGATATCGCAGCTGCTGTTGGTTTCAAAGTAACAACAACTGGTGATACAATCTGTGATGAGCAGCATCCGGTTATCCTTGAGTCAATGGAATTCCCAGAGCCAGTTATCGAGCTTGCTATCGAGCCTAAGACAAAGAATGATCAGGGTAAGATGGGCGAGGCTCTTGCAAAGCTTGCTGAAGAAGATCCTACATTCAGAGCACATACAGATAAAGAAACAGGACAGACAATTATCGCCGGTATGGGTGAGCTTCACCTTGAGGTTATTGTTGACCGTCTGCTTCGTGAGTTCAAGGTTGAGGCTAACGTAGGTGCACCTCAGGTTGCTTACAAAGAGACATTTACCAAGGCTGTTGACGTTGATAGCAAATATGCTAAGCAGTCAGGTGGTCGTGGTCAGTATGGTCACTGTAAAGTTAAGTTCGAGCCAATGGATCCAAACGGCGAAGAGACATTCAAGTTCGAATCCACAGTTGTTGGTGGTGCTATTCCTAAGGAATATATCCCAGCAGTCGGTGAAGGTATCGAAGAAGCTGCTAAGGCTGGTATTCTTGGTGGATACCCGGTACTTGGTGTTCATGCAAATGTATACGATGGTTCATACCATGAAGTCGATTCATCAGAAATGGCATTCCACATCGCTGGTTCTATGGCTTTCAAGGATGCTATGGCTAAGGCAAATCCAGTTCTTCTGGAGCCTATCATGAAGGTTGAAGTTACAATGCCTGAGGAATACTTAGGTGATGTAATCGGAAGCTTAAATGCTAAGAGAGGTCAGATCGAAGGTATGGATGATATCGGCGGTGGTAAGATCGTCAGAGCATTCGTTCCACTTGCAGAGATGTTCGGTTACTCAACAGAGCTTCGTTCATCTACACAGGGACGTGGTAACTACTCAATGTTCTTTGAGAAATACGCTCAGTGTCCAAAGAGCGTTCAGGAGAAGGTTATCGCTGAAAAGTCAAAATAATAGTTTGACAACTCAGAAAGGCATTTTGCCGTGCCTTTCGACTTAAAAGAGTAAAATAAATCATATCAGCAGGTAAAAAGGTTGAAAATCCTTATGCCTGCTGGTATAAAGAGATAAAAAAAGGTTGAAAATCTTTTATATATTCTATATAATGAGTTTTAGCCAAGCATAGCCCTTAGGGGTACGAAATTTAAGGAGGATATTAAAAAATGGCAAAGGAAAAGTTTAATAGAAGTAAGCCACATTGTAACATTGGTACAATCGGTCACGTTGACCATGGTAAAACAACATTAACAGCAGCTATCACAAAAGTTCTTTCAGAGAGAGTAGCTGGTAACGCAGCTGTTGATTTCGCTAACATTGATAAGGCTCCAGAAGAGAGAGAAAGAGGTATCACTATCTCTACAGCTCACGTTGAGTACGAGACAGAGAAGAGACATTATGCTCACGTTGACTGTCCAGGACATGCTGACTACGTTAAGAACATGATCACTGGTGCAGCTCAGATGGATGGTGCTATCCTTGTTGTTGCTGCTACTGATGGTGTTATGGCTCAGACAAAGGAGCATATCTTACTTTCACGTCAGGTTGGTGTACCTTACATCGTTGTATTCTTAAATAAGTGCGATATGGTTGATGATGACGAGCTTATCGAACTTGTAGAGATGGAAGTTACAGAACAGCTTGAAGAGTACGGATTCAATGATTGCCCAATCGTTAAGGGTTCAGCTCTTAAGGCTCTTGAAGATCCAATGGGACCTTGGGGAGATAAGATCATGGAACTTATGGATACAGTAGATTCATACATTCCAGATCCTCAGAGAGATACAGATAAGCCATTCATCATGCCTGTAGAGGATGTATTCACAATCACAGGTCGTGGTACAGTTGCTACCGGTAGAGTAGAAGCTGGTGTTATCCACTTAAATGATGAAGTTGAAATCGTTGGTATTAAGCCAGAAATCCAGAAGACAACTGTAACAGGTATCGAGATGTTCAGAAAGCTCCTTGATGAAGGACAGGCTGGTGATAACATCGGTGCTCTTCTTCGTGGTATCAAGAGAGAAGATATCGTAAGAGGTCAGGTTCTTTGTAAGCCAGGTTCAATCACATGTCATACAAAGTTCACAGCTCAGGTTTACGTTCTTACTAAGGACGAGGGTGGTCGTCATACACCATTCTTCAACAACTACCGTCCACAGTTCTACTTCAGAACAACTGACGTAACAGGTGTTTGTAACCTTCCAGCAGGTACAGAGATGTGCATGCCTGGTGATAACGTAGAAATGACAATCGAACTGATTCACCCAATCGCTATGAGCCAGGGTCTTACTTTCGCTATTCGTGAGGGTGGACGTACTGTAGGATCAGGACGTGTTGCTACAATCATTGAGTAATCTTTGATTTCGTATCATAGAACTTAAATACAAGCCGTAATTCCTCATTTTATGAGGAGTTGCGGTTTTTTGCGTTTTAGCAATGAGAAATGCAAGAAAGCCGCTAAAACCAAGGGAGTGAGCTTGCTCATGACCTTTGGTATTAGTGGCTTTTCTTTTGTGCCGAATGCCACGACCGAGCCGTCAGGCGAGGCTGCATTTCTTAGAAAAGATTAACGAACATAGAAAATGCCCTTTTTAAGTTCTTTACTCAAAATGGACTTGTGATACGCGTGTGCTACACGGGTTTCTAATCTTTGGCGTGAGGCCAGTTAATCTTCCATTCAAAATACTCTTCTTTGGTAATTTTACTGGAGGCTAGGTCCTCTTTTTTCTTTTTCCAGGTATTCAGGAAATCATCCAACAAAGAATAATCAAAACCAACAGCGATATGTTTCTCGGTAGGGTCTTCGGGATTTGCAACTTCGTAGAGGGGCATATTGTAATGTTCATCCAATTCAAAGAGAGCATACATTATATCTTCCGCTGCGTAGAGGGAAGGCTCGTAGATGGAGCGGTAATTACAGTTTAGGGCTTTTGCCAGCTCTTGTATCATATCTTCCTTGGGTGTGCGGTTGCCGATTTCGTACTGACGGATTCGTACGTCGGATAAGCCAACAGCTTCGCCAAGCTGAGCTTGTGTCAGTTTACGGAAAGTTCTGATTCGTTTTATTCGTTCACCAATAGCCATCGTGTAACTCCTTCCAATTACATAGTAACAATATCGTTTCTGATAATACAATAACATAAATGTTACTGTATGGCAGTAAAAAAGTCTACAATTCAGGACAGAATGCAGAGCCGTGGATATGGGAATGTAAACTCTATAAAAAGAAGTATTTTTTATAAGTGATAAATATTTTTCGCTCATCTCTTGGCAGAAACATATATGTTACTATACAATCAAAAACAAACAGTAACAATATAGTTACTAATTAGATAACGGGAGGTGAGTGTCATGTGCAAGAGCGTACATAAGTTTTAGTGGAAAGGAGGAAGGAGTATGACGAATCGCTATTTATCTGCTAAGGAAGTCGCAGGGCTTCTGGGAATTGCAGAATCAACCGCTTACGTAGTTATCCGTGGATGGAATAAAGAACTGAAAGCACAGGGTTACTTTACCAAGGCAGGTTCCGTTCCGAGAGCCTACTTCGAAAAGAAGTGCTACGGATATGGCGAAGCGCAATAGATGAACTTTGATAACTGAATAAGCCATACCCGGAATAATGCCGGGTGTGGCGACTACAAGAAAGAGAGGTAATGAGTATGCCGGTTTATAAGGACGAGAAACGAAATACCTGGTTTTGTAAGTGCAACTATAAGGATTGGCTTGGAGAGAGTAAGTCCAAGATGAAACGTGGATTTGCTACCAAGAAGGATGCCCAGCAGTGGGAACGTGATTTCTTACAGAAGCAGAGTGCCAGCATGGATATGAAGTTTGCTTCCTTTGTGGAAGTGTACTTTGAGGATAAGGCACCGAGACTGAAGGAGCGTTTCATAATGACAAAGCGGACACTATTTGAAACTAAGATCATTCCTTACTTTGGTGAAAAGCAGATGAATGAGATTACTGCGGTGGATATTATCAAGTGGCAGAATGCACTTTTGAATCAGGATTATAAGCCAACGTATCTGAGAATGATACAGAACCAGATGACAGCACTTTTTAACCACGCAGAGAAGTTCTATGATTTGAAAGATAATCCCTGCAAGAAGGTGGATAAAATGGGGCGTCCGAATGCTAAGGAGTTGAACTTCTGGACCAAGGATGAGTACGAACAGTTTATTCAAGGTTTTAGTTCGGATGAGGAGATGTATCGGATTATCTTTCAGATGTTATTCTGGCTTGGATGCAGGGTAGGGGAGCTACTGGCACTTACCAGTCAGGATATTGATTTTGAAAACGGAACGGTGAACATCTCCAAGACTTATTACAGGAGAAATCAGACAGATTATATTACACCACCAAAGACAGAGAGTTCTAATCGCAAGATTACGATTCCGAAGTTTCTTGCAGAGGAGATGAAGGATTTTGTGGACAGGCAATATGGATTGACAACGGAGGATAGAATCTTCCCAATTACGGACAGGGCAATTCAGAAGAAGATGAAGCAAAAGACGGAGCAGGCTAAGCTAAAGCCTATCCGCGTTCATGATCTTCGTCATTCGCACATTGCTTTGTTAATAGAGAAGGGGATGCAGCCGTTGGTCATCGCCCAGCGGGTGGGACATGATTCCGTGAATACGACCATGAATATCTACGGACACCTTTATCCGAATAAGCAGAAGCAGGTGGCAGATTTACTCAATGCGGAGGCTACCGGGAAACTGGAAAGCAATCTGGTGGATATGGTTACAGAGATGCAGTTTCGAAAGGCAGGTGGCTGGTCATGAGAATGATAAGAGGATTTTACAACGAGCAGAATAATACGGTGAATGTGGTTCACTACGATACCAATCACATCATAAGTCTTGATTGTGGGAAATGGGAGCAGGGTCTTCGGACCACTCCAAACTCCCAAGGAAAGGTGGATGCACTGGCTATTGAGGACCCGGTGGAGTATGTGAGGTTAATGCTTAGTGGGGAGATGCAGGTGTGGCTGGATGCGTTGGATGATTTGAGTGTGTGGTAGAAAGATAAGCGGGGGTAGGACCGGCTGGAGAAATCCAGTCGGTTTTCTATGTGCCGAAATGGTATTTCTATATTATAAAATGACACAGGTGAATTTAGCAATGTCTTCTGACAGATACGCATTTTGGATATCCGGGGCAAAATGCTGCACTGGCTAGGGAAAAATCCCTAAAACCCTTTGGATATAACATAGGTACTCCACTTTTTGGAGCACTTTTGTAAAAATGGCTCCCCAAAGTGGAGTACCATCAGATGACAGATATTTTGATAATTTTGTAGTGGCTCCAAAATATGGAGCACCTATATGGAAACAGGGGTTTAGGGGCTTTGCACCCTGACTGAATGCACGAGGGGACCTGTGAGCACAAAGTGCGTATCTGGCGAAGGACTGGTGAGTGGCAAGAAGAATAACTGAGAAATGAGTAATAAGGAGTAGGTGGAATTTTGTTTTGCACAAGTAAGAGATTAAACAGCGGAAAATAGCGAAAATGGAGCTGAAATAATGCAGAAATTGCACGTTGGGCACCTCGCAAGGTTGTGCGAAAGTTTCTTGAAGGTATAGAATGGTTGTGATATAATGTTTAGTGGATTTTTTTAAGTTTTTGATGCATGATGGAGGACACATTATGGCTGTATCATACAACAGATTATGGAAGTTATTAGTGGATAGAAAAATGAGCAAAGCGGATTTGAGGAAACAGGCAGCAATAGCGCCTAATACAATGACGAAGCTTAGGAGAGATGAAGAAGTGACATTGGGTGTGCTTGGCAAGATTTGCAAGACGCTTGATGTGGACTATGGGGATATTATGGAGTATGTAAAGGATTGAGTACGGATTTTTGGACACCATTTTCTGTATAATAATATGTTGAATAAATAGTCTTTAATATTTTTAGACTTGGCAAGGAGGATAACCAATGGATTTGTTTGAAAATCTGTCTGATAATCAGATTGAAGCGGTAAAAACTATTGATGAGGACTTGGAAATAATTGCATGTGCAGGTGCCGGTAAAACCGGTGTTGTTACCCGTAGAATAATTAATATTTTAAAATCAAATCCAGATATTTTGCCTGAGAATATTGTCGCATTTACATTTACGGAGAAAGCAGCAGAAGAATTAAAGAGCAGGGTTTATAAATATGGTGAAGCAGTGTTGGGAAATACCAAGGGCTTTGCCAATATGTATATTGGTACAATACATGGTTTCTGCTTGAAGATATTACAGGAACATATTGTTCAGTTTCAGAAATTTACAGTTTTAGATGAAATTAAAACGAAGTTATATATTGAGAAAAATTATAACTTCTGTGGTATGCCGGATTTGGGGTTGAAAATATATACAGAGACCAATTTGTTTTTGAGTGTAATGAGCACATTAAATGAAAATTGGTTTGAAAGAGATAAGTGGGATGAAAAAACAAGAACTGCAGTTGATAAATACAAAGGAACATTCTATAGAAAGAAATATTTTGACTATTCTTTGATTATGCAGGAGATGCTTAATCAGTTGGAGAACAATAAGGATTTCGCAGATATCATCTTAAGTAAGATAAAGTATCTGACAGTAGATGAGTATCAGGACACAAATCCAATACAGGAAAGGTTGATTCACTTTATCAAACAAGGTGGATGTAACTTGTGCATAGTTGGTGATGATGATCAGACGATTTATCAGTTTAGAGGAAGTAATCCGGAGAATATACTCACTTTTAGAGAAAGATATGGAATCAATAAGTATATTGTTTTGGGAACAGATTATAGGAGTTCAGAAGCAATTGTCGATATTGGAAAGCGTGTTATTGTAAATAATGAAAAGCGATTACCGAAAGTAATGGAATCAGGAAAACTCGTAAAATATGAAGAAGGCGATACGGTTTATAGGGAGTTTGATGGGTGCGATGAAGAATATGAATTCATTGCGAAGCGTATAAAGGCATTACATGATTCGGGTGTTAAATACTCTGAGATGGCTGTCCTGCTTAGAAAACGTAAGCATGGACCGGATATTGCCAAAATGTTTGACGAGTATGAGATACCATACATTATTGAAGGCGTAAATGAGCTGTTCAGCACTGCCGAATGTCAGGCGGCAAAGGGAATATTTGATTATCTTGCCGGTACAATCGGAATGATGGAATTATTTCAGCTTTGGAAAAGTATAGATTATGAATTAGATGAAAAGGAAATAGCAGAAGCAATTGCTACGCTAAATGTAATTGATGTAAAATCCAAAAAATTCTATGGAGAGTTTGTATTACAGAAGGTATATCATGATTTTTTACGTAGAATATCAATTGTAGATGAGAGCAATTCATCAGAGATTATTTTATATAATTTAGGAAAGTTTAGTCAGGTAATTAATGATTTTGAAACGATTTATTACACCACAATACCTGCTAATAAGCTTAGTAGCTTTTGCAATTTCTTAAAATACACCGCAGATGGATATTATCCAGAAGGACATATTGCGAATACATATATTAGACCAGATGCGGTGAATATTATGACAGTGCATCAATCCAAAGGATTGGAGTTTACTGCGGTCTTTATTCCACAGATGAATCATAATAACTTTCCGTCAGCAAAGATGGGAGGAAAGAGTATTTGGCATGTGATAGAAAAGGATTGGATTCCAAATGCAGATAGATTTGCAGGAGGCGTAGAAGAGGAACGTAAATTGTTTTATGTTGCTATTACGCGCGCAAAGAAGTTTTTATTCCTAACCCGATCTCCTGGAAATGCAAGAGAAAAGAAAGTATCAGAGTTTATGGTAGAAGCGAAAGAATCTCCATATATGCTTGGCTTTGATGAAAAAATGGTATATACAGGGAACCATATTCCGCCTATGAGCGAGGATGCAGCCCCACTCAATCTTAATTTTTCTATATTACAGGATTACTTTGACTGTGCATACCGTTTTAAGTTATCCATGTTTTACGGATTTGTACAACCTATTGTACCGGCGTTAGGGTATGGAAAGACAATGCATGAGATTGTTATGAATATACATAGAAGATTCTTAAGTGGAGAAACATTGTCATCTGAGGATATTGAACAGATTGTGAATGACAGCTTTTACTTACCTTATGCAAATCCTAAGCTACAAGACAACATGTTGGAAGGTGCAAAAAAATCCATAGCTGGATATGTAACTAAAAATCAGGATGATTTTGCAAATATAACAATGGCGGAGACGGATATTGAACTGGATATGGGAGATGGAATAAAGGTAAATGGACGGATTGACTTGGTAAAACGTCGTGAAATATCCGGTGAAGAGAAAACTTATATCGTTGATTTTAAAACGGCTAGTCGAGAGGTTACAGAGTGTATAAATGCAGAACAGTTAAAAATATATGCATTGGGATATCAAAAACTAACTGGGGAAACTGCAGATTATTTGGAAATCTATAATTTGGATAATTCTGAAAGTGAACGTCAGAGAGTAACTGAAGGATTGCTTGAGAATGTAAGTCGTGATATCAGAGATGCTGCTTCAAATATTAGAAACAATGATTTGCCACGAAAATGTAGCAAGGAAAAATGTCAGAAGTGTTACTTGAACTACTTGTGTTTGAGTAAAAAGGAAAAACAGGAATATGAAGTATAGAACAGGAGAAACGTATGAGCAATTTGTCTAAAATCCGTCGGGATAAAATGATAGAGTTTTTGGAAACTTTAAAAGAACAGCATAGCGATGATGAGTCTTTGATTGCAATAAATCAGATTGAAAAAGAACTGCTATCAAAACGCTATGGACTTGTATGGGAAGAGCATGAGGAAGTTGTTGATGTAATGATGCGTGATAATATTCCGGTTTTTACGGAAGTAAAAGAACGCGAAATATGTATGGCACCGGGCGAGGACTATAATTTCCTGTTGGAAGGGGATAATTTGCATAGTTTACATTTACTTGAGAAAACGCATAGAGGAAAAGTGGATGTTATTTATATTGATCCACCATATAATACAGGAAACAAAGACTTTGTGTATGATGATGCTTTTGTGGTTAAAGAGGACACTTATTGCCATAGTAAGTGGCTATCTTTTATGTCTTTGCGACTTAATTTAGCCAGAAATTTATTAACAGACGATGGTTTAATTTTTGTTAGTATTAGTGATGTTGAACAAGCTAACTTGCGTTTGCTATGCAATGAAATATTTGGAGATAATAATTTTGTTGCGAATTTGGTCTGGGCCAATAAGGAAGGTGGCGGTAGTTCGGATAGTAAGCTATTCAGGATAAAACATGAATATATTTTGGTTTACGCCAAAGATATTACAATGATAGAGATAGCTGGAGTAAATATAAGTAATGAGGAACGTTATAAATGTAGTGATGAATATGAGAGGATCAGAGGTAAGTATTATCTACAGAAGTTGGGTATGGGTTCAATTCAGTATTCAGAATCACTAGATTATCCAATAGAAACTCCTGATCATACATATATTAATCCAAAAGATAATAATAGTGGTAAGAAAGCATGTTGGAGATGGTCAAAGGATAAATACATGTGGGGGTTAAAAAATGGATTTATAGAGATAAAAAAGGACGCAAAGGGAATTTGGACTGTCTATACGAAACAATATCTTAATTGTGATAATGAAGGGAATATTATTAAAAGAACCAATAGGCCAATGGGTATTATAGATGAATTTTCAAGTACGCAGGGGGCAAAAACTATAAAACAATTATTTGAAAATGTGGCATTTTCTTATCCCAAAGACGTTAAATTGATTAAATGGTTACTTCAAAGAATGGTTAAAAAAAATGTAACTGTGCTTGATTTTTTTGCTGGCTCAGGAACTACAGCACAAGCAGTTTTGGAGTTGAATAAGGAGGATGGAGGACATCGTAAGTTTATTCTCTGTACGAATAACGAAAACAATATTTGTGAAGATATAACATATCAAAGAATTAAAACAGTTATTAATGGTAAAAGACAGGATGGAAGTATATATTCGGAAGGTATTCCGGCAAATCTAAAGTATTACCATACAGATTTTGTATCAAAATCCGAAGAGTATTTAGCAGACGCTTTGCTAGATCATGTGACCGAAATGATTCAATTAGAACATGGTATTAAAATTGATGATAATTCTTATATCATGATTATGAGTGATGATGAGGCTGATGAATTAGAAAAAAAATGGTCTGAATATAACGAGATTAAAGCGATTTATGTATTTCAAGATGTGTTACTAACCGCATCGCAAGAGGCGCTTTTTGGAGCAGCGGATATGTATACAATACCTGACTATTATTTCGATTTTGAATTAAGAGAGGCGGGAGAATTATGGTAAAAGGGATAAAAGATTTTGAGTTTCAGAATGATTGCGTCGACTTCTTGATTCAAAAGACGGTAGAACGAGATAGCAAGAAAGTGATTACTGTCAAGGCTCCCACCGGTGCGGGAAAGACAATTATTCTGATTAAATATATTGATGAATATTTGAACAATACAGATAATAATACAGCATTTGTTTGGCTATGTCCGGGTAAAGGAGACTTGGAAGAACAAAGTAAGGAACAAATGGAACGCATTACACCACAGAGAGATACGAGAAATTTATTGTATTCCTTACTAACTGGTTTCACGCCGGGAAGCATCACTTTTATCAATTGGGAACTTGTAACTAAGCGTGGAAATAATGCACTTAAGGATGGCGAGAGACAAAATCTGTTTGATAGAATTGCAGATGCCCACAAAGAGGGAACAAACTTTGTAGTTATCATTGATGAGGAACATACTAATAATACCAGCAAGGCGAATGATATTATAAATGCTTTTGCAGCAAAGAATATTATACGTGTGTCTGCGACAGCAAATAAAGTCAGTCATCAGGAGTATTACGAAATACCGGAAGATGAGGTTATAAATGCCGGACTGATTACACGTGCGATTTATGTGAATGAAGGTGTAGATGAGGATAAACAGATAGTAAATGATTATGACTATCTGCTTGATTTGGCAGATGAGAAGCGTAAAGAAATTGCAGAAAATTATAAGTTGGTAGGAGCTAATATACGTCCGCTTGTTTTGATTCAGTTTCCTGCCGGACAACCTGAAACAATTAAAGCTGTTGAGGAAAAACTGGAGTCCATGGGGTATACATATGACAATGGAATGGTTAATATTTGGATGAGTGATGACAAGATGGTGTCAGACGATTTAACCGCTTTAGATGGTACACCTGCATTTTTGCTTATGAAGCAAGCTATATCTACCGGATGGGATTGTCCTCGGGCAAAGATACTTGTTAAGTTGCGAGAAGGCGGAAGTGAGGAATTTCAGATTCAGACAATTGGGCGTATAAGAAGAATGCCGGAACGAAAGCATTATGGGATAAATGTTTTGGATTTTTGTTATTTGTATACGCTGGATACAAAGTATAAGGAAGGGTTATTATCCTCCTTGGATAAGGCATATCAGTTGCGGCGCTTATTTTTGAAAGATGAAGTAAAGGGTTTTTCGCTTACCAAAGAATTGCGTAATTTGGATTATGATGGCCTGGGCGAACGGGAAACTCTTCTAAAAGTACATGAATACTTTAAAACTACTTATTCATTGACCGGGAATAAAGAAAATAACAAAGTTAATTTGGCAGGAGCAGGCTACAATTTTGATGAAGAAATTGATAGTCACATTTTGCGAGGAATTTTTCGTACAACGGAGGAATTGACAAAACAGGATGCACAACGACAAATTGTGATGAAAACGCAGGTGAACACTCATACGCATGGTGTATATTTACTGCATGCGATAGATGAAATAAAAAAGGTAACCGGTATGCAATCACAAAAGGTAAAGGCGATTCTGGAAAGAATGTTTCGTAAAGGAAAGAATAATAAATATAAATTTCTTGCATTAGATACGAACGCTTTTTATGCATTTATTATTAACAATACGCAGAAGTTAAAAATGGATTTTAAACATGTTACCAGTCAGATGAATGTTCAGCAATCCTTTGTTTTGGAACCTAAGACAGATAAGTTCACAATTCCGGAACAAGAGATGTATAAGTTCAGTGAAGTTAGGAAAGAACAAGAATTCCGTTTATATGCATATTGGAAATACACAACTGCATTTTGTACCGATAGAACACGATCTTTACCCGAGAGATTATTTGAGCGTTACTGCGAAAATAATCGTGAGGTGAAATGGTTTTACAAGAACGGAGATGCCGGGCAGCAGTATTTGTCAATCGTATATACAGATGCATTGCAGAAACAGTGGTTGTTTTATCCGGATTACATTGTACAAAAAGAAAACGGAGAAACATGGCTTATTGAAACAAAAGGTGGCGAGGCTTCCGGACACAGTAAGAATATTGATATGCAAATCGGTAATAAATTCTTAGCATTTAAACGATATGCTGAACAGTATGGTCTCAAATGGGGATTTGTAAGGGATGAAGATGAACAGTTGTATATTAATAATACCGAGTTTGCAGAAAGTATGGCAGATGAACATTGGGTAGCGATTGAGGAAGAGTTTTAATAATACAATATGATGTATATTAGGGTATGATGAGAGAGGGAGGTTTGTATGATGAATACAGATATATTTTTCGATAGCCCGTCTGAGCAATCAAAGATAAAAGCGAAAATTGTGTCAAGTTACTTTATGGCGTGGTCAAGAGTGATGTGTAATAATTGGTCTTCTTCTAGCGAGATAGGATATGTTGATTTGTTTAGCGGACCAGGAGTTTACCAAGATGGGAGTGAATCGGTTCCTCTACTTCTTGTTAAAGATGTGTTGAATAATCCTAGACTTTTAAATCGTATGTGGTTTTTATTCAATGACCAAAGTGAGGACAATATTAATAATCTAAGACAACATATAAAGAATGCAGACATTGATAATAAATTGGATAAACGTATACAGTATTCAACTAAAACCGTTGATGAGGCATTTGCTAGTGATATTAGAATTAATGCACAAGGACCAATTCTTTCTTTTGTGGATCCGTTTGGTTATAAGGGATTAACAATAGATTTGATATCTAAGTTAATAAATAATAATGGTTCGGATTGCATTTTCTTTTTTAATTACAATAGAATTAACATGGCATTGAGCAGTAATACAAAATTTGATGAGTATTTGGAAAGCATTTTTGGGGGTACAAAAGTATCTTCTCTCAAAGCTGAGCTAAGCGGACTGTCTGCAGAAGAACGTGAACCTATAGTACTAAATGCATTAGTTGCGTCTTTGAAGAATAATAATGCAAACTATGTGTTGCCATTTAAGTTTTATAGGACAGATATGGTAAGGACAAGCCATTTTATAATTTTTGTTTCAAAGCATAAGAGAGGTTGCAGTATAATGAAACAAATAATGTATGCTAATAATCTTATCAATATTGGTGAACGTGCTGGTAGTGGCGTGTCAAACATCTTTAACGTTTGGGCAGATGAAGGTTGGGAAGAACCGGTGATTGAGGAGAGATTTGATCCGGACAGAACGGTACTGTCGCTTTCTTTTAAGAAAAAAGTGACGAAAAAAAGTGGTGAAAAAAAGTGGCGAAAAAAAAGTGACGAAAAAAAAGTGACGAAAAAAACGCAGGAAAAATACGATGCTATTTTTAACGCTATGCAACCTGAATGGTGGTATAAGGCATCTGAATTTGAGGCTATTGCAGGTGTTAAGGAATCAAGAATTAAAGTGTTGCTTAAGGATATGTTGGAGCTAGGATTGATTGAGAGTACTGGCAGTACGAAGGGTAAGATGTACAAAAAGTTGAATAAAATATGAAAGGAATAAATATGAGAACTTCAATACTTGATGAATTGGTAAAAGCAAATCGTGTGCCTGTACTATTTATCGGTTCAGGCATTTCAAAAAGATATTTATATGGGTATCCGTCATGGGAAGAACTACTAGAAAAATCTTTTACCAAGTATGAATCGGATCCGTTTCAGTATCAAAAATACTTAGATGAATGTAGACGTAAAAAAATGTCGGATTTTGAAACTAATGTGTATATGGGAACTTTGATTGAAAAACAGTTTAATGAGGCATTTTATGATAGAAAAATCAAGTTGGGAATTGGAAATAATAAAAATCCCAGTTGGGTAAAGCGCGGTATATCTCCATATAAAATGTATCTTGCGGATTTATTTAAAAAGCAAAAATTAAATAAATCATTCAAGTTACAGGAAGAACTTGTGAAGTTCCGTGCATTAAAAAATAAAGTGTCTGCTATAATCACAACAAACTATGATACCTTTTTGGAAAATGAAGTATTTAATAAGGATTTTCAAGTGTATGTTCGACAGCACGAATTGTTTTCTGCAGATAGTTATAATATTGCTGAAATATATAAAATTCATGGAAGCGCAACGGATGCAGAGTCGATAATTATAACTGAGGATGATTATAATCACTTCAAGGACTCTAGAAAACTTATAATAGCGAAGATGCTTACACTGTTTGCAGAATCACCTATTATATTTATGGGGTACTCTATGACAGATGAGGATGTCAGAAATATCATTGAGGATTTTTTGAGCTGTTTGTCAGAAGAGCAATTGGTGGACATTAGAAAACATTTTGTTTTTATCAGTTATAAAAAAGATGAGGAAGAACTTATAGAAATAGAGAGATCCATTGTAACAAAGAATGGTGTAGAAATACCATTTGTGGAAATTCAGACGGACAATTATGTAAAAATATATGAAAAATTAGGAGAAATTACTCCGGGAATATCTCCGATAAGAGTGCGTGAGACTCGGAAAGTTGTTAAAACAATTGTTGATCAAAGTATGACATCGCTGGATGCTGAATCTATTATTGTTGGAATAGATAATCTTGATAATATAGATTTATCTACTAAACCATTAGCTATTGCTATCGGATATAAGGATAATATTTTGAATAAGTATGGATATGGTAGATTTGAAGATAAACAAATATTTGAGGATATTATCTTTGATAACAAAAATTTTGATTCAGAAGCGATGTGTGATGAACGGTTACGTGGAATTCCAATCAATAGATTGCTTCCTGTATTCAAATATGTAAAGGGACAAGATATTTCTGAGAATAGTAAATTATATAACTATATGCAGGCGCATAATACTATGGAAAAAATAATCTCAAGTACTGTTTCCAAGAGTATAAAAAATGTGCCGGAATTTGATACATATGGACAACTTGTTGGGTATATGGATACGCTTGATAATTGTAGAAAGGCAGCAATGGTCATACTGAAGAATATTGAAACGCTTAGTGTAGATGATTTGAGATTAGCATGTAAGTATTTGAATGAAAAATATCCAAATGATTATGCGACAGAAACAAATGCAAAACGTTGTATTATGTGTTTGGATTTTAAAGAAAACTATGAATAAAGAGAAATGCTAGTAAACTTTTCTTGGATAAACCAAAAACATTACTAGCATTCCTTCTTGTTATTAAAGAACATTTAATGTTCTATGTTCTCTTTTTATTATATGTCGCATTAAGTGTTTTATACACTTTGTTATCGACTTAGATATAATACAATTTTTTAGGATAGTTGTCAATGAAGAAATTGACGGGAATTTTTAGCAAAAAATCACTTACAAGAGAGCTTTTCCGTAAAAACTGATAGAGAAAGGATACAAAGGATGGAACATTTTGATCCAATACATGAAACCTCGTATTTATCTGTGCCGAATGCACCGATATATCGAAAAATCATGCGTTTGTTTTATCATGAATATGAAAAGATGCATTTTCAATTGTACAAAGAAGATGTATTCCGGTTGATTAGGCAGGATGATTTTTTTGCAGACTATACCATGGAGCAGTTAGTGTTGGATTTGGAGGTACTTGTTAAATGGAAAAATCTTACACCGATTCAAGATCCTGGACGAGTTTATACCATTGCTGAGTATAAAAATAAGCAGTATCGATATACTATGTCTGAATATGCCGTAGAGATAGAGCGATTGACAGTCAGATTGGAAAATGTTTTTCTGGAGTCGGGGAATTTATCTACAAATTTTTTCGTCCGCATGGAGAAAAGTCTTGAAGATGCTGAACGAATGGAACATGTAGGTTTGAAAGAGGTTAATGAATGGTGGAGCCTTCTTCAGGAAGATTTTAAGCGGCTCAATCAGAATTACCAGGATTATCTTCGGGATTTTTATTCGGGGAAGACGGATCATTTGATGAAATCTGTTGAATTTGTTATTCACAAAGATAAATTTATAAAATATTTGAATGAGTTTGTCCAAGCACTTCAGCAACATGCAAGGAGAATTGAACAACTTTTGGTGAAGGTTATTGCCGTTGTAGAAAATAGTGTTTTGGAGAAAGTGATACAAAGTGAATTGGATATACCACATGCGCTTTTGGAAATTCATGGCAATGCGGAGCCTAGTATAAGAGAAAATGTTATCGGTAAATGGAATTCTTTGAAAAACTGGTTTATTGATACGCCAGATCATAATTGCGAATGCAAAAAGGTTTTACAGATTACCAATGATGTCATTCGAAGTATCATTCAAAATGCAGCATTGATTGTTCAAATTCAAAATTGGGGAATCAGTAGAAAAGATGATTATAGAAAATTTTTGGAATTGTTTCTAAAATGTGAGAATCTTGATGAGGCACACAAACTGTCTGCTCATGTTTTTGGAATACAGAAAATACAACACTTTAAGACAAATGAACCTCGGGAGGAGGATGTAATTAATAATTGTGTGTATGATGAGGAACCTGCGGAATTTTTGTTAAAACCACATACAAGAAATTATAGGGAGAAAAAGGATAAGAGAGGTTTTGCAGATAAGTCATTAGAGAAATATATGCAGAGGGAATATTACTTGCAACGTGTCAGAAAGCAAAAAGAGATTGTCATGCATTACATAAAAGATAATCGGATTACCTTTTCAGAAATTAATGAAAAAGTGCCGGAAGATGTAAGAATAATATTTTTACAATGGATAGCACAGGCGAATATGAATTCCCAAAAGTTTGGAAGAACAGAATATGGACAGGAATATCAGCTTATCCGAGGAGATGGAGATTGCGTGTTACAATGCGAAGATGGTGCATTAACTATGCCGGCATATGTATTGGAGTTTAAGGAACAATGAATGAAGCAAGAATATTATTAGAAAATTTTTGGATTTGTAAAGATTGTGATAAGGAAACTTATTATAAGGTAAAACGAGACATTCCTAATTTTCAGAAATTTATCCGTGAACAATTGGGATGGAAATTGATTCACACAGAGAATCTATTAAAGTTGGAAAAAAAACCGGCGCATGCACAGAGCTTCATGGGAATAGAAGATTTTACGGACATTAGGGATTACTGTATTTTGTGTGTTGTATTAATGTATCTTGAGGATAAGGAAGAACAGGAGCAATTTCTCTTATCAGAATTGATTGATTATGTTGAAACGCAGCTAAAGACTTATATGGAGATTGACTGGACTTCTTTTACGCAGAGGAAATCTTTAGTTCGGGTCATGCAATATATGGAGAGACTACAGATGCTATGTGTATATGAGGGAAGCAGTGAGGCGTTTGGTCGAGAGGAGGGGCAGGAAGTTCTGTATGAAAATACGGGGTATTCCAAATATTTTGCAACCAGTTTTACTACTGATATTTCCTCATATGAATCATGGAAAGATTTCGAGAAAATTGACTTTGAGGAATTAAACGAAGACCGCGGAACTCTACGGATTAATCGCGTGTATAGACAATTGGCGGTTTGCCCGGCATATTATTGGGAAGAAAATGATGACGCAGATGCACTCTATTTAAAAAATCAGCGGAAATGGGTTTCAAAATATTTGAATGATAATCTGGGTGGAAACTTGGATATCTATAAAAATGCAGCATTTTTAACATTAGAAGCGGATGATTGTTACGGAATGGTACATCCAAGAGATGCTATGCTTCCGGAGGCTGTATTGCTTTTGTGTGCAAAGCTTCAGAAGAAACTTTATGATGGAAAATTACAGAAGAAAGAAAATGAGTGTATATATCTTTCAAGAAACGAATTTGCTGAAATAGTTTTTGATTGTCGTAATCAATGGAATGATGCATGGAGCAAGGAATTTCGGGAAATGGATGAGAAGAAACTGCTGGAGACAATTCTGGAGTATATGGAGCACTGGATGATGCTTGCATATGATGGAGATGAAATTACAATCTTACCGGCGGTTGGAAGGATGAAGGGCATTTATCCGAAAGATTTTGAGGGAGGTACAAAGAATTGACAAAACGATGGAAAATGAATCGAATAGGATTTGTAAATTTTTGGCTATATGATGAGGAAGATTTTGAATTTGTGGATGGAAAGCTCCTTCTCAGAGGTCAAAATGGTTCCGGTAAGTCAATTACTACACAGAGCTTTATTCCGTTTGTGCTGGATGGGGATCGTACACCGAGCCGTTTGGATCCATTTGGTTCAAGTGATCGTAGAATGGAATATTATTTCTTGGGTGAAGAAGGAAAGGACGAGTCTACAGGCTATCTTTTTTTGGAGTTTAGAAAAGAGGATACTGCCGAATACCGAACAATTGGAATTGGACAACGAGCAAAACGCGGAAAGCCAATGGATTTTTGGGGCTTTATTATTTTGGATGGTCGCAGAATTGGTTATGACATATGGTTATATAAGGAAGTTGGAACTACGAGAATTCCCTATGATAAAAGAGAAATGAAGACACAACTCGGAGAGAATAATATCTTTACGGATAGTCAGAGTGAATATAAAAAATATGTCAATCAACATATTTTTGGTTTTCGTAAGGCAGAGCAATATGAGCAGTTTATAAAGTTGCTTGTTAAAGTACGTGCTCCGAAGTTATCCAAAGAATTTAAGCCTACAAAAGTATATGATATTCTCAATGATTCTTTGCAGACACTTACGGACGAAGACTTACGTGTGATGGTTGATGCAATGGAGAAAATGGATGAGATCCAGGATAGTTTGGATATGCTTAAACGTGCATATACGGATGTTAAGGCGATTCGAAACGAATACATACGTTATAATCAGTATATGATTGCAAAAAAAGCGCAGGCGTATCTTGCAAAAAAGAAAGAGGTTGAAACGGAGCAGAGTCTGCTGGATACACAGAAACAGAAACGCTTGGATGCAGAGAATGAGCAACAGAACAAAAATGTCCAATTAGAGGAATTGAAAGAAAGCAGAAAATTGGTTGATATTGAACGAGCAGGGCTTTTGGATACGGATTTAGAGGGGGTAGATCGTAAGCTTGAAGAGGCAAGGAAAAATAAAAAGGAGTATGAAACTCAAGAAAGAAAATGGGATAAAAAGATAGAGGAAAGCAAAGAACGTATATTTGCTGGAGAAAGAAAACTGAAAGAAATAAAAAATCGTTTGGAATCAAAACAACAGGAATTGTTGGATGAAAGGCATGAGTTGGATGAACAACAGGAAATTTTACAGTGGAATCAGCATCAAATTGCAATTAAACTGATTGAATTGGAACAATATGAAGAAACTAATGAGATTGTTAATGGTTTGGATACATATAGAAAACTGATTAAGGAGTGCAAAAAAGTAATTCGGCGGTACGAAGAGATTGCTAAACAGTATGATGAAATCGAAAGCAGATTAGAGCAGATTAGACAACATAGAAGTTTATGTGAGCAAGAATTGGACATTGCGCAGGGAAATGTAATCAGTTCGATTGATCAATGGATTGTAAAGCTTTTTAATGCAAAGAAGATTTCCGAACAATGGAATCCGGAAGAGGTATTATTGAATGTAGTCGAAGAGAAAATCAGACAGTATCAATCCGTTGAAGATGCAGGAGTGGTACAGGAATTGCTGCGGACAGATTATGAAAGACAGCGTCAGACACTGACAGATGCAAGAAGTGATAGGGAGTATGAGTTAAATCATCAAAACGAGATTTTGATGAAAACAAAGGAGGAATTGTGTCAGCTTCAAAATCAAGAGGAATTGGAGCCGGAGAGAGAGGAAAGTACAAGGCAAACACGAGCTGCTTTGCAGGAAGCAGGCATTAGAGCAGTTCCGTTTTACAAAACTGTGGAATTTGCAGAGAAACTGAGTTCCGTTGCATGTGCAAGGTTAGAGGCGCAGTTGCAGAAAATGGGAATTATGGATGCTTTAATAGTTTCTCAGCAAGATTTTGAGAAAATTCGGAAGTCATGTCCACGATTTTTAGATACGGTTTTATATGTAGAGAAAAAAGGAAATTCACATTTTTCGGGGTTGGTAGTAAGTGAAACGTTAGGAAATGGACACCGGGAAATGGTCGAACGTATATTAAGTAATATTTTTGAAAAGAAGGGTTGCGGACAAGGCATCTTTCTTGGCGAGGACGGAAGTTTCCGTCAAGGTATTTTAGCCGGAAGGGCAGATAAGACAGGTGAAGCGGAGTTTGTCGGTTTACTTGCAAGAAAGAAACGAAAAGAAGAAAAGCTTCGGTTGTTACAGGAACAGGTTCGGGAATATACGAAAAATGTGGAAGATATCAATGAGGAGATTGATAAGATTAAGCAGTGTCTTGTTACTTTGCAGGAGGAGTATCTGGGATTGCCGGGATTTGCTGCTATTAATGATGCATTAGCAAAAGAGAAAGATTGTAATTTCGCATTGCAGAGAATATGTGAACAGTATAATCAGGAGGAAATACAGGAACGGAATTTTGCTCAGCAGAAAAATGAACAATATCAGATAATGTTGAAACAGTGTAAAGGATTTCCATACGCACGGACGAGAGAAGCTTATGATGAGGTAGGAGATGCACTTGAAGAGTATAATCGAATCTGGCAGAATGTGCGGGGGAACTTAGTGCAGCTTGGAACAGAACGTATGAGTTGCGGACATACTGAGGAACAGATAGCCATGGCAGAACAGGCGATGGATGATGCTTTTGTAGAGAAACGAAATTGTAGTACTCATGTAAAAGCATGCAATGTTCAGATCCAGCAGTTTGAGGATTATCTTAACAGACCGGAAAATATTGAGAGAGCAAATAGGTTAAAAGAGCTGAATACGGAGCTTGAACATTTGAATAAAGAGTATGATGATGTAAAAGAGGATTTGGCTCATTTGGATGAAAGAATTCAAGGATTACTCGAATCGGAACCGAAGCAGACGGAAAAACTTAAACAGGCAATCGCAGAAGAAACCTTTCTTAGAAAGTATTTTGAGGAGGAACTTTCTCTGAAACTTGTTGTTGAGCGAGGAAACCGTACGCTTTTCGAATGTGCTAAAGAAGCAGTGGGTGTCATTAGGGAAAATGATAAAAACAGAGAATCTTCAGATATGTTGAATGCGTTATATCAAGTATATCAGAAGTATAATGGAAGTTTAGCAAACTATGGTACATCTTTGGAAGAGTGCTTTGGAACAGTAGGTGACACATCAATAGAAACAGAGATGACCAATATGCTTCGAAAGCGTGTACAAGTTGTATCTACCTGGAATGGAAAAAAGGTTTATTTGGAGGAATTTTATGGAATCTTAAAATCAGCAATTGAAGAAACGGAATTGTTGATTCAGAAAAAAGACCGTGAATTGTTTGAGGATATTTTATCTCAGACTATCAGCCAACAGTTAACAGATCGAATTGAAGAGAGCAGAAAATGGGTTTTGGATATGTCAAAGCTTATGAAAGATATGGATACTTCTATGGGGTTGAGTTTTTCGTTGGAATGGAAGCCTCTCAAAGCAGAGAATGATACAGAGCTCGATACAGTTGAGCTGGAACAGATTTTACTTCGGGATCGATCACTTCTCACAATGGAGGATATTGAGAAGGTTGCAGCGCATTTTCGAAGTAAAATTCATACAGAAAAACAAAAACTTGAGGAAAATGGCAGTGTGATTAATTATATGGAAATGATAAGAGACGCATTGGATTATCGTAAGTGGTTTGGATTCCAAATGTATTTCCGACATGGAGAGGAAGCGAGAAAGCCATTGACAAATGCAGCTTTTAATCGATTTAGTGGTGGTGAAAAGGCAATGGCGATGTATGTTCCGCTGTTTGCAGCAGTCAACGCGCAGTACCAAAAAGCCGAAAACAAAGAACATCCTCGTTTGATTGCGTTGGATGAAGCTTTTGCAGGAGTGGATGATAAAAATATCAGTAGTATGTTTGAGCTTGTTCATAAGCTGGATTTTGATTATATTATGAATTCACAGGCATTATGGGGATGTTTTGAAACTGTAAAGGGACTTAGAATTGCTGAATTGCAAAGACCGCAGAATTCTCAAACTGTTTCCGTAATTCGTTATACATGGAATGGACATGAAAGGATACTGGATGAGCAATAATACAGAGTGTGCAAACTATTTTAAGAGTAAGAAAGAATATCATAGGTGTATGGAGGCATGTCGAGAAAAATGGAAATCCCTCGGGAGAGTAGGTGGAAGTATCACATTAAGTAACACAAATGACGAAGAACGTCGAGCAATAGGGGGAATTCTTGGAAAAAATTTTCAGGATAAGGATATCCGCTTTGATTTTAACAAATTTGAACAGGGATTGCAGAAGACGTGCTTTGCTCCGATAGATATGAAAGAAGTATTGGAAGCATATTTTGATGAACCGATGTATACCAATCAGGGAGAGAAAAAGGCGCAGGAGGAACAGAAAAGCGCTTTTTTTCAAGAGCTATCTGATAATTTGATTCATAGCATAGATGGTGAGTCAGTCGCAATTTTATGGGTTCAAGGGATGCTTTCAGATAAAAAATATGGCTATCAGCAGTTGGTGAGGGAATATAAAAAAGACAGCCATCAAGCAGCAATATTAGCAAAAAATGTAGGAAATGCACTCGTGCAACTGGAGAATACAAAGGAGAGCGATGCTGAGTCACCATTATCGGTATTTGCTGCAAAGATATCTGGAAATCCGCATTACTTTGATCGTGGTTCTACTCCTGGACAACTTTTACAACACGCAATATGTTTTTGGAAAAAATCGGAATTACCTAAGAACGCACATCAGTGGCGTGAATTGTTGTTCGAAGTGGGAATTGTACCCGATAATGTTTCTTCGATTTTGCATGCGTATGGGTTGCATCTTCAGACTAAGGAAGGTTGGCATCCGGCATATGAGGCATTTTGCAGACTACATGAACCCTATGTTATTACTATGGAAAATCTAAAAGGAATTATCGGAGCTATGACAGATGGGGATGAGGTGTATGTAGTTGAGAATGAGATGGTTTTTTGCTATCTGTTGGAACATGCAGAGGAGGAGATAAAGAAAAGACCTGTCAGTGTAAATAAACCTAATAATAAAAATTTGACATTACTTTGTACATCCGGACAATTTCGTACGATAGCACTGGAACTGGTTCCACTCATTCTTAACAGTGGATCTGAAATCTATTACAGTGGGGATATTGATCCGGATGGAATAAGAATAGCAGATCGGTTATGGCAGAAGTTTGGAAATGGAATTCATATATGGCGTATGTCACCGGAAGATTATGATATAAGCATTTCGAAAGAGTACATTGATAATAACGGATTGGTAAAATTGGAGAATATCCAGCATCCATTGTTAAAACAGACCGCAGAAAATGTGAAAGGAAAAAAGCGAGCAGCTTATCAAGAGAATCTGTTGAAAGAATTACTTGATGATATTTGTCATAGTTTTAAGTAAGTGTCTTAATTTTGTATGAACATGACGGGATTACGAGGAAATAGCGTATTGATAAGACGATAATGTTTATTGGTATCAAATCGGTATCACAACCACCGAAATTCATATCACAGAATGAAATATTGGCATAATTTCCAATTTACATTGTTTTTCGCCCATGCTATATTATGGCTTAGGTGGACGAAAAAGCGTGATACGTTTTTGATACTTTCCCCCGGAAAAAGATAAAATAATAGGTAAAATACCCATAAAAAGAGTCACAAAACGGCAAAAACCGTAACAAATAAGTTTCTAAACATAGTCAAATCAGACCGTGAAGGTGGTAGAACTGTAGGTTCAAGAAGAGTTGCAACTATCATCGAGTAATCGCTGATAAACCGCATAAATAAGGGATTTTCAGACCTTCGAGGGTTCGCCCTCGGAGGTCTTTTTTTCTGCTTAAAAATGGGTTTTGACCCTATTTTGACCCTAATTTAGAGCAAAAAATGAGCTTTGACCCTACAAATGACATAAAAATCTCAGAGGGAAGATTTAAGGATAGGAGATTTACAGATAGGATATTAAGGGTACAGGGGATAAAATACTTTAACATACACGTAGATGCGTGTTAGTCTGAATACAGAAAAAGGTGCTACCGATAGACGGTTAGCCCACATATTTTTTGATTACAAGAGTAACCGTTCAGTTTGTGAGTCTGGGGCGGTTACTTTTGTGGTTTATTACTATCTTTACCGAATATGTATCCGGTACAAAAGCAGGTGATGCCAAAGCCCACGACTGCACTCTTCCGGGTATTTTTTTGTTTATCGATTAGCAGCAATATTGACAATGAAATTACCGGTATGTTACTTTGTAGATGCAAACAATTGGGTGGGCTTATAAGCAAGCCCTGTGCAGCAGAAAAGGAGATATCAATGAAGAAAATCTTGATTACCGGTGGAACCACATTTGTCAGTAAGTATGCAGCAAAGTATTTTGTAGAGCATGGATATGATGTCTATGTAGTGAACCGTAATTCAAAACCGCAGGTTAAGGGCGTTACGCTGATTGAAAGCGACAGACATAATTTAGGGGATAAGCTGAAGAATCTGCATTTTGATGTTGTTGCCGACATAACCGCTTATGATGCACAAGACATAATTGATTTACATAATTCGCTGGACTCTTTTGATCAATATATAATGATTAGTTCCAGTGCGGTATATCCGGAGTATGGTGTACAGCCATTTCCTGAGAATTCTGAAAGAGCAGTAAATAAATTCTGGGGAAAATATGGAACAGATAAGATCGAAGCAGAAAATGCACTGTTGGAGAGAGTCCCGGATGGTTATATTTTAAGACCGCCATATTTATATGGTTCTATGGACAACGTCTATCGGGAGGCGTTTGTATTTGACTGTGCAATGGCAAACAGAAAATTTTATTTGCCGGAAGCCGGTGAGATGAAATTACAGTTTTTCCATGTGGAAGATTTGTGCAGGCTGATGGAAATAATAATTACAAAGTGCCCAACGGATCATATTTTGAATGTCGGAAATGAAAATGCAATATCGATAAGAGACTGGGTTATCAAATGTTATGCCTGCTTTGATAAAGTACCGGAATTCGTATCGGTACCGGAAACAGTAGAGCAGAGAAATTATTTCAGCTTTTATAATTATGAATACTGTCTTGATGTGACCCGGCAGAAGAAGATATATCCGGAGACGATGTCAATGGATGCCGGGTTACAGGAGGCTGCAAATTGGTATATAGAGCATGAAGGTGAGGTAAACAAGAAGCCATATTGGAAGTATATCGATGCCAATTTGGTATAAAGGTAATTGACATAATAAGATGACAAGCGTGTGTATCAGGAAGGAATTATGATGGAGATAATAGAAGTAGCGGATCTGAATCGATCGGAGCTGGTGGTTTATGCGGAGCTCTCGGAACGGCAGCTTGCAACAATCTATGAACCGGCGGAAGGGCTGTTTATTGCTGAGAGTCCGAAGGTGATCGGGCGGGCGTTAGATGGTGGATATGAACCGGTGTCTTTTCTGGCAGAAAAGGGACAGCTTGCAGAGGCCGAGGAGATTCTGAATCGGATGGAGGATGTTCCAATCTATGTTGCACCGGATGAGATATTGACGAAGCTTACCGGTTATCATCTGACAAGAGGACTCTGGTGTGCGATGCGCCGCAGGACATTGCCAACGATAGAGGAGGTATGTCAGGGAGCGAAGCGGATCGCTATTTTGGAAGAAGTGGTCAATCCGACAAATGTGGGAGCGTTGTTTCGCTGTGCCGCAGCACTTGGAATGGATGCGGTGATATTGACCGGTGGCTGCAGTGATCCTCTTTACAGGCGTGCAAGCCGTGTGAGTATGGGAACGGTATTCCAGATTCCGTGGACAATGTTGTCAAAGAAGGATGGTATCTGGCCGGAGCAGGCAATGAAGACATTGAAAGAAATGGGCTTTAAGACGGCGGCAATGGCACTTCGGGAAGATAGTGTAGGAATTGATGATCCGCAGTTAAATCGTGAGGAAAAGCTGGCGGTTGTGCTTGGTACAGAGGGCGATGGGCTGGCCGGAGATACGATAGCTGACTGCGATTATACGGTTATGATTCCGATGGCACATGGTGTGGATTCACTTAACGTAGCGGCGGCAGGAGCGGTAGCTTTCTGGCAGCTGGGACATCAGCGGCAGGAGTAGTATCCGTTTGTAAAGATTGTGCGTCGACGACAGGAAAGGGTGGTCTTCTGGCAGGTGAGATACCGCTGACAGGAATAAATAGTATTCATCTGGAAAGTTATAGCATCAGTCGCAGAAGGGAGCAGCCCGCAAGAAAACATGCTGGGAATATATTGATGCCGATTTGGTAAAATAATAAATTGACAAATAATAAGATGGCAGTATAATGATTGGTAGCACTGAATTGGTGCTACCAATTTCTTTTATATGAAAAAGTATAGTTCAAACGAAAAAGGATAAAAAATGTAGAGAGGATATTTGAATGAAGTATATTAGACAATTTTTAATCATTCTTGCAATTTCATTTATCGGGGAACTGCTCAAATATGTATTACCGTTGCCGATTCCTGCAAGCATCTATGGAATGGCGATTTTATTTGTATGCCTGATGACGGGTTGGATTAAGTTAGAAGCAGTGAAGGAGACAGGAAAATTCTTAATTGAGATCATGCCATTGATGTTCATTCCTGCCGGTGTTGGTCTGATGGTTAGCTGGGGAACGCTGAAGCCGGTGCTGATTCCGGTATGTGTGATCACGGTCGTTACGATCATTACGGTTATGGCGATGACAGGCAGACTGTCACAGTGGATCATCAGAAAAGACAGGAAGAAAGAGGAACAAGAGGATGCATGATTTTTTTGAAAACTCCCTGTTTGCGGGAGTTACACTTAGCCTGATCTCATATTTGATCGGGTCAATATTAAAGAAAAAATTCAAACTGGGAATATTTAATCCGTTACTGATCTCGATTGTAGTTACCATCCTGGTACTGGTTGTGAGCAAGGTGGATTATGATACTTATAATGAAGGCGCCAAATATTTAAGCTGGCTGTTGACCCCTGCAACTGTATGCCTGGCGATCCCACTCTATGAACAGTGGGAACTGCTGAAGCATAACTGTAAGGCGGTTATGGCAGGTCTTGTTGCCGGTGTGGTGACAAGTCTTTGTACGGTGTTTGTATTGTCAAAGATCATGGAACTTACACATGAGGAGTATGTAACGATGCTTCCGAAGTCTATCACGACTGCGATCGGTATGGGTGTTTCAGAAGAACTGGGTGGATATGTAACGATTACGGTTGCGGTTATTATCGTAACGGGTGTTCTTGGAAATATATTTGGTGAATTAGTGTGCAAGATTTTTCGAATCACCGAACCGATATCTAAAGGGCTGGCATTTGGCTCTGCATCTCATGCGATCGGAACAGCAAAGGCGATCGAGATCGGTGAAGTGGAGGGGGCAATGAGCAGTCTGGCGATTGCGGTTTCCGGTATTCTTACGGTTGTGCTTTCGTCGTTATTTGCGCATTTTATGTAAATATATATGCTGCTTATAAAATGCAAGGATTTATTTCGAATTTACAGATCGGATATAGAAATAATGAAGTTAGTTGATAGTCTCATAGGCGGGTATCCGCTGGTAGCAGATATCAAAATATAGAAATAACGAAATTTATTGATAGTCAGGGAGACGGGTATGGAAAAACAACATGCTACATCAGAATATGAAAAAGCAATTCAATATATTTACAGCCTGATGCAGGACGGAACCTTGCAGATCGGAAGCAAGCTTCCGACCGAACGTACGATAGCGGAGACGTTGGGAATCGGAAGAAATTCGACCAGAGAGGCACTCAGTATCCTGCATGGCATGGGAATGATCGAACGCGTACAGGGATCGGGAAATTATATATCAAAAAATGCCGGAGAGTCGATCCGTCAAATGCTTATGATGATGCTGGCACTTGGCAGTATCACGAAATCCGAGGTCTGTGAGTTCCGTTGTACAATGGAAAAGTCTGTATGCAGTATGCTGATCGAGAAAGGAATACCATTTGAGTGTCAGGTGCTTCTGGAGGATAATCTGGCAAGGATGGAGCAGGCGGATGGTTCCGAACTGGTTAGCGTGGATAAGGAATTTCATGAACTGCTGATCCGGGCGACAGAGAATGAACTGTTTTCAATGATCATGGAGGCGGTTATGATCGTTTACCGGGAATGGATCGATCTGGTGCTGCGTCGTGTGAATATAAAAGAAAAGGCAAACTTGCTTAATTATCACAAGCAGATCTATAATAGTGTATTGGAACGTGATGAAGTATCCATGAAAGCGGCGGTAGACGGGCATTATCATCTGATCAGCCAGATGCTTGCATTGTAGATGAGTAGAGATAATATATAAGAAGGAGGTAAGAGCGTATGATCGTAACACTTGGAAGACAGTGTGGATGTGCGGGAGATGAGATCGGAAGAAAATTATCAGAGCTGTTAGGGATTCCGTTTTATACAAAGCCTGAACTGATCGCACTTGCAAAAGAAAAAAAGATTTATGAGAAATATCCGATGTATTTTGGGGAACAGCCGGTAAATGCGATGATCAGTTCTGTCGCCGATGATTTCTGTTCAAATCAGTATGATACGCCGAAGAAGGCGCTGGCAGCATTGTTTGGAAAAGAAAGCTTCATTATCATAGGAAGAGCCTCAAACTATGCTTATCGGGAGGATCAGAATGCGATTCGCGTATTTTTATGTGGGGACAAGAGGTTACGGGCTCAACATATCGCGGAAAAGCATAAGATTTCAGATCGAAAGGCAATGGCTCTGGTAGAAAAGACGGATGAGAAGCGGCGTGGCTATCACAGATATTATACCGGAGAAGAATGGGGCTATGCAGAAAATTATGACCTGTGTATGGATGCGGTCCGTCTGGGCGTGGATAAGACAGCAGAGATGATCGCAGACTATGTAAAGCAGGTTGGAGGAAAATAAATGACAACAAGGGAAGAAGCATTGGCATATGGACTGTCTTTTCCTGATACATATCAGCAGGCGCCATTTCATGATCCGAACTGGCAACTGGTGCGTGTGAAAGGAAGCAAGAAGGTATTTCTGTGGACATATGAGAGAGACGGATATATTAATCTGAACGTAAAGGTCGATCCGGAATGGCGGGATTTCTGGCGGAGTGCGTTTGACTCGGTGATACCGGGCTGGCATCAGAATAAGGAGCATTGGAATACGATCATTCTGGATGGAAGCATTCCGGATCAGGATGTGAAACGGATGATCGCAGAGAGTTATGATCTGGTTACAACCAGTCCGTCAAAGAGAATTTATGAGGCTGTGAAAAAGATTCCAGCCGGAAAGGTTGCAACCTATGGTCAGATCGCGGAGCTTGCCGGAGATAAGAAGATGGCGCGTGCGGTAGGAAATGCGCTTCATAAGAATCCGGATCCGGAGCACATTCCCTGCTTTCGTGTGGTAAATGCAAAGGGTGAATTATCCGGGGCATTTGCATTTGGCGGAAAGAATGTACAGGCAGATCGATTGACGGCAGATGGAGTTACAGTTGTCGATGGACGGGTGGATATGGAGAGATTTGGAATAAAGATCTTAGATGGAGAAATCATATAAAAATATAAAGTGAAAAATGATTTATATGCAGGAAATGACCGTTCAAATACAAAGGTTATTTGAAACAGAAAACAAGTCATTTTTGCGGATGCATATTTTACGGAGTGGAAGTTAATTATTTTGTAATTCCGTTTGGATGTGTAAGATTTGCAGGCAATTCTTTATTTGAAAGGAAATAAAAATGTCAGAATATCAGTATGTAGAGCATGAAATTGCTCCGGTATATAATGAAGAATCACAGGTGCTGGTTCTTGGCAGTCTGCCATCGGTGAAATCCAGAGAGCAGGGCTTCTACTACGGACATCCGAGAAACCGTTTTTGGAAGGTAGTGGCAGCTGTACTTGGTGTACCGGAACCCTTGACGATAGAAGAGAAAAAACGGATGCTGCTTGCCGGTCATGTGGCGGTCTATGATGTGATCCGGGCTTGTGAGATCATCGGTTCCAGTGACAGCAGTATCCGAAATGTTGTTCCTGCAGATATTAAAAGCATTGTAGCACATACATCGATCCGGGCAGTTTTTACAAATGGAAAGACTGCCGGCAGATTATATAAAAAATATCAGGCGGAACATATCAGGCTTCCGATGATTACACTTCCATCAACAAGTCCGGCAAATGCAGCATTTTCGCTGGAACAATTGGAAGAAATATGGAAGCAGGAGTTAGGAAGATATTTGTAAAAGCATTTTACAATATAGGTTGACTGATATAAAAAAGAATAAAATTTTACATTGATTATACACACTTGACAACATCAACCGTATCGCAGAAAACTGTGTAAGTATTGCAGAAGAGGCTCTCGACAATACAGCATTTGTTGAGATCAGGGAGGATGCAAAGAAAGCAGAAATAGAAGCTTCCGATAATGTAGTCCTTGCATAAAAGCATGTTACATGGCGGTTTTATCTGTTTGTAACATCATATGAAACAGTTCCTTCTGTAGGGCTTTTTTCACACCCTGAATGATATAGATTGTTTTTTCGTTTGACCGGTCTCTGTATGTTACAGTTGACCGGCCGTTTTTTGTATGATATACCACATCCAGACCAGAATTTTGCGTGTAAAATATAAGATGATGGCATGAGGAATTTTCTCATGCCATTAGCTTATTTTTAATTTTACAAAATTCTGGTGGGTATGGTATAGTAAGGATAACTTTTTTTCTGATGAACAATAGACGCGGAGGTTACAAGGAAATGTCTCAGATAACGAAACGTGCGTTGGAAGCATCACTGAAGAAGCTTCTTACAAAGAAACCGCTTGACAAGATCACAATAACCGATATTACAGAAGATTGTGGTATTAACCGGATGACATTTTACTACCATTTTAAAGATATCTATGATCTGGTAGAGTGGGTGTGTGTGGAGGATGCAACGAGGATACTGGGTGAGAATAAAACCTATGATACCTGGCAGGAAGGCTTCCTTCGTATCTTTGAAGCGGTGAGCGAGAATAAGACATTTATGATGAATGCATATCATTCGATCAGCAGAGATCAGGTAGAAAAATATCTGTACAGTCTGACGTATGATCTGATGATCAAGGTCATCGAAGATAAGGCGAAGAATATGCAGGTGCGGGATGAAGATAAGAAGTTCATTGCTGATTTTTACAAATGCTCCTTTGTCGGTGTGTTGCTTGAATGGATTGAGAATGGCATGAAGCAGGATCCACATGTGATCGTGGATAAGATGGGACTGGTGATGCATGATAATATTACCAGAGCACTGGAAGCATTTCGGACGGATGCCTTTCACAAAAAAACAGAGAGCTGACAGATACATTGAAAAAACAATGTGTCTTATTTTTCAGACCGGTTATCCCATCAAAACAGGGGAAATGATAAAATTTTAGACAGAACAAGTACCGTGAATATATTTTTATCACGGTACTTTTTTTGTTTATTGAGGGCAAAAACGGGGAATCTTATAATAAAGACAGTTTTTGAGATAACCGGTCTGTTTGCGGGCAGGCTGTATAGATTGGAGGTAATTCGTATGTATTACACAAGTGGAAATTATGAAGCATTTGCCAGACCGAAGAAGCCGGCGGGTGTGGATCAGAAATCGGCATATATTATAGGTTCGGGACTTGGTGCATTGGCGGCAGCCTGTTTTCTGGTAAGAGATGGACAGATGAAAGGCTCGCATGTGCACATTCTGGAGAAAGACCCGATTCCGGGCGGTGCATGTGATGGTTATCAGTACAGCGATATCGGCTATGTTATGCGTGGCGGACGTGAGATGGATAACCATTTTGAGTGTATGTGGGATCTGTTCCGTTCGATTCCGTCCATCGAGACAGAGGGTGTCAGTGTACTGGATGAGTATTACTGGCTGAATAAGGCAGATCCAAACTATTCTTTGTGTCGGGCAACTGAGAATCGGGGGCAGGATGCACATACCGATAAGAAGTTCGGATTGTCCGATAAGGGTGCAATGGAGATCATGAAGCTGTTCTTTACCCCGGATGAAGAATTATATAATAAACGGATCGATGAGTATTTTGATGAAGAAGTGCTTAATTCTAATTTCTGGATGTACTGGCGGACGATGTTTGCATTTGAGAACTGGCATTCTGCACTTGAGATGAAGCTCTATATTAAGCGTTTTATCCATCATGTCGGAGGACTGCCGGATTTCACGGCACTTCGTTTTACCAAATATAACCAGTATGAGTCCATGATTCTTCCGATGGTAAAATATCTGGAATCATTCGGTGTGGTGTTCCATTATAATACCAAGGTTATAAATGTGGAATTCGAGATCGAAGCAGGAAGAAAGCTGGCAAAGAAGATTGATATTATCCGTGACGGTGAAGCAGATGCGATCGATCTGACCGAGAATGATCTGGTATTTATCACAAATGGCGGCTGCGTGGAGAATTCTTCATACGGAAGTCAGAACAAACCGGCTGAATTCAAGACCGAGATCCGTGAGGGTGGCGGATGGGATATGTGGAGGAAGATCGCAGCACAGGATCCATCCTTTGGACATCCGGACAAATTCTGCTACGATCCGGAGCAGTCAAACTGGATGAGCGCAACGGTGACGACATTAGATGAAAAGATTCTCCCGTATATTAAGAAGATCTGTAAGAGAGATCCGCTCTCAGGCAAGGTAGTTACAGGTGGTATTGTGACTGCGAGAGATTCCGAATGGCTGCTTTCCTGGACGATCAATCGTCAGCCGCAGTTCCGTAATCAGCCAAAGGGACAGGTGCTTGTATGGGTATATGGCTTATTCTCGAATAAACCGGGTGATTATGTAAAGAAGACCATGCGGGAATGCACCGGTAAGGAGATCTGCGAGGAATGGCTCTATCATATCGGGGTACCGGAGGAGGAAATACCGGAGCTTGCCGAACACAGCGCAAATACGGTGCCGGTTATGATGCCATATATCACGCATTTTTCATGCCGCGTGAGAAGGGCGACCGTCCGGATGTCGTACCGGAGGGAGCGGTCAATTTTGCATTCCTTGGACAGTTTGCCGAGACAGCAAGAGATACGATATTTACAACCGAGTATTCGATCCGGACAGGTATGGAAGCAGTATATACTTTGTTGAATATCGATCGTGGTGTGCCGGAGGTCTGGGGCAGTGTCTATGATGTCCGCGACCTGTTAAATGCGACAGTGGCGATCCGGGATGGAAGAAAGATCACAGATATGAAGCTTGGTCTGAAAGAAAAGATCGCGATGAAAGAGCTTTTAAAGGCGGTAGAAGGAACCGATGTCGAGAAACTGCTGCGGGAGCATGGAGCGATATAAATACAAGATCTGTATATAAAGAAAGTCTTACGATATAATATAGTGAAAGAAAACAAAGCATCTGCTGATGTATGGACTTTATATAGTTTATGGATCAGCAGATGTTTTTTATATGGACAATGCAGACCATGACGGATAAACTGTCATGCATGACAAATTTATATATTTATTTTTTATATGCAGTGATATAATACAGGTATCTGCAAAATCTGCAGAAGGAAGGAATAAAAAATCAGGAGGAAAATGAATGAAAAGACATTTAAAAAAAGTAGTATTGGCAATGATCGCATTTGTACTGTGTGGAGTAATGAATGTGACAGGTTCCAATGTAAGTCTGGCAGCAACAGACGTTGAGACGGAGCAGACGGCGGAACTGGAAGCAGCATCAACCGTAAAGCATGTATCAGCGAGAAAACTGTATCATGCAGGTGACTATCTCTACATAGAAACCTCAAAGGGTGTACTTGCGTATAATATGAAAAAACAGACTGCAAAGTATGTTGTAGAGAGTGATGGTGTCAGTGGAGTTTTGGTACACAAAGGATATCTGTATTACAACCTTTATCAGGACAGCCAGATGAGTATCTATAAGATCAAGGCTGATGGAAGTTCAAAGCCAAAACAGATCTGTAAAATGGAAGACTTGGTTTTATGAAAAACAACCGACTTTATTATGGTCATTCCGGTTTATGTTCTATGAAACTGGACGGAACTGATAAGAAGCGTCACATGAGGGTAAAAGATGATGCAAATGGAAAGGTATTCTATTATAAGGGCAAATATTTCTACAGTGTATTTCCGTATATGACAGAATCCTATTCCGTTGACACAAAATATAAGCATAAAAAGAAATACCCGGCAGGAAATCAAACGGTTTGCAATGCATTTGTCAGAGCTTTTGATGATATGCAGTTTAATGAGAGCCTGACTGTAAGAGGATATCAGTATGGTACTTTGATCAAAAATGGAAAAAGCTCAAATTCCATTTATAAATTTGGAGATTCTTATTATGGAAAGAGTACGGGCAGAACTTCCAAGAAAAGGATCTACCAGTCATCCAAGAAGAAGGTACATGTTCTGGCAGCATGTCCGGGATATATTATGTTTGCAGAAAGCAATCAAAAAGCAAGTTATGAAGATGGAACTGTAAAGATCATCAATGTAAAAGGCAAGGTTGTTGCAACATTAAAGAAGAGTCAGAAATAGAACATATAAAAACAGAAACTATAAATATAATAAATGCTCTGGCAGAGGTGTGGTTTGCCAGAGCATTTGTTGGATTGTACGATAATGTACAAGCGGAAGGACTGCCACATGGCAGATTCCTGTATTTTGGTTGTGTTTAGAGATGTGTATTATTATTTATTAAACAAGTGCTTCGCCAAGTGCAGTACAATCAGCAAGACCTGCTTCATCCGGTGTTTCATGGCAGATCAGTGGAGCTGCTGCAAATACAGCACCGTCAGCCTGGCACTGAGCTTCCCATGTATCCATCCATTCGCCGCTTCCCCAGCCATATGAACCGAAGATGGCGATCTTCTTACCGTTTAATGCCGGTTCACATTCAGCGAACATTGGCTCAAACTCGCTTTCTTCTAAGACTTCAGCACCCATAGCAGGGCAGCCAAATGCGATCGCATCATAGTTATCTACCATATCTGCAGTAAATTCTGCGGATGTTAAAAGATCACATTCTGCACCTTTTGCTTTGGCACCTTCTGCAACAGCCTGTGCCATTAATGCTGTATTACCTGTGCCACTCCAATATACAACTGCAACCTTACTCATAGTAGGTTCCTCCTTATAATTCATGTATTTTATATTTAGAGATCTCTGCATTGGAAATATATGCAGAAATCTCCTATATTCATTTTTGTTATGTGAACGTCGTTTGCATAAATAATTATTTTACTATGCGGATGCAATTTTCTAAATACTTATACAGCAACTGTCAGCTGCCAGATCGTTCGTCCCTGATGCCAGAGATCTGCATAGATCTCCCGGCATTTTTTAAATTTTGCAAATGTTTTCTGAGCCTCACCCAGATCACCATATACCTTCCAGTCTCCCATGCCCTTACAGTTGCTTCCGTGGTTCTTGATAAATCCAAGAACATCCTGTAACGGATAACCGAGAAATACACCGATCTCATGAGGAAATTCCGTTGATGCCTGAAGCCTTATACGTAGCTCGGCGAGTAGCTGGTCGACCGTGCCGGACGGATATCCGATGTTCAAAAGAAAGACATTGATCTCCGGTCTTGACAGTTCACGGATCATGGCTTCCGGTCTGTAGACATAGATCAGAGCAGTGTCAGTATTTTCCCGCAGGATCGTTATGCGGATTCCTTTTTTCTGAAATTGTGCATCCCAGACAGCCACACTTTCGTATAATTCTTCTTCGGAAGAAAAACGATAAAGAAACAGGCTGGCAGGTTTTAAGGACGCCAATGTAGGCGAACAATGTGTGATCAAATATTCTTCAAACATAATCACAAACTCCTTTTTGCATCGATTCCGACAAATATTCTGCAATATTCAAAAAACCTAAAGCTATATGCAGTGCTGGTACGCTCGCATCAAAGCAACGTTGCATATCAAATTTTAGTATGCACCGTAACTCTGTAAATCATTCAATCTACTGGTTAGACACATCTAACTCATGGGTGCATTATACGGTCTGATCCTGTAAAAATCAAGCGAAAAATGTGATAGAAATTCTCAATAAATTCGACCGTTTTTTGTTGACGGAAAAGGCTTCTGCATGGTATTTTTATAAATAGTTAGCAGAAACTAACCAAAAATCTTGTGAATAAATCGTGTGACTCCATTCTATATGCATCCCTGACTGCTGAAAACAGGGTATGCACCCGGATGCAATGACGGATCCGGGACAGAAGCTGTCACCAGAAAGAAGGATCAAAGCATGATGAATTATTTAGAAATCGAAAAAGTAATCGGAAGAGAAATTATCGACTCCAGAGGAAATCCTACAGTAGAAGCAGAAGTTATTCTTGCAGATGGTACAGTTGGACGTGGCGCAGCTCCAAGTGGTGCATCAACAGGTGAGTTTGAAGCATTGGAGCTTCGTGATGGCGACAAGAACCGTTTTGGCGGCAAGGGCGTCCAAAAGGCAGTAGAGAATATCAATACAACGATCAATGATATGTTAGTTGGAATGGATGCATCAGATACATATGCTGTTGACCAGGCAATGATCAAGGCAGACGGAACAAAGGACAAGTCAAATCTTGGTGCAAATGCAATCCTTGCTGTATCAATTGCAGCAGCAAGAGCAGCAGCTATTTCACTGGATGTACCTTTATATCGTTTCTTAGGCGGTGTAAGCGGCAACAGACTTCCGGTTCCTATGATGAATATTATCAATGGTGGATGCCATGCATTATCATCCGGTCTGGATGTTCAGGAATTTATGATCATGCCGGTTGGTGCTCCTTCATTCAAAGAGTGTCTCAGATGGTGTGCAGAAGTATTCCATGCACTTCAGGCCATCTTAAAAGAAAGAGGACTTGCTACGTCTGTTGGTGATGAAGGTGGATTTGCACCTGCACTTGCATCCGACGAAGAAGCAATCGAGACAATTCTTGAGGCAGTAAAGAAAGCCGGATATGAGCCGGGCAAGGACTTCAAGATTGCGATGGATGCAGCTTCATCCGAGTGGAAGACAGGCACGGTTGGCGAGTACAAGCTGCCAAAGGCTGGTACAGTATATACATCAGAAGAGTTGATCGCTCACTGGAAGAGACTGGTTGAGAAGTACCCGATCATCTCCATCGAAGATGGTCTGGACGAAGAAGACTGGGAAGGCTGGAAGAAGCTTACAGCAGAGCTTGGCGATAAGGTACAGTTAGTTGGTGACGACCTTTTCGTTACAAATACAGAGAGACTTGCAAAGGGTATCGAGCTTGGCTGTGGTAACAGTATCCTGATCAAGTTAAACCAGATCGGTTCTGTATCAGAGACATTGGAAGCAATCAAGATGGCTCACAAGGCCGGATACACAGCTATCTCATCGCACAGATCCGGTGAGACGGCAGATACAACGATTGCAGATCTTGCAGTTGCTTTAAATACCTGCCAGATCAAGACCGGCGCACCATCCAGATCCGAGCGTGTAGCTAAGTACAACCAGCTCTTAAGAATTGAAGAAGAGCTTGGTGCTTCAGCCGTATATCCGGGTATGAAAGCCTTCAATGTAAAATAATTATTGTCATATATTTTCCTCAAAAAAATATGAATAAATGCTATGGGAGACGTAAGCTTTGCGTCTCCCATATTTTATATGTAAAATAAGACCTGTAAGTAGAGTTTTTCATTGCTGGGTGGTATAATTTTAAACAAGTCATATTATGTTGAAAAGATTCGATGGTTGTGATTACAGTCATCGGATCAGGATTATGGGAGGTCATATGAGTCGAATACTGATCATAATAGCAGTCTTGCCGGCATTGGTCCTGCTTGGCTTTATATATATGAGAGACCGGAAAGAGAAGCCGCCGGTCAAATTAATGGTATTGCTTCTGGCACTTGGTGCAGGTACGATCATTCCGGCAGCGATTGCAGAATTTATCGGGCAGTTAATCGTTGCACAGACAGATACGGATCATCAGACGATGCTGTTGGTGCTCTGCTTTCTGGTGATCGGAATTGTGGAGGAGCTTGGAAAATATCTGGTAACGGTCTGCACTACATGGAAAAGCAGAGAATTTCAGCACAGCTATGATGGAGTTATTTATATGGTCTGTGCATCGCTTGGCTTTGCTATATTGGAAAATATCTTATATGTTGCTTCCGGCGGAATCGGAACGGGCATACTCAGGGCATTTACCGCTATTCCACTTCATTGTACGGTAGGTGTTATCATGGGTGCACTTTATGCGAAGGGCAGAGAAGCGGCATATGCAGGTGACCGTGCGGGTATGATCGGATTTATGGCATGGGCATATATCGTGCCGGTATTTATTCATGGCTTATATGACTATCTTGTGATGGCGGCATCGTATGGATATATTTCGGAGGCATGGGTATTCCTGATCCTTGGAGTGATGTATGTACTTTCAATTTTTCTGATCTTTTACTGTTCAGCGCATGACCGCAGAATTGACGGCAGACCGGAGACTGCAGATTATGGGATGTACCGGATGGATTTTCGCAGACCGGGCAGAGGATATTATTATCCAGATCAACCGGATTACCGGGCGGGTTATCCGGGCTATCCGGGTGGTGATGCATATGGTCAGGCCGGAGGATATATGCAGAATACAAATTACAACCCATACAATGGTGGTTATACACAGGGGATGAATGCCAATGCAGGTCAATCAGCCTACGGCACAAATTCCGGGTATGAGGTAAAGGATGATTATAATCGAGGCAGCGCATATCCGACTAATATGGAGTACATGCAAAATACTGGTTATAACCCTCAAAACGGTTATATTGTGAATAGAGCATATATGCAAAATGGCGGCTACATGGGAAATGTAACATATCCGCAAACTGGAGTGAATCCATATCGGCAGCAGGAGAATCCCGGATCACAGAATTATTCTCAGAGTTATACGTCGAATGGCACTGGTACGGATTATGGCATGACAGGGTACAATGGACAAGGGCAGAAATAAGACGGGAATTGTGGCAGAAACGCTGAATATGCCGCACGTTTTGATGGAAGATACATATGATGAATATATAGGAATCCATATAGCAGGAACATTTGCCAGGGGGTGAAATGATGAGATTTCACAACATACCGGTTCGCGATATCATGCAGGAAGCAGTCCGCTATGGCGGGGTGATCGTGGACGTTCGTACCGAAGAAGAATTCCTGAGAGGACACATACCGATGGCAGTCAATGTACCATTGTCGGATATCCAGTATGGTAATTATAATCTTCCTAAAAATAAAGTACTGCTCACATATTGTCAGTATGGAGGCGGCAGTGCATTGGCAGCGAGACTGCTATCGCAGGCAGGATATAAGGTGATCAATACCGTTGGGGGAATCGTACAGTATAAAGGAGCATTGACGAAAAACCGCTGACAGAGGGTGTAACTAGCCATTATGAAAGAGAAGAAAATGTGGTTTGAAAATGAGAATAACAGAATAGATCGATCCCGGACATGACAGAACCTGTTAAGGAAGTGCATGACCGGGATTTTTTTGTTTAATTTACTTGTGGTGGCAGGGGGAAGTATGTATAATATGGACAGGGTAATTGGCGGGTATCACAGGATATTCCGGAGGTACTTATTTTTTTAGAAAAGAAAGGATATAGGGTAAATGAGAAAAAGAATTTTAGGAACGATCATTGCGGCAGGTTTTTTTGCAGTAGCAGCATTTGCAGGGGCAAATGGACTGGCAGAGACACAGGCGGCATGTGAACATTCACAGGTGAAGGATGGAGCCTGTGTGGATTGTAATGATCCGGTAGAATGCATCGAGGTAGAGGATGCAAGTGGAACAGCAAAGGGCACTTATTCTAAACTGGAAGATGCAGCGGCGGCTGCCGGAAACGGTGATATACTGAAGCTTCTATATAATTGTGAGAGTACATCAACATATATTGATGCGGGGAATAAGAATCTTACGATTGATCTGAATAAGAAGGAGTTAAAGGCTGTTCATTTCGATATCATGGGCTCGCTTGTGATAGAAAATGGAGAATATAGTGGCTATATCAGGAATGCAGCGACAGGGAATGAACATACATTAACATTTGAAAATGTGAGAGCAGATCTTACGCAGCTTGGATGGTATGCAAAGGGTGGCATTAAACTGGTAAACAGTAATATAGAACAGCAACATGATGGTGCAGCATTTACAGAATGGTGGCTTGAAAAGTTGCAGATGGATCAGACATCTGTTTATAAGATTACAAATTCGCCAAGCGGACTAAGCAATTATGGGTTGCTTTCATTAGATGAAGCTGTGGGCGGTATTGAGGAATTTCTTCCGGCCGGATACACATTGGATGGACAGCCGAATTCCTATAATACGATATTAGATGAAACAGGCACAAAGGCGAGAAGCGTAGAGCTTCGTTATCGCCGGCTGACAGATGCGACAGTTTCTGTATCCATTGCCCCGACTTCTTATGTATATGATGGAAAAGCAAAAGAGCCAACAGTGACTGTCACATACGATGGAAGAGATCTGACAGAAGGAACGGATTATACCTGTACATTTACAGATAATATCAATGCAGGAACAGCAATCGTAAAAATAACAGCAAAGGGTAAGACTTATCACGGAGAAACCGTAAAAAATTATACGATCGATAAAGCACCACAGACAGCACCAACCGGTCTTACGACAGAAAATGAAAGTGCAAAAGGGAAAAAGGACGGTTCCATTAAAAATGTTGATGTATCCATGGAATATTCTGTTGACCAGAATGTATGGAAGCCGATCACAGCAAATACGATCACAGGCATTTCTGCCGGTGATTATTACGTCAGATATAAGGAAACAGCAAATTATTATGCATCGGGAGCAACAAAAGTAACGGTTAAAATGTCTGTCCCGGATGGTGGAACAACAGAAAATGTGACAACAGAAGATGTGACAACGGAAGCTTCTACAGATGCAACGACAGAGGATACAACGGAAGCTACAACTACGACAGAAGATCGTACCGATGATACAACGGAAGATGTAACGACAGAGTCAACGGATGATACTCAGGATGAAACGGAAGATGTGACAACAGAATCCGAAGAAGTTGTATCAACGGAGGACCAAACAACAGAGAAAACAGATGCCGATAAGCCGGATGACCAGAAGAACACCGGAGTAAAGACAGGAGATGATTTTGCTATGAAGACAGCAGTTGCAGGTATGATCATTTCACTGGGGCTTGCCGGAATCGTTGTTATAAATAAACGCAGAAAATAAAATCAGGAACAAAGATATAAGAGAAAAGGAGTGCTGGATTTGGACAGAAATGTCTGAATCTGGCACTTGTGATTGAAAGGAAGCATATGAGCAGAATCGAATTGATCGCTCCATGTCATTTTGGATTGGAGTCAGTATTGAAAAAAGAAATCCTGGATCTTGGATATGAGATCGTTCAGGTAGAAGACGGAAGAATTACATTTGCAGGAGAAGAAGATGCGGTTGCAAGAGCAAATATGTTTATTCGTACAGCTGAACGTATCATGATCAAGTGCGGAAGCTTTAAGGCTGTAACATTTGATGAATTATTTGAAGGAACCAAGAGTATTCCATGGGAGCGGTATCTGACCCGTGATGCAAAATTCTGGGTATCCAAGGCTACATCAAACAAGAGTGCGTTGTTTAGTCCATCTGATATCCAGTCTATCGTGAAGAAAGCTATGGTAGAGCGTATGAAACAGACCTACCATGTATCATGGTTCACAGAGGATGGAGCAGAATATCCGGTTCGTGTATTTATATTTAAGGATATTGTTACAATAGGGTTAGATACATCAGGAGTATCTCTTCATAAACGTGGCTACAGAAAACTGGTTGGTAAGGCCCCGATATCAGAAACCCTGGCATCGGCACTGATCATGCTGACACCGTGGAACAAGGATCGTGTACTGGTCGACCCATTCTGTGGAAGCGGAACATTTCCAATCGAGGCTGCTATGATCGGAGCAAGGATCGCACCGGGCATCGACCGGGATTTCCTGGCTTCCGAGTGGGCGAAGGTCGGAGATAAGAAGATGTGGTACAATGCGATCGATGAAGCAAATGACATGATCGACCATGATGTGAAGATGAATATTCAGGGCTACGATCTGGATAATGAAATGGTGAAGTGTGCGATGGAGAATGCCAGAGCAGCGGGAGTGGATGAACATATCCATTTCCAACAGAGAGATGTAAAGGATCTCAGGCATCCGAAAAAATATGGCTTTATCATCACGAATCCGCCATATGGTGAACGTCTCGAGGATCGGGAGGATCTTCCTGAATTATATAAGACAATCGGGGAAAGCTTCAGACGGCTGGATGACTGGTCGATGTTCCTGATCACGTCATACAGTGAGGCGGAGAAATATATAGGAAGAAAGGCGGATAAGAATCGTAAGATCTACAATGGTATGATCAAATCATATTTCTATCAGTTCATGGGACCAAAGCCGCCAAAGAGAAAGTGAGACTAAATTGAAAAAGTTTTTGATAGCGGTAGCAGTTGCAATCTTGAGTGTATTGCTCTATCTGGGCTTCTTCCGGCATCCGGATGTGAGCGTGGAAAAGACCGACGGTTCGGAGGCTGCGGCCGAGGCAATGATGAAAGAGATCGTAACAAGTGCAAATGAAAAGGGTGTTACGTTATATATCAATGACAATAAGATCACAGAGGCGGAATATCAGGCATATTTCAGTGATCGGTTACAGTTGATGATCCCAATCGCAGCATTTACCGATAAACTGGATTGTCTGGTAAATGTATATGAAAACGGAACGATCACACTGGCAAAAGGTGACAGCCTTGTTAAAGTTTATGGTGATTCGGATGTGGTAAATATCAATGGAAATGCAATACAGGCAATCGACAAGCCGGAGAAAAAGGATGATATCATCTATGTGCCGGTGAATGAGATCTGCGAGGCATTAAACTACAGCTGTAATATCAATCTGGAGACAAATGTTGCGGTGTTAAAAAAGATTGCCGAGGAAGAAAAGCTTCCGGCTGCATATGACATGAGAGAACATGATCGTGTATCTCTTGTAAGAGATCAGGGTATCTATGGAACCTGCTGGGCATTTGCATCACTTGCGGCACTGGAAAGTACGATCCGTCCGGCTGAAAATCTGGTATTTTCTGTTGATCATATGGCAATGAATAACAGCTTTAATGTCAGCCCATTTGACGGTGGCGAATATTATATGAGTATAGCCTATCTTGCGGCATGGCAGGGACCGGTGCTTGAGGAAGATGATCCGTATGGTGATAACCAGACGGTAAATGGATTGTCGGCGGTAAAGCATCTGGAAGAAGCCATTATCCTGAAGGACAAGAATTACGAGGCGATCAAATCATCCGTATACAAATATGGCGGTGTGGAAACGGTTATTTACTGTGATATGAGGAATGCAACGAGTAGTTCTTATTACTATAACAGAAACCGCAGTTCCTATTATTATGATGGAGATCAGACGCCGAATCATGACGTGGTGATCGTTGGCTGGGATGACAACTATCCGAAGGAATATTTTAATACAGAACCGGCGGGAGACGGCGCATTTATCTGCAAGAATAGCTGGGGGCAGGATTTTGGTGACGAGGGATTCTTTTATATCTCTTATTATGATACCAATATCGGTATGAACAGCGTAGTATATACGAAGCTTGGAAATAGTGACAACTACGACAAGATCTATCAGTCAGATCTGATGGGCGAGGTCGGAACGATGGGATTTGACGACAGGCCGGAGGCCTATTTTGCAAATGTCTATACGGCTGGAAAGAACGAGACATTAAAGGCAGTTTCTTTCTATGCGACAGGCCCGAAAACGACATATGATGTGTATGTTGTGACGGATTTTACCGATGTATCCGACTTGCAGCAGCGGACAAAGGTGGCATCCGGTGAAATGCAGTACGAGGGTTATTATACGATCAATCTAAATGAGGCAGTACCGCTTCCGGATGATCGGAAATTTGCGGTGGTTGTGCATGTGAACACACAGGATTCCACGATGCCGATCGCAATCGAATATAATAATGATGAGAAAACGGCGAACTTTGATATCACGGATGGCGAGGGCTATATCAGCCTGTATGGCACGAAGTGGTCGAGTGCGGAGCAGGAGAATGACTGTAATGTCTGTTTGAAAGCCTTCACGGATGTGGGGGATTGAATAGAAAAGGAGAAGACAAGATGAAGAAATTGATTTTTGCTACGGGTAATGAGAATAAGATGAAAGAAATCCGCATGATCCTTGCGGATTGTGGATATGAGATCCTGTCGATGAAGGAAGCCGGAATTCAGGCTGACATCGTAGAAGATGGAAAAACATTTGAAGAAAATGCCATCATCAAGGCAGAGGCGATCCGTAAGATGACAAATTGTCTGGTGCTTGCGGACGATTCTGGTCTGGAGGTAGACTATCTCGATAAAGCACCGGGAATCTACTCTGCAAGATTTATGGGTGAAGACACCTCATACCGGATCAAGAATAAGGCGATCATTGATAAGCTTGCCGGTGTTCCGGATGAGAAGCGTACTGCAAGATTCGTATGTGCAATCGCGGCTGCATTCCCGGATGGAAAGACCATTACCAGACGTGGCACGATTGAAGGAATCATTGGATATGAAGAACGCGGCGAGAATGGATTTGGATATGATCCTATCTTCTTCCTGCCGGAGTATGGAAAGTCCACAGCAGAGCTGTCACCGGAAGAAAAGAATACGATCAGCCACAGAGGAAACGCACTTCGCTTGATAAAGGAAGTTATAAATGAGAATACTGATAATTAGTGATACACATGGAAGAACCAATACGATTCGGGATGTCTTAGATACGGTGGGTGACATCGATATGTTTATCCATTTGGGAGATGTCTGCGGAGATGAAGAATATATTTATGATAACGTAACCTGTCCGATCCACATGGTTGCCGGGAATAACGATTGGGATTCCGATCTTCCGATGCAGGAGGAATTCATGATCGGCCGGTATAAGGTATTTATCACGCACGGACACCGATACAGTGTCCATTATGGAACGGACCGCTTACAGGAGTTGATCAAATATGATGGTTACGATATTGTGATGTATGGACACACGCATGTCCAGAATCTGGAACGATATGGCGGAGCTTATATCGTAAATCCGGGCAGTCTGGCATATCCGCGTGATGGCATGAATGGCAAATACATGCTGCTGGAATTTGATCAGCATGGAACACCATTTTTTGCAGAAAATGAACTGAAACCGAAACGTCGGATGCGCAGCATATTTGAAGATATGTGGGGCGACCGGGAAGAGTAGAGATTATTAGAGACAAGAAAGAGGTCGGCTGTGAAGAAACGAGAGATTATAGAAGGTGTTATAAAAGACTATGATTTCCCAAATAAGGGAAGCTTTGAACTGGATGGCAAAAAAGTGATCGTGAAGGGAGCGCTGCCCGGACAAAAGGTGTCCTGCATGGTATCCAAGGTGCGTAAGGATAAGGCAGAGGCACGTCTGTTGGATGTGCTGGAACGTTCTGAGATCGAAGATGCAGTACCACCATGTCCACAGTTTGGTATTTGCGGCGGCTGTGCATACCAGACCATGAGCTATGAGCATCAGTTGGAGTTAAAGGCCGGACAGGTGAAGAAGCTGTTAGATGGTGTGATCGATTCGGAGGCACATCCATATGAATGGGAGGGCATCATCGGCTCGCCAGTTACAACTGCATACCGGAATAAGATGGAGTATTCATTTGGCGACGAATATAAGGATGGCCCGTTGGTGCTGGGGCTTCATAAGAAAAACAGCATGTATGATATCGTTCCTGTCTGTAATTGCGTGATCGTAAGCGAAGATTATAACAGGATCGTTTCTTATACGATGGAATTCGCAAGGGCGCATGGACTGTCCTATCATAAGAAAATGCAGCATGTAGGACTGCTTCGTCATCTGGTGCTTCGCCAGTCCAAGACAAATGGCGGACTTCTGGTAAATCTTGTAACCAGCACGGACGGATTAGAGAATCTGGATCTGAATGCATATGTAGAAGGGCTTCTGGCACTTCCGCTTGACGGAACGATCATTGGTATTCTCCATACGGCAAATGATTCTCTGGCGGATGCTGTTGTGCCGGAGAAGGTAACGCTGTTATACGGAAGAGATTATATCGAGGAAGAGGTGCTGGGACTGCATTTCCAGATCTCACCATTCTCATTTTTCCAGACAAATACAAAGAGTGCGGAACGACTGTACAGCAAAGCCCGTGAATATGCCGGAGATACCAAGAACAAGCTGATCTTCGACTTATATAGCGGAACCGGAACGATCGCCCAGATGTTATCACCGGTTGCCTCCAAGGTTATCGGCGTAGAGATCGTGGAAGAAGCCGTCGAAGCTGCAAGAGAAAATGCAAAGAGCAATGGACTTGATAACTGCGAATTCATCGCAGGCGATGTCTTAAAGGTCATCGACACCATCGAGGAAAAACCGGATCTCATCATCCTCGATCCACCGAGAGATGGCATCAATCCAAAGGCGCTCCTTAAGATCATCAACTACGGTGTAGATGAGATCGTCTATATCAGTTGCAAGCCAACCTCTCTCGCAAGAGATCTTGTGACCTTGCAGGAGCATGGATATTATGTGAAAAAGGCATGTGCGGTGGATCAGTTTGTGAATACGGGGCATGTGGAGACGGTTGTTCTTTTGTCCCAACAAAAGGCTGATGATTACATTGAAGTGGAATTAGAGTTGGATGAGCTGGATTTGACTTCAGCAGAGAGTAAGGCAACTTATAAGGAAATTCAGAAATATGTGCTGAAGGAGCATGGGTTGAAGGTTTCTAACCTATATATTTCACAGGTAAAAAGAAAGTGTGGAATAGAAGTTGGGGAGAATTATAATCTTCCGAAATCAGAGGATAGCAGACAACCTCAGTGTCCGGAGGAGAAGGAAAAAGCGATAAAGGATGCGCTGGAGCATTTTGGGATGGTTTAGATATTAAGAAATTATGTTGCAAAAATTGGTCATGCAAAGGAGGAAATATCATGCTTGCTTTTAATGAAAATGGTAAATTGACAGAGTATGAAGAAACAAATTTTTTAAAAGTATGTGATTCATGTCACCATATTTACAAGCAAAGGGTTGAACAACAACTAGAAGGAATGCGTGAAAGAGAATATGATATTTGTCCTTTGTGTGGTGAAGAAAATGATAGTAGTATGCAAGTTGATTTCTATAATTCTCGATTAACGGAAGTAGAATTATCAAAGTTAAGAAAAAAAGCATTGATAAAAACTATAATAGGATACTGCGACAAGCAATACAAACAAACAGATTGTTTTGTTTGTGATCATCAAAATGGTTGTCCAGGAGAATGCGAAGGTAACTGCAAAAATTGTTTGGAGGAGGTACATTACCCAGGGAGATATCCAAATGGAAAGAAAGATTACGACTGTAGTAGAATGCTTAATTTTTACGTGTGTGATTACTCGGCCAAATATGCTTCTGAACTTTTGTATCTGATGAGAAAGAGCCAAGCACTTGAAGAAATTAATGATTACCATGTTTTGTCTATTGGTTGCGGTGGTTGTCCAGATTTAATGGCATTTGAACGATATTGCCATGAAAAATCATATGATAAATCTGTAAGTTATATCGGTATAGATGTTAATGAAAAATGGAAACCAATACATGAGCAAATTAAATCATATAAAACAAAAACTTTAAGAAGAACCCAATTTAAATATATGGATGCCGTAACGGAAGAATATAACATTTCAAATGCAAACGTTATTGTATTGCAATATGTTATATCACATTTCTATAATTCAGGGCAAATAGGTGAGATAGAGAGTTTTTTTGAAAAATTGGTTCAGAATATTATTTTACATAAGGAACAAGGAAAGCCATTAGTGGTTCTCATTAATGATGTAAATAGCAATAATAGAGGTCGCGATTATTTTGAGAAATTGGTTGAAAAGTTAGATGGTGAGGGTCTGATAGAAAATAGTCAAGGATATTATTTTGATTACAATATAAGGAACGAATTTCAGAGGTATGGTATAAAACACGAATCAAATCGTATTGTATATAATATTCCTGATAGACTTTCTACATATCAGCCATGGGAAGTGTGTTCAAGTGCGCAGCTTTTGATTGAAGTATTATAGCAGGAGATGATAGAAATGATTATTAGTGCAAGTAGACGTACAGATATACCGTCTTACTATTCGGAATGGTTGGTTAATAGATTAAAAGAGAAATATGTATTGGTTAGAAATCCGATGAATATACATCAGGTAAGTAAGATAGATTTATCTCCAGATGTTGTTGATGCAATCGTATTTTGGACAAAAAATTCAACTCCAATGTTGTCATACTTGGATCAAATTAATGATTATACATATTATTTTCAATTTACATTAAGTGCGTATGGTCCTGATGTAGAAAGGAATTTACCATCAAAAAATAAAATTATTATTCCGACATTTCAACAGTTATCCAAAGAAATTGGAAAAGAAAAGGTTATATGGAGATATGATCCGATATTCTTTAATGAGCAGTACTCAATAGAGTATCATTGTAAGTATTTTGAAGTATTAGCTTCAAAATTGGGTGATTATACGGAGAAGTGTACTGTGAGCTTTATGGATATGTATAGAAATACAGAGCGAAATGTAAAGCTCTTAAGTATTGTCAAAGATACATATGAAATGCAGGTAGAATTATTGCAAAGATTTGTAGAAATAGCAAAGGAGTATGGTTTGTATATTGATACCTGTGCTGAAATTGGAGATTTTCATAATATAGGAGTTGAGCATGCTCATTGTATTGATAGGGAACGAATAGAGAGAATTGGCGGATTTAAACTTAATGTTGATAAAGACACAAATCAAAGAGCAGAATGTGGATGTGTGGCAAGTATTGATATAGGAGCCTATAATACATGCAAAAATGGATGTTTGTATTGTTATGCAAATTATAGTTCAAATACTGTAGAAAAGAATTTTGGTATGCACAATCCCAAATCACCTTTGTTGTTTGGTGAAATAGATAGCACAGATGTAATCAAGGAAAGAAAGGTAAAGTCACTTATTAATAATCAGATGAATTTGTTTGATCTTTAGGGAAAAAGAGGGATTATATGAAATATAATTTGTACTTTTATGATGATACCAGAAATGCAGTGATTATGACAGATATGGATGGCAAGCAACTTGTGATTGACTGTGATAAAGTAGAGGAGCAGGTCGTATTTGATGAGCCGGCGGATGCGGGGATTCTTGCCAGACTTGCAAGGAAAGAACCGGCAAATTATGTGAGTATTGCAATGCGTCCGGGCGGATTGCAGGATTATGTGGATGTGTGGAATGAGTTGAATTAGTATATTCCTTTGTTGACAAAGGAAAGTCGGAGTGTTAGAATGGCTTTATCTTAAGGAGAGAGGTGAAAAGATGAGAAGATAATTTACTTTTGATTACATGAATGTTTATGCAGTATGAGCGATATCGCCCATACTACTTGTCATGTTGCCAAAAGTGGATTATGTTCTCATAACCTCTCTTTTTGTGTGCATAAAAATGATTACAATGTTGGGTGTATTTCCTTCTTTTGATGAACCATATGAGGTTATAGTATGTAATGGAACTGTTTGGCAACGAATGGTTCTTTTTTTATTGTAACCATGAGAGGAGGAATGTATATGGCACAAATTAGTATAAATAATCTCACCTTTGGATATGAAGGGAGTTTTGATTATGTTTTTGAGAATGTTTCATTTTCGATTGATACAAATTGGAAACTAGGTTTTATTGGTAGAAATGGAAAAGGGAAGACAACTTTTTTAAATTTATTACTTGGAAAATATCAGTTTACAGGTTCCATAAGTGCATCAACGAAGTTTGATTATTTTCCTTATGAAATTGCAGAATACCAAAAGCAAATGCCTGTGGCAGAATTTATGGAAGATTTGAAGCCGGGGTGTGAAATATGGAGAGTAATTTGTGAGTTGGAAGAGCTATCGGAAAGTTCAGAGATTTTGTATAGACCTTATTGTACCTTAAGTCCCGGAGAGTGTACAAAGATATTACTTGCAGTTTTGTTTTCACAGGAAAATGAGTTTTTATTAATTGATGAACCGACGAATCATCTTGACCAAAATGCAAGGGAGTGTGTGAAGGTGTATTTAGCTTCTAAAAAGGGTTTTATACTGGTTTCTCATGACAGAGATTTGTTGGATGCATGCACAGATCATTGTCTGGTATTGAATCGTTGCAGTATCGAAGTACAAAATGGTAATTTTTCGGTCTGGTGGGAGAATAAGCAACGTAAAGATAAATTTGCGATAGCACAAAATGAGAAACACCGAAAGGAGATTCAAAAGTTGAACCATGCGGCAGAACAGGTTGCTAAGTGGGCAGATAAAAATGAACGCACCAAAATAGGATTTGATCCGATAAAAGAACATGACAGATGCTTAAGCACAAGAAGTTTTATAGGAGCCAAAACAAAAAAGATGCAGAGGCGTGTAAAGCAGATGGAAAAACGAATTGAAAGAGAGATTGAGGAAAAGGAGGGTCTTTTAGAAGATATAGAATATCTTAAAGATTTAAAGTTGTTTCAGCTTGTTCATTACAAAAATAGTCTTGTTAATGTAAAAGAGTATAGTTTGCAATATAAAGACTCAGATAAACCAGTGTTTCAAGGGCTGTCTTTTGACATTAAAAAGGGTGATCGTGTTGTATTATCCGGAAAAAATGGAAGTGGAAAGACAACAATTATTAGAAAAATCCTAGAAAAATGTAATTCCAATATAGGTGTTTGTATAATTGAAGAAGGACTATGTGAGGTGGCAAGTGGTCTTGTTATTTCATATGTTGGTCAGGAGACAATTGGAATTAAAGGTAATGTTACAAATTATTGTAAAACGCATGATTTGGATAGGAGTTTATTTTGTGCCATACTTCGGCAGCTTGATTTTGGACGAGAGCAGTTTACTAAAAATATGGAAACTTACTCGGAAGGCCAGAAAAAGAAAGTTTTGTTGGCGACTAGTTTACTTACACCGGCACACCTTTATATTTGGGATGAACCATTAAATTACATTGATATTTTTTCGCGGATGCAGTTAGAAAGATTAATTTTAAAGTATGAGCCAACCATGCTATTTGTTGAACATGACAGGAAATTTTGCGAAAAAATAGCAACTAAGGTAATTGAATTATAATTTGAAAGGAGATTTGCTTTATGAAAAATATATTTGTAGAAGGTATTCAAGGATCAGGAAAAAGCACGCTGATAAATAATATTGTGAAGTTTAATCCTGAGTTACATGTATGTAGGGAAGGAGATTATTCTCCGATAGAATTGGCTTGGTGTGCTTTAATGTCGAAGAAGGAATATGAGGCTGTTTTGCAAAAATACAATTCGATAAGGGATGAAATTATAAAAAATACAGTTAGGGAACAAGAGAATTATATCATTACTTACACTAAGATAATTACGGATATTCCGGGATTTTATAAAGATTTGGAGAATTATGAAGTCTATAATGGGCGAAAAACTTTGGCGGAGCTAAAGGAAATTATAGTAACAAGGTTTAAAAATTTTACAGATACAGGATATTTATTTGAATGTTCTTTCTTTCAAAATGTAATAGAGGATTTAATTTTGTTTCATATGCTTAGTGATGAAGAAATTATAGAGTTCTATCGCAATTTGTTTAGGTGCATTGATGCAAAGAAGTTTATATTATTTTATCTCTATAGTGATAAGTTGGAAGAGAATATTAAAATAATTCAAAAAGAACGCTGTGATGAGAATGGAAATGAGTTATGGTATCAGATGATGTTAGAATATTTGGTGAACTCTCCTTATGGGAGGAAACATGAATGTAGTGCTTTTGAGGATATGATCAGTCATTTTAAACACAGGCAAGAGTTAGAATTACGTATAGTAAAAGAAATAATAGGTAAAAATGCAGTTATTCTTCCAGCTAAAGAATATGATGTAAATCAAATTAGAACTTTGATTGGTTTTCATAATAAAATCAGTTATAATATAAGGCATATGAATAACAAGGAAATAGCATTGCTGGATGATTTCCTGTATGAAGCAATTTTCATTCCAGAAGGTGTAGATGCACCGCCAAAAGAGATTATAAATGCACCAGAATTACAGATTTATGTGCAGGATTTTGGCAAGCAGGAAGGAGATATTTGTTTTGTTGCTGAAGTTGACAAAAAGATAGTCGGCGCTGTCTGGGTTCGTAATATGGATGATTATGGACATGTAGAAGATGGTGTTCCGTCTTTTGCCATATCGTTATATAAAGAGTATCGAGGTCTTGGGATTGGAACTATGCTGATGAAACGGATGTTGGAAGAGTTAAAAGAAAGAGGGTATCAGAAAACTTCCTTGGCAGTACAGAAAGCAAACTATGCAGTGAAGATGTACAAAAATGTTGGCTTCGAGATTATTGATGAAAACGAAGAAGAATATATTATGATGTACGTGTTTCGGTAATACATACAGTAGAAATATTTTCAAAATGTGGAAAAGAAAATTGTTTCGGAAGAACGATAGTTGAAGAAATTACTGGATTAAAGCCATCAGGAGCTTCCAAGTTAATAAAACTGTTGGTTGATAGTGAGGTAATCGTACCTGTAACAGGACATGGAAAAGGAAAATATAGGTTTCAATAAAAGTGAACATTGAAAGGGTGTTAATGCCATTCGCAAAAATGCCCAAAACAAATCGGCGTACTGATATATTACCAAATTTGGTAGCAGTATTTAGAATAATTTTGTATTATAAAAGTGTTACAAAATATCGGCGTACCCGCCACACGTTTACAAAGTCAAACGGTCTGTACGCCATGTCCTAACCTTATGATTGCAGATATTAGCAACCTGTCAAAGAGTGTAAAAACTCAGTAACTATGCGGGTTCGCGTACTGTTAAAGCGGTGAAAAACGATTCCGCATGTGGAGACTGTGGTAGGACTACACAGAAAGAATATATAGAAATCCTTGAATTTACGCACTTTTGCAGAGCTTTTCAGCTTCAACAGGATTGCTGAAAATCACAAGGAAAAAGAGCTTGTGAGGAAGGTAACGGTTGTTGTGGCATTAGACCTCGGTTGTGGGAACACAAATAATTCTGAATATGAAAGTAAATAGAGAACTATCAGATATGATGATAGAACGTAGGGATACTTGAAAGAGTGTCCCTATTTTTTATATTAGGGCATTCCATTAGGAGTGCCTTTTTCAATTCAATTTAAAAGGAGGTTCACTATGAACAACACAGCGTTAGGAGCAGAAAACAAAAAGGAACAGATAATCAATTTTATCAGCGAAGCACATGAAAAATTCTACTATGAAAAATTAAAAGAGGTACGCTATCAGGATGTGTACCACAAGGCACTTTGCTATTGCCTTGGTATCAGCGATGATACGAGAAGAAATATCAATAGCATCTATGATTTTAAGACGGGATGTGTAAAAACTGAGTGCTTGCATGAAGGCTGGCAGACCAGTGGTAGTATGAAGGTGGTGAGAATGGCACTTAACCTGTATTGCAACGGCACACCTATGAGAAAAAAGAATATGGAACTTTAAGGAGCATTTGTTATCCATGACTGGAGAGACAGATGCTTTTTTATTGTCCGGAAAAGGATACGATTCGTCAGGGATTGGAACGGTTTATGGTACATGGCTATACCGCTGTCCCGGTACTGAATGATCAGGAACAGTATATTGGAAGCGTGGCGGAGGGAGATTTCCTCCGCCACCTTCTTGTTTGCCAGACAACAGACTTGAAAGTACAGGAGGGATACCAACTTGGCAGCATTGTTCGCAGAGATTTTTGCCCTGCGTTACAAATAGATGCAGATTCCGAGCAGGTTGTAACTTCAATGCTGAATCAGAATTTTGTCCCCATCGTTGATGGCCGGAATGCTCTATGCGGGATTCTGACAAGGAAACGGCTGATTGAATTTCTGGCACAAGCTCGTGATAAAAAAGAATAAGTCCTGCATCTTTAGACGGTCTTAATACAGATGCGCATTCTCTTTTACTTTCTTTACTCCCTTTGATTTATAATTAAGGGCACATAAAGGGGTATAAAGGAGGATTGCAGTTATGGGAGTAGTGTTGTTAAAAAGGAAGTTGACTTCGTTTCAAATTATCATCCTCGGGTTTTCCGGTGTGATCCTTTTCGGCACCTTCCTTTTAATGTTGCCGTTTTCCAGCCGAAGCGGACTGGCAACGCCTTTCTCGGATGCATTGTTTACTTCTACCTCAGCAGTTTGTGTAACTGGACTCATTATACATGATACGGCAACATATTGGTCGACCTTCGGCCAGTTTGTAATTTTACTGCTGATTCAGATTGGAGGCATGGGGGTTATTACCATAGCCGCATCTTTTGCAATGATTTCCGGTCGGAAGATTTCTTTGATGCAGCGCTGTACCATGCAGGAGGCGATTTCAGCGCCAAAGGTAGGGGGAATCGTTCGCTTGACTGGCTTTATCGTCAGGGTGACACTGGTGATGGAACTGCTGTGTGCAGCCGTGATGGCGCCGGTGTTTTGCCGTGATTTCGGGAAAAAGGGACTTTGGATGGCACTGTTTCATTCCGTGTCCGCTTTTTGTAACGCAGGCTTTGATCTATTGGGTGTGCGCACTCCCTTTTCCTCCCTGACCAGCTATGCAGCAAATCCAGTCATAAACTTTACTATTATGTTCTTAATTGTGTTTGGAGGTATTGGCTTTCTGACTTGGGATGATATTCGGACAAATCGATTGCATTTGCACAAATATCGGATGCAGAGTAAGGTGATTCTTTGTACCACAGCGGTTTTATTGATCGTTCCGGCAATGTACTTTTATTTTTTTGAGTTTGCTGATCTTACCCGAAAGGAACGGCTTTTATCTTCTCTTTTTCAAGCTGTAACACCACGAACAGCTGGCTTTAATACGGTGGAATTAACTGATTTGAGTGAGGCGGGACAATTTATCACCATTGCGCTGATGCTGATCGGCGGTAGTCCCGGGTCTACCGCAGGCGGTTTGAAAACAACAACCATTGCTGTTTTGCTTACTACTGCGATTTCTACCTTTCGGCGCAGAGAAAATGCCAACCTCTTTGGACGTCGCATTGATGATGATGTCGTAAAAAATGCAGCGACAATTTCGCTTATGTATATCACGCTATGTTGTACCGGTGGCCTTATCATCAGCGTTTCCGAAGGACTTCCCATGCTTACCTGCCTTTTTGAAACTGCCTCAGCTGTTGGCACAGTCGGCCTGTCCCTGGGAATTACGCCGGAACTGAATCTGCTCTCACGGAGTGTTTTGATTCTGCTGATGTTTTTTGGACGAGTCGGTGGCCTTACATTAATTTTTGCGGCCTTGTCCAGTGCACAAAAGAAAGTTTCAAAACTACCAAAGGAAAAAATAACAGTAGGATAAAGGAGACATTATGAAATCAATTCTTCTAATTGGTCTGGGGCGATTTGGAAAGCATATTGCCCTGCACTTAAATCATTTGGGCCATCAGGTGATGGCGGTAGATACTTCGGAGGAACGTGTAGAGGCTGTTCTGCCCCTTGTTACCAACGCACAGATTGGAGACAGTACGAATGCCGATTTCTTGGAATCTCTCGGTGTTCGCAACTATGATGTATGCATTGTGGCCATCGGCAACAACTTTCAAAGTTCATTGGAAACAACTTCTCTGCTCAGTGAATTAGGAGCGAGGTTTGTAGTTTCCAGAGCTGCAACTGATGTTCAGGAAAAATTTTTGTTGCGTAACGGTGCAAATGAAGTAGTCTACCCGGAAAAACAGCTCGCAAAGTGGACAGCAATCCGTTACAGTGCGGATCACATTCTCGATTACATAGAACTGGATGAAAATCATGCCATGTTTGAGATTCCCATTCCCAAAGATTGGGCGGACCATTCGATTGGAGAGCTTGATATTCGTAAAAAATTCAATATTAACATTATGGGAATCAAGAAAAGCGGCAAGCTGGAGTTATCTATTACTTCAGACACAGTGCTGAAAGCAGGAGATACCATGTTGGCGTTGGGAAGTAACAGAAATTTGCAAAAGTGCTTTCATACTTGATTTTAAGAAAAATCAAAGGAATTGGGGGTGAATCTATGCAGGATGTTATTTTACTTGTAAGTACATCAGCCATATTTATTTTTGGGTATTTTCTGATGAATAAACTGGATGTTTTTCTGGAAAACAATTTTGAGCCGATTACCCAGAATCAAATCACACAAATAGCACTATGGAGGGATTCCAAAAAATCACCTGTCGTCGATTTTTTCATTGGATGCCTGAACAAATTTGCCGTGGATCAGTCGCAGATGTAGGTTTTGACGTTGTGTGTTATAATATTGAAAAATGGAATCGCTTTTACTTGAGTGACAGATAGGAGGGTTAAAATGGAACTGCCAAGACAAGATCCGGATCAGTTTCTTCGTGCGATCCGTAACGATGCATCCACTAAGAAAAGCGGAAAACTCAAAATCTTTTTCGGTTATGCCGCAGGTGTCGGAAAGACCTATGCCATGCTTCAGGCGGCTCATCAGGCTAAGGAGCGTGGCATCGATGTGGTTGCTGGATACATAGAACCCCATGCCCGACCCCAGACGATGGCACTTCTGGACGGCTTGGAGCAGCTTCCGGTGAAACAAGTTGCTTACGAAGGAATGACCCTTCGTGAATTTGATATTGATGCTGCGCTCAAGCGAAATCCCCAGCTCATACTGGTGGATGAGTTGGCCCATACCAACGCCGAAAGCAGTCGGCACACGAAGCGGTATCAGGATGTTCAGGAACTGCTAAATACTGGAATTGATGTCTATACGACTGTAAATGTCCAACATATTGAGAGTCTCAACGATACAGTAGCCTCTATCACCGGAATTCTTGTGCGGGAGCGCATTCCGGATTCCACCTTTGATCAAGCAGATCAGGTAGAACTGGTGGATATTGAGCCTGCGGAGTTGCTGGAACGACTGGCAAGTGGAAATGTGTACCGGGAAGATCAGGCGCAGCGGGCAACAGTTAATTTTTTCACGCTGGAAAATCTCACCGCATTGCGGGAAATCGCCCTCCGTCGGTGCGCTGACCGGGTGAACTTGCTGACGGAAAGCGCCAGAGTACAGAGCCGAGGCGATTACCATACAGACGAGCGCATTCTGGCATGTCTTTCCTCGTCGCCATCCAACGCAAAAATTATTCGGACTGCTGCAAGGATGGCAAGAGCCTTTCGGGGAACATTTACCGCTCTTTATGTGGAAACGTCAAATACAGCGGCGATGAGTGACGATGATAAAAAGCGTTTGCAGGATAATAAGCGTCTGGCCCAGCAACTTGGCGCTGCGATTGAGACAAGTTATGGCGATGACGTGCCTTATCAGATTGCGGAATTTGCCCGTCTTTCCGGCATCTCAAAAATCGTAATTGGACGAAGTACCATTGCACGAAAGAATATTTTCAGCAAGCCCACCTTGACGGAACGCCTGATTTCCAGCGTACCTAATCTGGATATTCATGTGATACCGGATGCCAGCACAGGAACCAGCTATCAGGAAAAAAAGAGTAAGGCGCAGGTAGATGCGATGCCCCTGCGTGATGTTCTGAAGAGTATAGCTGTATTGCTGGTAGCTACACTAATTGGCTGTGGCTTTGACGCTCTTGGGTTCACGGAGAGTAATATTATCGCAGTTTATATATTAGGCGTACTTGTGACCGCTGTAATCACAACCAACCGACTGTGCGGGATTCTGACCTCGGTTGTCAGTGTGCTGGTTTTCAATTTCTTTTTTACCACTCCGAGACTGACATTCCATTTTGACGATCCGAACTATATTATTACCTTTACCATTATGTTTATAGTAACACTGCTTTCCGGATCTCTCGCTACCCGGCTGAAAGAAAATGCGAAACAATCTGCCCATACAGCTTACCGTACAAAGATTCTTTTTGAAACCAACCAGCTTCTGCAAAAAGAGCAGGATGAGAATGCGGTAATCACCGCTACGGCAGGGCAGCTCATGAAGCTGCTGAAAAAAGATATTGTCGTCTACCTGTCTGATGGTAAAGAACTTGCCACCCCTAACGTTTTTCGTGCTGTTAATAGCATTCAGGAAGATTTAATTTCTGAGAACGAGAAAGCAGTCGCCGATTGGGCCTTCCGAAACAATAAACACGCCGGTGCCACAACAGATACATTATCCAGTGCAAAGTGTTTATACCTTGCGATTCGGGTTAACCAGAATGTATATGGAGTAGCTGGTATTGCTGTGAACGGTACTCCATTGGACTCTTTTGAAAATAGCGTGCTTCTTTCCATTCTTGGCGAGTGCGCATTGGCGCTGGAAAACATCAAAAATGCCAAGGAGAAGGAGGAAGCGGCTGTCCTGGCACAAAATGAACAACTTCGTGCCAACCTGCTGCGGGCAATCTCCCATGATCTTCGGACGCCTTTGACAGCGATTTCCGGCAGCGCAGACAATTTGCTTGCAAATTATAAAAAAATGGACGATGCACTACGGGAGCAGACCTTTACTGATATTTATGACGATTCCATGTGGCTAATCAATCTGGTTGAAAATTTGTTAGCAGTCACACGAATTGAGGGCGGACAGGTCAATCTAACTCGGAGTATCGAACTCATGGATGAGGTCGTTTCTGAAGCGCTGAAGCACATCAACAGAAAAAGTAAAGAACACACCATTCGTGTGACCAGCGGTAAAGACTTTATCCTTGCCCACATTGACGCGAAGCTGATCGTTCAGGTGATTATCAATTTGGTTGACAACGCCATCAAATATACCCCTGTCGGTTCAGTAATTGAAATACACACCGATCAAAAAGAGCAATGGGTCACGGTTTCCGTTTCCGACAACGGCCCTGGGATTCCCGATGAGCAGAAACCCCGTATTTTCGATATGTTTTATAGTGGGGCCAATAAAGTGGTCGACAGCCGCAGAAGCCTTGGATTGGGGCTGTCCCTCTGTAAGTCCATTGTGACCGCCCACGGCGGCACGATTTCCGTATCAGACAATCAGCCAAATGGCACTGTTTTTAAATTTACATTACCTGCAGAGGAGGTAGAACTTCATGAATAAACCTTTGATATTAGTGGTTGAGGATGACCCGTCTGTACGAAATCTCATTACGACCACTTTAAAAACAAATGATTATCGTTATGTGGTAGCACCTAATGGCTCGGCAGCCATTATGGAGGCCACATCGCACAATCCTGAAATCATCTTACTGGATTTGGGCTTGCCGGATATGGATGGCATTCAAGTCATTCAAACGGTTCGCTCTTGGTCCAATGTTCCGATTATTGTAATCAGCGCCCGAAGCGAGGATAACGATAAAATCAAGGCGCTGGATGCCGGAGCGGACGATTATTTGACAAAGCCCTTTTCGGTAGAAGAACTGCTGGCACGACTTCGGGTGACGCAGCGAAGACTCTCTCTGATGACGGCAGAGATGTTTACTGCCAGTTCTGTATTTGTGAATGGTAAGTTGAAAGTGGATTATGCCGGGGGATGCGCTTATCTGGATGAAAACGAACTTCACCTGACACCCATTGAGTATAAGCTGTTGTGCCTGCTGTCCAAGAATGTCGGCAAGGTACTGACCCATACCTTTATCACACAAAATATCTGGGGCCGCAGTTGGGATAACGATGTGGCTTCGCTGCGGGTATTTATGGCAACATTGCGAAAAAAACTGGAGCCAACAGAGGAGTCTCCACAATATATTCAAACACATATTGGTGTGGGCTACCGCATGATGAAAATAGAATAACGCTATGAGGACGGCCAGTGTTCTCTATGAAAAATAGACGATTGAGTTTCGGATTGCCCTAATCATTTTTTGTTATTTGGAAAGAGCCAGACGCAAAGACGCAGAGCCGATAATCGATGAGATATTCTCACGGTTATCGGCTCTTTCTTTTTTGATTTTTAGGAATAAGCACTCCAAACACAAAACCGTTGCTATTTAACAGCGATGATTTGCGCTTGAGATGTCGCGGCGGTTGAAACCAAACATTTCTGCCGCCCTCCTCCATTCGATTCACCCGTCAATCACCCGTGAATCGAAATGGAGGTACATAATGAAGAAAATTAACCTTCGGGAACTTTATCCTGAAGTTTATACAAGTAGGAGAAGAAGTTTGTATCAGTATGATAAATAAAGCTGAAAAATATTGTTGGTTTATGACTCCATATCTAATCATAACAGATGAAATGACGCATGAAAAATAAATTTTGTTGAGGTTAAATTGAGATTGACTTTGTATTGTATAAGTATGGAATAAAAAGGAATCAGGTGATGTACAATGATAAAGCATAAAATATGTAAAATCCTTCTTGTTATACTGGCAATTTTTTTATGTGTGGCTTTTTATGAATTGCTCGGAATCTGCGTTGCATATAAAAAGCAGCCGGAAGTGTCCAATACAACCAAAAAAGAAACAAAAAATGGGTCATGGAACGAATGCAGTGAAAATACAGAACGGGCAGTAATCATAGAAAAGAATCCAGAAGCGCTTTTACAAAGAGTGCGTTTGATCAAGAATGCAAAAAAGGAAATTATTCTTTCTACTTTTGCATTTCAATCCGATGAAAGTGGAAAATTGATTTTAGGAGCACTGCATGATGCGGCAGACAGAGGTGTACATATTCGTCTGTTAGTAGATGGAATGGAGAGCTGGATTGATATGGAAGGAAATCCGTATTTCTATGGATTATCTTCCCATGAGAATGTTGAAATTAAACTGTATAATAAGGCCAATCCATTGAAACCGTGGAAAATGATGGGTAGAATGCATGATAAATATTTGATTGCAGATGGAAAGAGATATATTCTTGGGGGAAGAAATATACACAATTATTTCCTGGGTGATTTCCCGGGACATAAGAACTATGACAGAGACGTGTTAGTGGTTTGCGATGAACCTGAGAAAGAAAATTCAGTTAACCAGTTGTCAGAGTATTTTGAAACCATATGGAATCAGGAAGACAGTGGTTATTTTCATAACAATAAAAAACTGGCAAATAGAAAATCTGTAAAGAACGCAGTTTTAGAGCTGCAGAACAGCTATCAGAAATATTTTGAGGAGAATAAGGAAAGAATCTGCGAGACCGATTATACGGACGAAACTTTTGAGACAGAAAAGATTACATTAGTGTCAAATCCTATTCACACAGGTTCCAAAGAACCAGTAGTGTGGTATCAGTTGGGAGAATTGATGAAAAATGCAAAAAATCGTGTGAAGATCCACACGCCATATATTATCTGTAATGATATGATGTATAATACATGGGAGGAGATTGCAGAGAACGTTTCAGATTTTTCTATCATGACAAATTCAGTTGCGAATAATAGGAATCCATTTGGGTCTGCCGATTATGCGAAAAACAGAAATAGAATCTTAAGTACAGGAATTAATATCTGGGAATATGAAGGCGGTTATTCATATCACGGAAAAAGTATTCTGATTGACGATGATCTGTCTGTAATCGGTTCCTTTAATATGGACATGAGAAGTGTATATCTGGATACGGAACTGATGCTTGTAATACGCAGTAAAGATATTAATAAACAGTTGGAAGAGGGCATGATGGAATATGAAAAGGTGTCCCGCCAGATATTAGAAGGTGGAACTTATAATGATCCATATCATGTAGAGCCAATCGAATTAACAAAGAAACGTCAGAGAAAAATATTTTTGGTACAGCATCTGCTTGGATGGGCAAGGTATCTGTTTTAATAAGGAGGAAGGAAAACGTGTTTCAAATATTGATTGTAGAAGATGATAAAGAATTAAGCCAGCTATTCCAAAAAGTGCTTGAGAAGAATGGATATCAAGTCAAAAGTGCATCGGATGGAGCACAGGCATTAGAAGTATTGGATAAGGAATATATTGATCTGATCATTTCTGATATTATGATGCCGGTTATGGATGGCTATGAACTGGTGTCAGAACTTCGTTCAGCAGGATATCAGATACCAGTGCTTATGATCACTGCGAAAGGTTCCTTTGATGATATGCGTCAGGGATTTTTTTCGGGAAGTGATGATTATATGGTAAAACCGGTAAATGTGAATGAAATGGTTTTAAGAGTCGGAGCACTGCTTCGCCGTGCACAGATATTGAATGAACACAAAATTGTGATCGGTTCAACAGAGTTTGATTATGATGCAATGACGGTTACAACTGATAAGGAAAGTCTTGTTTTACCTAAAAAACAATTCCTGCTTTTATATAAGCTTGCAGCTTCGCCAGGCAGAACATTTACAAAACAACAGTTGATGGATGAAGTATGGGGGTACGAGACGGAGGCAGACCCACATACAATAGAGGTACATATAGGAAGACTCAGAGAGCGTTTTAAAGATAACCCGGATTTTGAAATCGTAACAATGCGTGGAATTGGATACAAGGTGGTGAAAAAATAATGGAACAAAAGAAAAAAAAAGGATTGCGGATCCGATCCTGTCTGACTGGTGCAATCTGGCTGGCACTTGTATTTTCAACAGTCATATCTGCTTTATTATTTGCTTTTTTGAATCATTTTTTTAATCTGCCGGGCAGCATACCTGTGCTTGGCTGGCTTTTGATTTTCAATACATTGATTGCAGGGCTGATCACTTCCTTTATCAATGCAAAGTTACTGGAACCAATTACCAGACTTAGTAAAGCAATGAAGGAAGTTTCTCAGGGAGATTTTGAACAGCATTTGGAAACGAACAGCCGTATAGCAGAAGTTGGAGAATCTTATCAAAGTTTTAACGTTATGACAAAAGAACTTCGTGCAACAGAGGTGCTGCAGATGGATTTTGTATCTAATGTTTCTCATGAGTTTAAGACCCCGATTAATGCCATTGAAGGATATACAATGCTGCTTCAGGGAGAAGAACTGTCTCCGGATCAAGAGGAATATGTAGAAAAAATCTTATTTAACACCCAAAGGCTTTCCGGATTGGTTGGTAATATTTTGCTGTTATCCAAGTTAGAGAATCAGAATATACCAATGAAAAAAACAGAATATCGTCTGGATGAACAGATCCGCCAGGCATTTCTTTCATTGGAAACAAAATGGACAGAAAAAGAAATTGGTTTTCAGGTAGAATTGGAGGAAGTTAAATATACTGGGAATGAAGGACTTTTTATGCATATCTGGATAAATCTTTTGGATAATGCGATTAAGTTCAGCCCTTCAAAGGGGACAATTACGATGTTTCTGAAACAAGAACAGGATTCTGTTAAGTTCATTTTGGAAGATGAAGGACCAGGAATAGAGGATGATGTAAAATCCAGAATATTTGACAAGTTCTATCAGGTAGATGGATCTCATAAAGCAGAAGGAAATGGCCTAGGTCTCGCACTTGTAAAACGGATTGTAGATAGTGCCGGAGGAACAATCAAAGCAGAAAATCGTGAATATGGTGGATGCAGATTTGTTATAGAGCTGCCAAAGCAGAAAGATGAGATTATATAGTTTTAAGATAAATTAGAAGATAGGAGGATTTATATGACATTTTATCAGGAGTTGCAGTTAAATCAGGCAGGTTCTAAAAAACTGTTGAAAAAGAGTGAAACACTAAAAGAAAAATTATATCATATGTGGGTATATCTGGTGAAGATAGCTGTTACAATGGCATTTTGTTTTTTCTTTGTTAGTATTTTCAGCACCCTATTTGGAAATGAGAACAGCATTGTAGGTGTAGTAGTCTTATTATGTCTCATGGTGTTTAGAAATGCGGATTTGGGGATCCACACCGGACAATCTACGATGCTTTTGGCTTTGTTCTTTGTAATTATGACTGTATGTCCGCATTTAGCAAATCAGTTTTCACCGGTATTGGGAATGCTGTTAAATATTGCGGCACTGGCTGTGTTGATTCTGTTCGGATGCCATAATCCACTCATGTTTAATCAATCTACATTGGTTCTTGGGTATCTGCTGCTATATGGTTATGATGTTACGGGAAAAAGCTATCAGATGCGATTAGTCGGAATGGCTTTAGGTGCAGCACTTACCTGCTTCGTATTTTATCGAAATCATAAAAACAGAACTTATAAAAGAAATCTGAAAGATCTGATACAAGAATTTGATATCACTTCTTCCAGAACAAAATGGCAGATATGTCAGATTTTATGCGTACCGATTGTCCTTTGCATTGCAGAATTTTGTAATATGCCACGTGCAATGTGGGCTGGTATTGCGGCCATGTCCGTGATTTTGCCGTTTATGGAAGATATGCACTACAGAGTCCGTAAAAGGATTGTCGGAAATATTGCAGGTGTTATATGTTTTACAGTATTATATTTTCTGCTTCCTTCGTCAATCTATGCATATATAGGAATTCTTGGTGGAATCGGTGTAGGATTTTCAGCACAATATGGCTGGCAGGCAGTATTTAACACATTTGGTGCCTTAGCCATTGCTGCAGAGACTTATGGACTACAAGGAGCGGTTAGTCTTAGAGTGATTCAAAATGTTTTTGGTGTTGTGTTTGCTTTAGCATTTTGTGTTATATTTTATTGGTTTATGTCTAAAAAAAAGGAAAGTGAGGTGACCGTACATGCAGAGTGAAGTGAATCAGGCAGAAAATTTGAATAGAATTATTACGGTTCCTAATCTTCTTTCTTTTTTTCGGCTTTGTCTGATTCCGGTAATTATATGGAGTTATTGTGTAAAGAATGCCCTTAAAGGTGTGAATGGACAGATCAAGTCCACCCAGTCGAAGCTGAAGGATGTTAACAAACTGCTGAAACTGGATCCGGGCAATACGGAACTTCTGGCACAAAAACATAAACTGCTTGCTGAGGCCGTTGGTGAAACAAAAGAAAAACTGGCAACCTTAAAGATGGCAGCAGAACAGGCAAATACAGCACTTGCCAATGGAGAAATCTCACAGGAACAGTATGATGCCCTTCAAAGGGAAATCGTAGAGACGGAGCAGGATTTGAAGAACCTTGAAACACAGGCAAATCAGTCAGCTATGGCAGTCCAGAAGATAGCCACAGCCGGAGAAAAGTTAAAGACCATAGGAGATAACATTTCCTCTGCCGGACAGAAACTATTACCCGTTACAGCAGGGGTGACTGCTCTTAGAACAGCATCGGTTACTACGGCTGCCAATTTTGAATCTTCCATGTCACAGGTGCAGGCAATAATGGGAATCACAAAAGATTCCATGTCTAAGGTAAACGGACAGTCAGTAAATACAATGGATACACTTTCCAAACTGGCAAAGAAGATGGGTGCAGAAACTGCATTCTCTGCATCAGAGTGTGCAGAGGCTCTTAATTATCTGGCTCTTGTAGGATATGACACACAGCAGATCTAGAAGGTTGGTTAGGTTTCCAACATTGACCTTGTGGTAACTTTGGACAGGAAAAGGAAACATAACAAGTAAAAATATCTGTTAATATAAAGGATAATACAGAATAAATTTAAACAGGTTTTATCGACAATGAAATGTTGGTAGAACCTGTTTTCAGTTTTGAGATGACCTGTGTTATAATGAATATTAATTTATTTATAGTTGCAAAAGAAAAAGGAGATGCATAACATGTGGTCTGTGACCAGAATAGATGAAGCAGATTATGGCTGCGAGGAGCGGATGCCCGGGGAACCGCTTCTGGTGCTGGTAACAATCGAAAGTGACGATGGTAGAATGTGCCGGTTTGAGTGTGCGGAGAACTGGCTCCTGCAACAGGGCATAGATGAGGGTGATGAATGGCCGGAGGATATTGAGCAGGTGGAAGCGGACAGAGAACAAATTGACCGGATGAGCGAGTGGATGAACAAATACTATGAAGCCGTAGAGGAAATGGAAGACCTGTTTGATGCAGAGTGAATAAGTAAACGAAGAAAGACAGAAAAGAGAGGACTTACCATGCAGATAATGAATGCAACAGAAGAAGATAAAGATGAACTGCTGGCTTTATACCATGCGATGATCGGGGGACCATGTGAGTGGAGCGAGACATACCCGGATGAGAACACGATCGCATTTGACCTTAAGAATGAAGACCTGTTTGTGATGAAGAACGATGCAGGAGAGATCATTGCGACGATCTCAATCGACCATGACGATGCCGTGGAGTCACTGACCTGCTGGCATGAAGATCAGGCACCGTCGGGAGAATTGTCCAGACTCTGTGTAAGAAAGGATATGCAGGGACAGGGAATCGCAAAGCAGATGATGAATTATGCCGGTGATGTGTTGAAGAACAGGGGCATGAAAGGAATCCATATTCTGGTTCGGGAAGGCCATGTGGTAGCACTTTCGACATATGCAAAGATCGGATTTAGAACTGTCGGGGAATGTGATCTGTTTGACAAACATTTTATCTGTATGGAGAAGAAATTTTAAAGAAATAAGCTTGACTTTTATAAAATAACAGCGTTATAATAACGCTGTTATTTTATATTGCATATAAATGACGATGAGTGATCAAGGTGTGGTTTATGAGAAAAGAATCAGAAGGTGTAACAGAAAATTTATTGGATAGTGCCAGAAAGGAATTCTTACAATATGGATTCCATGATGCCAGCCTGCGGAGAATATCGGCAGACAGTGGAGTCAGCACGAATTCAATCTATACAAGATTTGGCGACAAGAGTGGCTTATTTACGGCGATTGTAAAAGAAGCCGCAGATGAGTTAATGGCGATTTATTCTGACAGCATAAAGAAAGCAGGAGAAGCGACAGATATCAGTCGGGCGGAGGATGCCGGAGATGAAGGAACGGATCTTGTACTGGAATATATTTACAGACATCAGGAAGAATTCAAACTGATCTTCTGCTGTTCGGCGGGAACAGAATATGAGACATATTTTGACAGGCTTGCGGCAAAGGAAGAATACTATTATAAACAGTTTGCGAAGCAGTTTTCGGATGGAGGACATTCGATAGATGATTTTTTTATCCATGTATATTGCAGGAACGGATGGCAGTATGTGTATGAACTTATCACACATGATAAAAGCTATGAAGAGGCAAAAGAATTTATGGCAAATGTCAGAGCATTTAACTATGCGGGCTGGCAGGCGGTGATCGGAATGAAGTTCTGATAATAGGGACTGCTGCATGAAATACAACATGCACCAGTCCTATAAAAATAAATACAGGTTAGTAAATGCTAACTTTAGTAACAGGAGGTTAACTATGAAAGAAAAGAAACAAAGTGCATTGTCCAGACTCATGGGCATAGCAGGAGGGTATAAGTATTTTACCTATGCGTCCTGTGTTCTTGCGATCCTTTCTGCTTGGATCGCATTGATACCATTTTATGATATCTGGCGTATTATGAAAGAGATCCTTGAGGTTCGGCCGGATTTCGCAGATGCGACACATATCAAAACCTATGGCTGGCAGGCTGTTGGATTTGCCCTGCTTGCAATGGTTATCTATATTGTCGCGCTGATGTGCTCCCATATTACGGCCTTTCGTGTACAGGCAAATATGAGAACCACTATGATGGAGCATATCATGAAGCTGCCGCTTGGCTACGTTGAGAAAGAAGGAACCGGAAAGCTCCGTAAGGTTGTAAATGATTCAAGTGCAGCAACAGAGACTTTCCTCGCACATAACCTTCCGGATAAAGTAGTTTCCGTTGCAACGCCGGTTGGACTGTTAGTGGTGATGTTCGTATTTGACTGGAGACTGGGAATTGCCAGTCTGATTCCTGCGGTTCTGGCATTTATCATGATGGGAACATTGATGATGGGACCAAAGATGGCAGAGGATATGAAGCAGTATCAGAATGCACTTGAGACCATGTCTTCCGAGGCAGTTGAGTATGTAAGAGGTATTCCGGTTGTTAAGACCTTTGGACAGACGGTGTACTCATTCAAGAAGTTCAAAGCGGCAATCGATGATTATGAGAAATGGACGCTTGATTACACCAAGGGGATGATGAAGCCGATGGTGCTGTTTACAATGTCAGCAAATGGAATCTTTGCAGCACTAATCATTGTTGCTTACATTCTGGGTGGTAATCATGTAAGTAATACATTTGTATTAAACCTGATCTTCTATATCCTGATCACTTCGGTTCTTACAACTACACTGATGAAGATTGCCTATGCAGGCGAATCCCAGATGCTGGTGGAGGATGCATTACAGAGAATGGATGATATTCTAAATGCAAAGCCTCTGGTAAATACAGAAAAGCAGGAGATACCAAAGGATGCATCGATCACGATGGAGCATGTTACATTTGCCTATGACGAAGCAAAGAAAAATGCAATTGACGATATATCCATGAAGATTCCGACCGGTGCACATATCGCTTTCGTTGGACCATCCGGTGGTGGTAAGACGACATTGGCATCTCTGGTTGCAAGATTTTGGGATGTAAAGGATGGCAGCATAAAGATCGGTGGTGTGGATGTTAAAAATATTGACACTAAGAAACTGATGGAAGAAGTATCGTATGTATTTCAGGACAGCAAGCTGTTAAAGATCAGCATATTGGAAAATATAAGAATGGGTAGACCGGATGCGACTGACGAAGAAGTTATGCAGGCACTTTCTGCTGCTCAGTGTATGGATATCATAGAGAAGTTCCCGGCGGGGGTACATACGATGATTGGCTCCAAGGGAATCTATGTATCCGGTGGTGAAGCACAGCGGTTATCGATCGCAAGAGCATTTCTTAAAAATGCACCGATCCTGATCCTAGACGAAGCAACAGCATTTGCCGATCCGGATAATGAGCGTCTGGTTCAGAAAGCGTTTGAGAATCTGGCAAAGGACAAGACGGTTATCATGATCGCGCATCGCCTGTCAACCATAACGGATGCGGACTGCATCTATGTGCTGAAGGATGGTAAGATCGCAGAGAACGGAACACATGAGGAACTGTCGGAAAAGAACGGAATCTATACTCATATGTGGAAGGAATATAACAAATCTGTCAACTGGCAGGTAGGAAGGAAAGGTGAAACAGCATGATAGAAAAATTAAAGCACAAATATGCCTTGTCCGAAAAGGGTGCAAATGCTATGGTTCGCGCCTTTGTGGCAGTTACGATCTCCAATCTGGTGCTGATGCTCCCGGTAGGACTGCTGTATCAATTAGCTTCCTACCTGTTGGAGAACCGTGTTCCAAAGGATAAACTGATATTCTTTATTATTGGAATCAGTGTAACTTTATTGTTAATTGTAATATCAACAAGTTTTCAATATAATTCGACTTTCTATTCGACCTACGTAGAGAGTGGAGTCCGTCGCAGAACGCTTGCAGAAAAGCTGAGAAAGCTTCCGCTTTCTTTCTTTGGCAAGAAGGATCTTGCAGATTTGACAAATACAATCATGTCCGACTGTGCATTGATCGAGACAGCAAGCTCACACTGGATTCCTGAGCTTGTAGGCGCATTTATATCTACAACATTGATCGTGATCGGGCTGTTTTTCTTCGACTGGAGAATGGCGCTGGCGGCTGTATGGGTTATGCCGGTAGCATTTGCCATCGTTGGTTATTCAAAGACAGTTATGGGTAAGGTTCATGAGAAGACGATAACCTATAAGCTTGCATGTCTGGACGGGATACAGGAAGGTCTGGAAACGATTCGTGATCTTCGTTCCAATAATATGGCTGATTCTTATATGGAGGGTCTGAATAAAAAGATCAAGGATGTCGAGCATCATGCGATAGTATCCGAATTTGCAAATGCAGCATTTGTCTGCTCCGCACAGATGATCTTAAAGCTTGGTATCGGGACAGTGGCACTTGTTGGAAGTATTCTTCTGGTTGATGGCAAGATCAGTGTACTGACGTTCTTTGCATTTCTGTTGGTTGTAACCAGAATGTATGAGCCGCTTCAGATCTCGCTTCAGAATCTGGCTGCCGTTATCAGTATCAATAAGAACTGTGAGCGTATGGATGAGATCCTGTCTCATGATGAACAGACAGGAAGAGAGAATCCGGATAATAAGGGATATGACATCGTATTTGATCATGTGGCATTCTCCTATAAGGCTGGAGAGCAGGTACTCTCCGATGTCAGCTTTACGGCAAAGCAGGGTGAGGTCACAGCCCTGATCGGACCATCCGGCGGTGGTAAGACAACGGTTTCCAGACTGGCAGCAAGATTCTGGGATAACAATGCCGGTACGATCACAGTCGGCGGCATGAATGTTCTGGAAATTGATCCGGAGCAGTTATTGTCCTTGTATTCGATCGTGTTCCAGGATGTTACATTGTTCAATAATACAATTATGGAGAACATCCGGATCGGTAAAAAGGATGCGACCGATGAAGAAGTTATGGCAGCAGCAAAGCTTGCAAACTGTACAGATTTCATTGAGAAGCTTCCGGATAAATGGGATACCATGATCGGTGAAAACGGTTCCGAGTTGTCCGGTGGCGAACGTCAGAGAATCTCGATCGCAAGAGCGTTCTTAAAGGATGCGCCGATCATTCTGATGGATGAAGCAACCGCATCTCTGGATGTAGATAATGAGTCGGTTATTCAGGAATCTATCTCCAAGCTGATCCGGAATAAGACGGTACTTATCATTGCACATAGAATGCGTACGGTAGATGGTGTTGATAAGATCGTTGTGTTGAAGGATGGCGTAGTTGCGGAGCAGGGGACACCTGCGGACCTGAAAGCCGGGAACGGCATCTACAAGCATATGGTTGACCTCCAGCTGCAGTCTGAGCAGTGGAAATACAATTAAGGCTGTGAAAAATTTGGAGCCGGTGGGATATATATTTATTACGCAGAGCACTTTCGTTCGATTATTACGTAGCGGTACTAAACTCATCACCAGATGGTGATTCGTTAAGGACCGACGTAATAATAGGTCTGCTTCATAAAATATATATCCCTCCGGCTTCAAATTTTTTAGGCGTTAGTTCATCATACCAATCGTTTGTATTTCCACTGCTCTATGTTAGTGTTGGTCTGAATGGAATAAGTTGCAGTTTGGGTTAAAATAGAGTATGTTGAGTATATAATTATGTAGAATATAGAATAGTGTAAAATATAGAGTAGTGCAAAATACAGAGTAGTGCAGAATATAGAGTAATGCAGAAATTTTGAATAAGAGAATGTATAATAAATTACAGGGCTACAGGAGGTTGGCGATTATGGCGAAGATTGATACCAGGGAGATACAGATACCATCGATATTAAAGGTGGAGAAAGATCTGCTCAGACGGATCGGGGGTTATCTTGCAGATGAGGGAATCTACAAGGTTGTGATCCTGTTTGGCAATGGGTTGATCGATATGTTTGGACATACGGTGATGGAGGGTATGTCAGACAGCGGTGTTGAGGTGCTCCAATATATGGAGATGGATACCGTTCGGATCGACGATCTGGTGCAGCTTGCATTTTCATTCCCGAATACTGCACAGGCGGTACTTGGTATCGGAGGCGGTAAGGTGGTTGATGCGGCCAAATATTGTGGCTTCTTAAGAAAACTGCCATTTATCAGCGTGCGACGTCGGCATCCAGTGATGGATTTTCCAGTGCCAGCGCATCTCTGATCATGGAGGGACGACGCAAATCTGTACCGGCAGGGATCGCATATGGAATCTTTGCAGATATCGATGTGATAAAGGGGGCACCGGAGGCATTTCTGTTTTCCGGTATCGGTGATATGGTATCGAAGATCACGGCACTTTATGACTGGAATTTTGAAGAAGCACATGGACATGGTTCAGTAAATGACTTTGCGATGATGATATCGAAGAAGGCGGTTAACAGCTTTGTGCGGACGCCGTTTAAAGACATTCACGATGAACGGTTTATCAAAGAACTATTAGATTCTCTTGCCATGAGCGGTGTGGCAAATGAGATTGCAGGAGACAGTGCGCCGACCAGTGGAAGTGAGCATCTGATATCACATGCATTGGATCAGATGTTGGAACGTCCGCAGCTTCATGGTATTCAGGTCGGAGTTGCAACATACCTGATGAGTGTTGTTCAGGATCACAGATATGAGCGGATCAATACGGTATTTACAGATACCGGATTCTGGGATTATGTGAAGACAGTCGGCATGAAGCGGGAAGATTTCATCCGTGCGATCGAAAAAGCACCGGCTATAAAACCATTCCGGTATACTTATCTTCACGAAGAACAGTACCGAAAGAAAGCGATAGAAGTATTGCAGTCAGACACGAAGCTGTCAGAGGTTTTACAGGCATAATTTGTGTCAGGGACGGATAAGCGAAGGAGGGAACAGTATGACATACGAACATTTTTTAGAGGAATACAGACGAAAACTCCGCACACCGGAGGAAGCGGTTTCCGTTGTAAAAGATGGTGACTGGGTGGATTATACCTGTTCACTTGGAAAGCCGGAGATCCTGGATCGGGCATTGGCGAAACGTAGAGACGAGCTGTTTGATGTTAAGATCCGTGGTAATCTGATCTCAGGGCCGATCGCAGTTGCAGAATGTGATGAGAGTCAGGAGCATTTTACTTATCACAGCTGGCATTGTTCAGCATATGAGCGGTCGTTATGTGATCGTGGACTCTGTTATTATATTCCGATGGTATTTCATAATAATGCAGCATATTATGAGTATTTTCTTAAGGTAAATGTAGTTATGCTCAGTGTGTCACCGATGGATCGGCATGGATATTTTAATTATTCGGTCAATACCGGAGTGGCAGCACCAATCGTGCGTGCGGCAGATATCGTGATCGTAGAGATCAATGAGAATCTTCCGAAGGTTCGCGGCGGTTATGATGAGTGTATCCATATTTCGGATATTGATTATATCGTGGAAGGAGAGCATGAACCGTATCCGGATATGCTGATGCCAGAGCCGACTGCAGTTGATCGTAAGATTGCGGAACTGATCATTCCTTATATTGTGGATGGAGCAACCCTGCAGATCGGTATTGGAAGTATGCCGAATGCACTGGGTGATATCATTGCGGAGTCTGATCTGAAGGATCTTGGTATGCATACGGAGCTTTGCAGCGATGCATATCTGAAAATGTATCTGGCGGGAAAACTCACGAACAAATACAAGCAGATCGATCGCGGAAAAGGAGTATTTGGTTGTGCGGTCGGAAGCAAGAGCCTATATGATTGGATTGACGATAATCCGGGAGTCGCGGCATATCCGTTAGAGTACGTGAATCGTCCCGGAGTGATCGGTGAGATTGATAACATGGTTTCCATCAATAGCTGTGTTGCTGTTGATCTGTATGGTCAGGTGGCAGCGGAGAGTGCAGGTGTCAGACAGATATCCGGAACCGGTGGACAGTTGGATTTCCTCGTTGGTGCATCTGCATCTAAGGGAGGTAAAGCATTTATCTGCATGAGTTCTGTGTACAAGGACAGTAAAGGGGTGGTTCATTCAAGAATTCATCCACAGTTTAATGGAGATATCGTTACTTCTCCAAGAAGTCAGGTTTATTTTCTGGCAACGGAATATGGGGTTGTGAATCTGGAAGGCCGTTCAACATGGGAGCGGGCAGAGGCTCTGGTATCGATCGCACACCCTGATTTCAGAGATGAATTGATCAGGGAAGCAGAAGCGAGAAAGATTTGGCGGAGATCCAATCGGAGATAGACAATGGATGGTGCAATTGATATATGTCATATATCAGATGGTTGATAACAGGGGGCTGAATAGAAGAAAGGCAAAGATAATGGTTGTGCATAGCTCCACTTTTCTTTTATAATTGCAGTATAAGAATATACAGATATAAGAGGCAGAGATGAAGATAACATTAGCGGCTACATTACGTCATTATGATAAGAAAAATTTCATAAAGGATCTTCTTGCAGGTATTATTATCATGGCAGTATCCATTCCGATCTCCATGGGATATGCGCAGATTGCCGGACTTCCTGCGGTCTATGGACTGTATGGTTCGGTATTTCCGATCTTGATATTTGCTCTGGCCTCGACATCGCCTCAGTTTATTTTTGGAGTGGATGCAGCTCCGGCAGCCCTTATTGGGTCGGCATTGTTAAGCTTCATATAGAGAGTGGATCAGAGGAGGCGATGGCGGTTGTTCCGGTACTGACCTTCTTTGTGGCATTGTGGCTTCTGGCGTTTTATATTATGAAAGCAGGAAAACTGGTCAACTATATATCGGCACCGGTTATGGGCGGATTCATTACCGGAATCTGTACGACTATTATACTAATGCAGGTACCGAAGCTGATGGGAGGATCGGCAGGAACCGGAGAGTTTTTTGAGCTGGCAGAACATATTATAAAGACAGCCAAAGATATCAATTGGCAGTCGGTGGTACTGGGACTTGCGGCTCTTGTGCTATTGCTGGTATGTAAGAAGCTGATCCCAAAATTCCCGATGGCGGTTCTTTTGATGATAGCCGGGGCAGGCATGACATATCTGCTTCCTATAGAGGACTGGGGTGTGCAGACACTTGCATCTGTTGATACCGGACTCCCACACTGGGCGGTTCCGGATTTTAGTGTGATATCGATCCGCGAGGCTGTAACGATCAGCCTGTCGGTAGCAGTCGTTATAATGGCAGAGACACTTCTGGCGGAGAATAATTTTGCGCAGAAGAATGGTTACCGGATCAATGATAACCAGGAGATTCTGGCATTTTCAATGGGAAATTTCCTTGCGGCATTTACCGGCTGTTGTCCGATCAATGGCTCGGTATCAAGAACGGCAATGGGAGAACAGTATCAGGCAAAGACACAGCTTACCGGTATCATAGCAGGTCTTTCCATGATCGTTGTTCTGGTCTGTGCGACCGGATTTATCGGTTATCTTCCGGTTCCTGTGCTTACAGCTATTGTGATATCAGCGTTGCTTGGAGCAACGGAATTTGATCTTGCGGCAAGACTCTTTAAAGTCAGCCGTACAGAATGCCTGATCTTTTTCGGGGCATTCTTTGGTGTGCTGTTACTTGGCACGATCAACGGTGTATTGATCGGTATTCTTCTTTCCTTTACAGAGATGATCATACGGACAGCCAAGCCTGCAAGATGTTTCCTTGGAATCCAGCCGGGGCATAAGCATTTCCGGGATCTGAAGGAGAGCAGCCAGATCCATGCAATCTCCGGTGTACTGATCTATCGGTTCAGCAGCAATCTGTTCTTTGCGAATATACAGATCCTCCAGAGAGATATTGAAGATCATATCACGCCTGAGACAAAGGCGGTTATCATAGATGCCAGTGGAATCGGCAGTATCGATATAACAGCGGCTGACAGGATCGCCATGTTATATCAGTCGTTAAAGGATAAGGGAATCCGTTTCTACATGACAGAGCATATCGCAGATGTGAATGAACAGCTGCGTAAGTTGGGACTTGGTTATCTGATTGAGGAAGGCTGTGTCAGACGAACAGTACATATTGCCTTAAAGGATATGGGAATTAAGCGACCATATCCATTAGAGGGGGATGTAGACAATCAGCCGAGAAGTGCGTCCAGAAAGCGTGCAGATAACAGGGTTCAGGAATTTGTCTGGGCGTTTGGAGCGGAGAGTGAAGATGAGATAGAGAAGCAGATCAGACTTCAGATCGAGCATTTGAAACAGACCGGAGATGTTGATGAGCTTTTGCATGGAGCTGGTCACATATGGAAGCTATGGATGAGGATGAGTGGTTAGAGCATCTGGAAGAGCATCTGAAGGAGATCGTTCATATATCAGGTAAGGAAGAGGAAACGATTGCCAGACGCTTCGAGGAGCATCGTAGAGAGATCCATGACCGTATTGCAAAGGAACATCCGGAGCTTGCGGAGAAGTTTAAAGAACGAAGACATTTGCTGGATGAGCATTTGAAAGAAAAACATCCTGAGGTTTATGAGTTGGTCGTAAAACTCCGGGAGAAAGATAATTAATAAAAATAACAAAATAATAATTCTGTCATATATTGTACTATACCTGAATATAAGAAAGGAAGAGAGCAATTTATGGCACAGTTTACCAATCAGGCACAGCTTCGCTATGGTAATTCCATAGCAAATTCCAATATAGCAGTCGGAGAACTGCTGGAGGTACTGTCAGCAAGTAAGACCGCAGTCAGAAAGACATATGGTCAGAATGATACAGTGACATATGTTATCACGATCGTAAATGCAGGAGCCACAGCACTTAGCGGTATCACGATCACAGATAATCTGGGAGCATATACATTCGGGGAGGGAACGCTGGTTCCACTCACATATATTGCAGATACTGTAAAATATTATGTGAATGGTGTTCTTCAGACTGCACCTGTTGTAACAGGAGTACCATCGCTTGTAATCTCGGGGCTTACAGTTCCTGCAAATGGAGATATTACAGTTGTATATGAGGCAGAGGTGAATGCATTGGCACCGATGGATGCAGCAGGAACGATCACAAATACAGCAGTTGTGACAGGTGGTGGCATTACTCCAATCACGGTAACAGAGACAATCGGTACAGAGAGTGAACCTATCCTTACGATCACAAAGTCGGTAAGTCCGGTTCCTGTAACAGAGAACGGAACACTGACCTATACATTCCTGATCCAGAATGCAGGAAGTGCACCGGCAGATATCGGAACCGATGCGGTGATAGTGGATACCTTTAATCCGCTTTTGTCAAACCTTGCAGTATCCTTTAATGGAACGGCATGGGCAGAGACAACAAACTATACCTATGATGAGACAACAGGAGTGTTTACAACGATTGCGGGTCAGATCACAGTCCCGGCTGCAACCTATACACAGAATCCGGTTACCGGTGTATGGACGGCGGATCCCGGTGTCAGCACATTGGTTGTAAAAGGCACGATCTAGGGATTTTCTATATGCAGAATTGTGCAGAGCAGACAGACGAAGTCTGTAGTGACATTATATAATAATCTGGTAAGACTACAAAGGCGGCTGCTTCTTTGACTTGTAAGAAGCAGCCGCCTGTCTATAAATTACCCCTCATATGAATAAAGTGAACATCAAATGATGTAGCTATAAAAACAATTAAATATTATCATGCTGATGTGTAAAAAACCAGAAGTGGCATTTATAAAGTTGAATCTGCCACTCTGCTTTGATTTTCAGAAATCAGCTTTTGTATCTCATTTCTGACAACGGTATTATCTAAAACATAATCTTCAAAATCTACCGAGTGAAAGGTATAGGTTAATGCCTGTATAATATCCGGATCAGACACACAAATGATAAAATCTAGTTCTTTATTTGGAACAAGCAGGGCATACTGATCCGTATATAAAAGAAATGCCCAGTTATCCGATACCGGAATTTTTTCGGTATCAAGGACAAAGAGGTTCCGGTCAAGCCGTGCTTTTAACTGTTCCAGAGCATTGATAATATCCGGCGTATCTGCTTCCACATAGAAACCGGATTCGGAAATCACATGATTCCTTGCAAATTCCCGGATGCCGTCCAATGTGATGCCCTCACTGGCATTCATTTGCTGCATGAAATGAAAATGCTGTTTTAGGGTTTCCGTGAATTCTTCCGGAACATATTTATCAACCAGATCGTCCGTTACCATCAGGCAGGCACCGGGATGCTTCTGGATAAAGATCACTTCTTCTGCAGGAATGGATCTTGCCTGAAACTGTGGAAGCTCCTTCTGGCTGAAGCTGGACAGAAATGGTTCCGCATGGTCAAATACGGAAACGAATTCTTCCCGCATTAATCTGATAAGGCTTGAATCGGTCAACAGGCAACCTTTGTTGGCATCGGCATTTAGCAGGAGACAGGCATCATCCGTTATGATATAGAAAGGAAAAAGTACACCGGAGTTCTTGCTGACTTTTTGTTCATTGGAATAATAGTAAATGTTATAGGTGATGTTGGTTTCTTTTGTAAGAATTGATTCTAACAGAGTAGCAAATCCGTCCAGTTTTTCAGTGATGTCATCCGGTTTCTTTGTTTGAAAATGCAGTATCTGGGAAATTGCTGCATTTTGAAATTTTCCGGAAGCGATAAGTGAGCGAATGCTGGAAAACAGTTTGATCCGTGATGACAGGTCGAACGGAAGTGATACCTGTAAATGATTGTTTCCTTTTTTGCTGGCGTGTATTAAGAATTTAGTCAGACCACAGATGATCTCATCCGTGGAGTGATAAAGTATAGTTCCTGTGGCAGCCTGTGACTGATCTGTATCAATCGGATTGTCAGGTAGTTTATTTTGTAATTCCTGTGAGCGGGAAGGTGTCTGGTTGTTAGATGCATTGGCGTCTATATATGGAGAACCGATCACCCTCAGACATTTCTCTGTGAATTTCAGGTAATGATAATTGGTCTCGCCCAGCCGTTCCAGATAAAAGGCATCATATAAAGCCATCTCATCGGCAGCAGATATATTAAGCTGGCGGATAATACTTGTAATCTGATCTTTTGTGGGAATACGTTTGCCGCTCAAGATCTGATAGAAGCTTGAACGGTCGATCCCGGTTTCATTGATCAGAGAATTTTTCGTTACGGATTGCGAATCGATGATTAAATTTAATAATGAATGAAATGACATGCAGTTATACCGGCAATAACTTTAGATTAGTAAAACATGGAAGTAAATATGTAATGTTAAGCCGATCTTCCTCCTAACAATAGTATTTACATCTGTATAGTTTAACTGAAAACGTAATATGTGTCAACATCATTGCGTGTAACAAGAGAAGACAAGTGTAGTTTTCTACTGATTCAACAAGAACTGGGAGTATAAATCATACTGCATATTTGTTGGCTATAAGAAAAACTTATAACCAGTCAAATATATATCCTATAACTTAAATAGGATATAATGGTTGACAACCGGAAAAACGGACGCTATAATCATGAAACATGGAAGGAACAAAACAGATAAAACATATCAACATAGTATGAAAAAGTTCCTGAGAATAAATCACAGAGAATTTACAAGGAGGATAAGCATATGGGCTCAGAAAGAATCATGACAACTGCAAAGAACAATATGTGTTGCTGCCGGATGATGTGTGATTGTATGGCGTTTATTTCATATGCTTTGAACACCTGATTTGTTAGATATATAGTATTGTTTATCATATAACAAAGGGCAGTTGTCATAAGCATATGATGACTGCCTTTTGTTATGCGGCAGCATGGTATCTATTACATGGATAAAGTAGAAGACTGTCTGATTTATAATAGGAAAAGAACTTGAAAGGGGAGAACAATATGGCAATTATTCAGATTGAGCATGTGTCGAAGACGTTTCAGACCAAAGACGGAACGATTGATGCTTTAAAGGATGTATCACTGAATATTGAAGCCGGCGACATTTATGGAATCATCGGAATGTCCGGTGCAGGAAAAAGTACCCTGGTACGATGTATCAATCATATAGAAGTACCGACATCGGGAACGGTCGTGGTACAGGATAAGGAGCTTGGTGGTCTGTCAGATAAAGAGCTTCGTAAACAGAGAGAACATATCGGTATGATCTTCCAGCATTTTAATCTGCTGATGCAGAAATCGGTTCTTGATAATGTATGTTTTCCACTGTTCATTCAGGGAAAATCAAAGGCAGAGGCGAGAAAAAAGGCATATGAGCTGTTAGAGATCGTTGGTTTGCGGGATCGTGCAAAAGCATATCCTTCACAGTTGTCCGGTGGACAGAAGCAGAGAGTTGCAATCGCAAGAGCACTTGCATCCGATCCACAGATCCTGCTTTGTGATGAGGCAACCAGTGCACTTGATCCACAGACAACATCGTCGATTCTGGAACTGTTAAAGGATATCAACCAGAGATTTGGAATTACGATCGTTGTGATCACTCACCAGATGGCAGTTGTCCGTGAGATCTGTAATCAGGTAGCGATCATGAAGGATGGTCAGGTCGTTGAGTATGGCAGAACGATTGATATCTTTAATCATCCAAAGTCCGAAGTAGCCAGAGAGCTGTTACAGAAGGACGAAGGAAATGCTACAGAGCCGAAGTCATTAAAGACGACTGACCGCATAAAGAATGGAACCAGAATTCGAATCGTATACACGGAGAATTCAGCATTTGAACCGGTAATTGCAAATATGATCCTGACATTTAAGGAGCCGGTCAATATCTTAAAAGCAGCGACAAAGAATGTCGGAGGAGTGGCAAAGGGTGAAATGATACTTGAGCTTCCGAAGGGTTCGACAAATGTTGCAGCGATGGAACAGTACCTGAAAGAACGGGGATTGGAGCTTGAAGAATTAAGTGACAATGTGAATGGAGGTGAGGAACATGTGGACGGAACAAATTAGAGAAATGATCTTAAATGGTATCTTAGAGACACTTTATATGACAGTTGTTTCTACATTGTTTGGATATGTATTCGGACTTCCGATGGGCGTGCTCCTCTGTATCAGCGATAAAGACGGACTGAAACCGCATCCGGTTTTGTATAAGATTCTTGATTTTATCGCAAATATCGTTCGAAGCGTACCATTCCTGATCCTGTTGATCTTATTGATCCCATTTACCAGATTTCTTCTTGGTAAGAGTTACGGATCGACAGCAACGATCGTACCGCTTACGGTAGCAGCTATTCCGTTTATCGCAAGAATGGTAGAGTCATCCTTGAAGGAAGTTGACAACGGAGTTGTTGAGGCTGCCCGCGCGATGGGTGCTGGAACGATGCGGATCATCCTTCGTGTGCTCCTTGTAGAAGCAAGAACATCGCTGATCACCGGAGCAACGATCGCGATCGGAACCATCCTTGGTTATTCTGCGATGGCAGGTGCAGTCGGAGGTGGTGGACTTGGTGATATCGCAGTCCGCTATGGATATTACAGATACCAGACAGATATCATGATCGTGACAGTTATCTTACTGATCGTGATCGTTCAGATCTTCCAGTCAGTCGGAATGCTGATCGCAAACCGATTAGACCGGAGAAAATCATAATCAGATAAACCCTGACCATGACAGCCGGATCAGTACCGGAACGTTATTGGCGGTTTACAAACAGATGTCAGGAAAGTGCACACCGGGCATCCGATATATAAAAATGAAAATAAAAAAGGAAAAATAAAGAAAGAGAGGAATCTTCCATGAAAAAGACATTTAAAAAATTATTAGCACTTACATTAACAGGCGTATTAGTAGCAGGAGCCTTTCAGGCTGCGGCAAGAAAGAAGATAAAGACAGCAAAACAAATTCAAAGACAATTACGATTGCAGCATCTGCAACACCACATGCTGAGATTCTTGAGTATGCAAAGACAGCATTAAAGGAAAAAGGATATGATCTTCAGGTTACAGTATTTGATGATTATGTAAAGCCAAATGAAGTTGTAGAAAGCGGCGAGTTCGATGCAAACTACTTCCAGCATGTTCCATATCTTGAGAGCTTCAATGAAGAAAAAGGTACACATCTTGTAGTTGCAGGCAAAATCCACTATGAGCCATTCGGTATCTATCCGGGTACAAAGAAAAGCTTAGATGAGATCGCTGACGGTGATTCTATCGCAGTCCCGAATGATACAACAAATGAAGCAAGAGCCCTTCTGTTATTACAGGACAACGGAATCATCAAGTTAAAGGATGGCGCAGGTATCAATGCAACTGTTAATGATATCGAAGAAAACCCACACAATGTAGAAATCGTTGAACTTGAGGCAGCACAGGTTGCCAGAGTTGTAAACGAGACAGCGTATGTCGTTTTAAATGGTAACTATGCACTTGCAGCAGGCTTCTCAGTAGGAAAAGATGCTCTTGCATATGAGCAGAATGATTCAGAAGCAGCTAAGACCTATGTAAACGTTATCGCTGTTAAGGAAGGCAACGAAAACAACGAAGCAATCAAGGCACTCGTAGACGTATTAAAGTCTGACGATGTAAAGAACTACATCAAAGAAACTTACGATGGAGCAGTTCTTCCTTACGAAGAGTAAGCCGCTCGCATCCCGTAATAAAATACCCTGAGACAGATATGGTGAAAAACTCATTTCGTATTCTATAAAGTTCGTGCACTGATTTGTCAGCAGTCGCCCTAACTCACCCTGACGGGTTCAGACAAGGGCTTGGTGCTGACAGTTAGCACAAACTTTATCACGAATACTACATGAATGTTTTTCACCATATCTGTTTCAGGGCTTTTTTATTACGGGATGCTAGTTGCATTTCAGCCATGTGAGCTGAATAGAATATGTGATGTTTCCTTCTTAGCTGCCTAATGGCTTTTTTGTATCATAAATTGTTGTGCTACATTTCTACTTCCTGTAAGGAAGAGCTGCAGTTAGTAATAATAGACATAGGCAAAGCTTTACGGTGTTAGTTGGTATATACTTTAGAGCACAGACTTTAAGGAATGTATTTGCGATATTCACTTCAATTTCGTGGTTGTGAGATGCTGGTCCGTTGGTCTTTCTTGCGAGAAACAGAAAACTATAATAACAATACAAACAAGAAAAAGGAATTAGGCAAATAAGAAGAAAAATGTTCATAGTATTTTTGTAATGAAGCTTGCGCTAACTGTCAGCACCAAGCCCTTGTCTGAACCCTTTAGGGTGAGTTAGGGCGACTGCTGACAAATCAGTGCGCAAGCTGAATAAAAAATACATGAATTTTTCTCTTATTGCTCTAATGGCTTTTTATAGTTTGGATTGTTAATAGTAATTATTCCTCGCAAAAAAGACCAACGGGCTAGCATCTTGTAATAAAATACCCTGAAACAAATATGGTGAAAAGTTTTTGGGGTATGCTATAATGATGCCGACAGGTAGCTGGGTAGTGTGACTGCCTGTTGGGTAAATATAGGCGATAAAAGGAGCCGGTAGAGAGCGTTATGAAAAAGATTTTTATTGTGGAAGATGATAAGAGCATATGCATGGAGCTTGTTGAGATTTTGGAGAACGAAGGCTATGCAGCATCCTATCTGACTGATTTTGAACATTCAAAAGAGAAGATTCTGGCAGCGAGGGCAGATCTGATTTTGATGGATATTAATATTCCGGGCATAAATGGCAGAAATCTGTTAAAGGAGATTCGGAAGGAATCGGATATCCCGGTTATCATGGTGACTAGTCGTACATCAGAGATGGACGAGGTTCTGTCGATGAGCTATGGGCAGATGATTTTATCACGAAGCCGTATAATCCGACGATCCTGTTGCTGCGGATCGCAGCAGTGCTGAAACGGATGGAGGGAAGCCAGAATGCAGCATCCTATCGTGGAGCAGAGGTGAATTTCAGCAAAGGGACAATCCGGCTTGGTGAGAAAGAACAGGTTCTGACGAAGAATGAGATGATCATTTTCCAACGGCTGTTAAGCAGTAAGGACAAGATCGTATCCAGAGATGAGATCATGACAGATCTCTGGGATAATGAAGAATATGTAAATGATAATGCACTTACGGTTAATATCAGCAGGCTTCGGACAAAGCTTGCGGAGCTTGGACTGCCGGATGCGATCGAGACAAGAAAGAAACAGGGGTATCGTCTGATATGAGAATTTGGGAATATATAAAAGATAAAGCGGGTATTCTGATCGGTTATCTGTTATTTATAGCGATCATGTTAATTGCTTTTCGTGCGATGCGGACACCAGGGGAGCTGACGGTGATCTTTCTTGTGCTGACAGTTTTGCTTCTGGTAACTGTCATATTAACAGACTATATAAAACGCAGACATTTCTATAATTCCCTTTATGCACATATGGAGCAGTTGGATCAGAAATATCTGGTCATGGATACGTTAGAGGAGCCGGGTTTCTATGAGGGAAAGCTGGTCTATGAAGCGTTATATGAGATCAATAAATCCATGACAGAGCATGTGAGGGAGTACCGGCAGAGTGTGGATGATTTCAAGGATTTTATCGAGATATGGGTGCATGAGATCAAACTACCGATCGCAAGTCTGGTACTGATGTGCCACAATAATCAGGATAGGATACCGAAGAAATACGAAGATCAGGTGAACCGTCTGGATGCATATGCCGATCAGGTGCTGTATTATGTCCGGGCAGAGCATGCGAGCAAAGATTATCGGTTTGATTCAGTACGAATCAAGTCGGTTGTGAATAAAGTGGCGTTGAAGAATAAAGATATGTTGCTGGAGAGTGACATTTGCCTGGATGTGCATGACGTTGATGTCAGCGTTACGACAGATGCCAAATGGCTGGAATTCATGATAAACCAGATCATGAGCAACAGCATCAAATATATGAAGCCGGATGAGGATCGGCAGATTCAGATCTGGACGACAAAAGCAGGTGACGATATCACACTCCATATCAGAGATAATGGAATCGGAATTTCCGAAGCAGACCTTCCTCGCATTTGCGAAAAATCGTTCACCGGTGAGAACGGACGTCGTTTTGCCAAGTCAACAGGTATGGGCTTATATATCGTAAAAGGTCTGTGCGACCAGCTAGGACATCATCTTACGATCACTTCCAAAGAAAATATCGGAACAGACGTCGCTGTAACCTTTGGCGGAAACGACTATTATCTGGTGGATGAATAAAACTATACTTTACCATGTGCCCCTTATCTGACAGACAGATAAAGAATGCCCAATGTCTTAACCTTACAAAACTGTAACCTTCTGTAACATAAGAAAAACGACATTCCTCCTTGAAAACGATATACTCACACTTGTAAACAGGAGATGAGGTGTTGACAGGATCAACAACTCTTAACTCAGTTATTAATAGAAAATGGTGTGTGGGTAAATCGTTTTAGTATTTCGTGGATGTTTTTATGGGGCTGTTGTTCTGACAGTGAGCAATACCTAAAATACATAGAGCAGCCGACTGAGTGTTCTGCTATCCTGTGCCATGTCGTCGGAGCAATGGTCACAAAAAACATGTAAGTGTTACCTGAACGATTTAGTCACACACCGGATAGCAAGGAGAGATAAAAGTGGAAACAATTTTAAAGATTGAGAATATCGAAAAGTATTACGGCAACAAATCCAACATTACAAAAGCCATTGATAACATTTCATTTAGTGTAGAAAAAGGTGAGTACGTTGCGATCATGGGAGCATCCGGAAGTGGAAAGACGACACTGCTTAACTGCATTTCCACCATAGACCGTGTCAGCAGCGGTCATATCTATGTAGGAAGAGATGATATCACAAAGCTTCGCGGCAACCAGTTGAACCGCTTCCGCCGGGAAGAACTGGGATTTATCTTTCAGGATTTCAACCTGTTAGATACACTGACAGCATATGAGAACATTGCACTGGCGTTATCGATACAGAACACGCCTGCGAAGAAGATTGACGAAAAGATAAAGAAGATCGCAAAGGAGCTTGCAATCGAAGAAGTTCTGAATAAATATCCATATCAGATGTCCGGGGGACAGAAACAGAGAGTGGCATCTGCGAGAGCGATCATTACGAACCCGAAGCTGATCCTTGCCGATGAACCGACCGGAGCACTGGATTCCAAATCCGCAAAGCTGTTGCTTGAAAGTCTGAAACATCTGAATGAAGAACTGTCAGCTACGATCCTGATGGTAACACATGATTCCTTTACCGCAAGTTATGCCGGTCGCATCCTGTTCATCAAGGACGGTAAAATATTCCATGAGCTTCGCCGTGGAGCAGACAGCCGAAAAGAATTCTTCAACAAGATCATAGATGTCGTAACTTTGCTTGGAGGTGACTTAAATGACGCTCTTTAAGTTATCCCTTAGTAATATGAAGAAAAGCCTGAAGGACTATGCAATCTATTTCTTTACATTGGTTCTTGGCGTAGCGATCTTCTATATTTTTAATGCGATCGAGACACAGACGGCGATGATGAGGATCTCCAAAGATACCAGAGAAATTGTAGAGCTGATGGCAAATATCATTTCCGGTGTCAGCGTATTCATTGCATTTGTGCTTGGTTTCCTGATCATATATGCCAGCCGCTTCCTGATGAAACGGCGTAACAAAGAATTTGGATTGTATCTGCTGCTTGGAATGGGCAAATGGAAGGTGTCAAAGATGCTGTTTATTGAGACACTGATCATCGGTCTGGTTTCACTTGGCGTTGGACTTCTTTCCGGTATCGGGATTTCCCAGCTTACCAGTCTGTTAGTTGCAAATATGTTCGAAGCAGATATGTCATCATATAATTTTGTATTTTCAAGTCCCGCATTTGTAAAAACCTGTTTCTATTTTGCCATCATCTATGTGGTTGTGATTCTGTTTAATACGATTGCAATCGGACGATGCAAATTGATCGATCTGTTTCAGATGGGAAGAAAATCAGAGACTGTTAAGATGAAAAATCCGTGGATATCGGTATTTGTATTTCTTCTTTCCGTAGCAGGACTTGGATATGCATATTACTATATTAATTCAAATACAACAGATCTCTATATGAAAGATATCTATTTCTGTATCGGACTTGGATGTGTCTGCACATTTTTGTTTTTCTGGTCGATTTCCGGTATGTTGTTCCGGTTAGTTTCTTCCGTGAAGCGTGTTTATTATAAAGGACTGAATTCATTTGTCATCCGTCAGATGAGCAGTCGTGTAAATACAAATGTACTGTCAATCTCGATCATTTGTATTATGTTATTTGTTACGATCTGCGTGCTGACTTCGGCGCTTACGATCCGAAATGGTTTGAATGAGGGGTTAAGAAGGTATGCTACCGTTGATGTAAATATTACCAGACAGGTAAGAAGTTCTGATTATGATGTTGCAGCCGGTAAGGGTGCGGATGAGGATGCTTACTATGATCCGACATGGGATAAACGCGATATTTGCGATATATATAAGGAACATGGAATTGATTTGCCGTCTATGTTTTCAGCCTATGAAGATGTGTATATATATTCACTGCCGGATTGCACATACGGGGATACATTCAGTGAACAGGCAAAGGATGCGTTCCTTGGTGACCAGCCGATGTATGGCATGATGGATATCATGGAAAATGTCATGACAGTGTCCGATTATAATCGTGTGGCAAAGCTGTGTGGTTTTGAAACTGTGTCGATCAAAGATGATGAATATGGAATCGTGGCGAATTATAAGCAGATGGTGACATACAGAGATATGTCATTGCAGGCCGGTATGCTGATTCAGGTAAATGGTTATGAACTGAAGCCGGGAATGAGCAAATGTCAAGCCGGTGATATTCAGATTTCTACACAGGCCATTAATATCGGTATCATTATTGTGCCGGATGGGGTGCTTGCCGGAGTAACTCCGATCTCTGAAAGCTTGCTTGCAATCTATAATACGACCGATACGGATAAGATCATGGCGAGAAATGAACATATCAATCTGGATGATGACCCGGATGTCAGGCTGAGTCTGAATACAAAAGAAAAGGTAAAAGCTGCCAGTATTGGACTGGGTGCGATCGCATCCTTTATCGGCTTATATATTGGAATGATCTTCCTGATCTCCGGCGCAGCTATCCTCGCATTAAAGGAATTGTCAGAAAGCACCGATAATGTGGAACGATATAAGATGCTTCGAAAACTAGGGGTGGATCAGAAGATGATCAATCATGCGTTATTTGCACAGATGGGTCTGTTCTTCCTGTTCCCGCTTGCACTTGCAGTCATTCATTCGATATTTGGATTGAAATTCAGCAGACAGATTCTTTCACTGATGGGAACCGATGACATGGGAGCAGCCATGCTTATGACCGTTGTTGTTCTGGTTGTGATCTATGGCGGATATTTCCTGATCACCTATTTCAGTGGCAGAAAGATCATCAGTGAGCAGTAGGGTTTCCTTGACGGTAACAGTATCTCGCGGTATAATTGGGGGCAGGATTATCGAACGAAGAAATGAAGGAGACTTTTTAAGATGAGTAGAATTATTTTAACCGGTGACCGCCCTACAGGACGACTTCACGTTGGACATTATGTTGGTTCCCTTTCTGAGCGTGTAAAGCTTCAGAATTCAGGAAACTATGACGAGATATATATAATGATCGCAGATGCACAGGCACTTACAGATAATGCCGAGCATCCGGAGAAGGTGAGACAGAACATTATCCAGGTTGCACTTGATTATCTGGCATGTGGGATCGATCCTGAGAAATCAACGATCTTCATTCAGTCCATGGTTCCGGAACTGACAGAATTATCTTTCTATTATATGAATCTCGTTACAGTATCTCGTGTACAGAGAAATCCTACTGTAAAATCCGAGATCAAGATGCGTAATTTTGAAGCAAGTATTCCGGTTGGATTCTTCTGCTATCCGATCAGTCAGGCAGCAGATATCACGGCTTTCCGTGCAACAGAAGTGCCGGTTGGTGAAGATCAGCTTCCTATGCTGGAACAGTGCAAGGAGATCGTTCACAAATTCAATTCCGTATATGGCGAAACCCTGACAGATCCTGAGATTGTATTACCGTCTAACAAAGCATGTCTCAGACTTCCGGGTATCGATGGAAAAGCAAAGATGAGCAAATCTCTTGGCAACTGCATCTATCTTTCCGATGAAGCAGATGAAGTAAAGAAGAAGGTTATGTCCATGTATACAGATCCAAATCATATCCGTGTGGAGGATCCGGGACAGATCGAGGGAAATTCCGTATTTACATATCTGGATGCGTTCTGTCGTCCGGAGCATTTTGAACAGTTCCTGCCGGATTATAAGAATCTGGATGAACTGAAGGAGCATTATAGCCGTGGTGGTCTTGGTGATGTTAAGGTGAAAAAGTTCCTGAACAATGTATTACAGTCAGAGCTTACACCGATCCGTGAACGTCGTAAGATGTGGGAGAGCCGTATTCCGGATGTCCTTGACATCTTAAAGGCAGGAAGCGAGGCTGCACAGAAGAAAGCAGCAGCAACTCTTCATGATGTACGTTCTGCTATGAAGATCAATTACTTTGATGCAGACGGGCTGGAGAATGATTATAAATAAAATTGACAGACATAAGAGGACGGTCGTGAAAACGGCCGTCCTTTTGTTGTACAGCAAAAAGTTGGAAAAGTTGCAAAAAACATGTACAATAAGGATGGAAAAGTTACAGAATATATGGGGAGACACCGGATATGAAAAAGACGATTTTATTATTAGGGGCAGTTGGAGTGCTTATGATGACAGGGTGTGCCGATGAAGGTATCACGACAGATTATGGAGAATGGGTAGCTACATCCGAATACAGTATGGATGGAACAACTGAGAATTACCGGACAATAGAAGTAGATGCGACAGCGGAGAAGACAGAAGCGGCATCAGAAAAAGAAATGGAGGGAAGTTCAGATCATATGAATACACAGAAAAAAGACAGCACAACAGAAAAGACAGATGGGACAGAGGAAGCGAGATATTCGTGCGAGAATTATACATTTTATAGAGTAAATGATGATGTGGACCTGGCAGGCAGTTATTTGTTGTTAAATGTATATGAGGACGAAGCACTTGCAGAATATCATGGTCTGTTTATTGGTCAGATCGTTACATTATTTGGCGATAAGGAGACAACCGAGAATAATGAGGAGTTACTGGACTATACGATCGCGGCAGAAGATAAGGATGGTAAGGTGATCTATCTGACTTTATATTATGGGGCGTCAGGACCGGCAATCGGTGGCTTTGATGGTGACGAATATATGGCGGCTGCAGAAGAGCTGGAGAAGCTTGTCAGAACGACAGAACCGATTGACTATGAGTGCACCAGTGTCTATGAGGATCTCGGCATGACAATTCGAATGGGCACCAGAAATGGACGGGGCTTTTATGAAACCGAGATGCCGGAAGGTATGGAAGACTTTTATAATGATATGTATTAATGAAAGACAATCGGATAAAAAGAAAACTGTATGAAACACATACAATAAGGTATAATGAATACAGACAGATTAATGCATATATAAGACAGTGGATTGATAATGGAAAAGAAATAAAAAATAATTTTGAAAGCGAAAGGACAAAGAAATATGTACAAGAATATTGAAAAAAAGACAAAATTATTATTAAAGGATCAGGTAGAATATCAGGAGGGACAGGTAGTTAGCAAGACACTCGTTCAGAATGACTATGTAAGCGTGACTGTTTTCTCATTTGACAAAGGCGAGGAAATCTCTACACATGCATCCGGCGGAGATGCAATGGTAACTGTCCTTGATGGTACAGGACGTTTTACCGTAGGCGGTGAGATATTCATCTTAACAGAGGGTGAGACACTCATTATGCCAAAGGATGTTCCACATGCTGTATATGGCGAAGAACAGTTCAAGATGTTATTGACTGTATCTTTCTAAGCCTGAATTATTTGGGAGATTTTGTTGTTATGGATATTGAAATCTACAATCGTTGGGAAAAGATGTTGAAATTAAGAGAGGAACTGCTTGCTGTTGATGAAGACAGAATGGCTGGAAGAAAAGGCTATATGCTTGATGAACTGGATGTATACCTTGATAATGTGATTGGAGAAGTATAGTATATGTGGACTATATGACTAAACTATAAATTTGTCGAAATGTTCGGGGATGAGAAAAGATATCCTTCAAAATCTATAGCTGAGGTAGCTAATATTTGTAGAGGGGCTTCTCCAAGACCAATATCAGATTATTTGACTGAAGATGTAAATGGAGTAAATTGGATAAAAATTGGTGATATATCAATTGATGATATATATGTCACACATACGGCTGAAAAAATCACTAAGGAAGGAGCCAAAAAATCAAGGTATGTTACACCAGGGGATTTTATTCTTTCAAATTCCATGTCATTTGGTAGACCATATATTCTAGGTATTGAAGGATGCGTTCATGATGGTTGGTTGATAATATCTGATTATCAAGAATCATTAAACACATTATTCTTTTATTATGAGTTGAGAGCAAATCAAGTGCAGTCTCAGTTTAATGCTTTAGCAAATGGTACAACTGTGGAAAATCTTAATACAGATCTTGTTAAGGGTGTTAATATAATTGTTCCATCTATTGAATTACAAAATGAGTTTGCTGATTATGCTCAGTTTTGCGACAAATTGAAATTTGAAGTACAAAAATTAGTAAAAAATCACTTGAAATATATATATATATAAAATTTCCACTAGAGTAAATCGATACTCTAGTGGAACCATTATACTTTTGAGTTTTGCTTGAAGACATTCAAAAGCGGGTTTTCTTATAATCTCTAAGTGAAGGCTTCCTTAAGCATCCTCTTTTGTGTATTCCACAGTTCCAAACGGATGATGTGGTGGGGCGTAAATGGTAGACAGCCTGAACGGACATTTGCCTGTGTTCTTGATGTTGTGCCATGTTCTGGCAGGAACGAATACGGCATCACCTTTACACATACGCTGCTCACAGTTCAGATTGTGTGGGCAGTTTCCTGTCATGACCATAGCATTTCCTTTTTCAACACGGATGAGCTGATCCATGTCCGGATGAAGTTTTGCACCGATATCGCGGCAAGGCGGAATGCTCATTAAGGTCATTTGCAAATGACAGCCGGTCCAGAGTGCCGTACGATAGCACTTATTCTGCTCTGCCATTTCCTGAATATTTGTTACCTGTCTCCCCTGCTGCCTCCCACGCCCCCCTGCTGTAAGTACATTGCGAGTATTTCGTCGTGAGCTGCACATTGCCAGTAAATACGGGTGCGTGTCTGAGCCGAAGGCGAGTTCGCACAGGAGTATTTACGAATAAGGCATGTGAAGCGAACAGAAAACGCAGCAAGTACTTACAGCAGGGGGGCGTGGGAGGCGGCAGGGGAGACAGGCAGGAGGGCAGAATTGCCCCGTGTAAAAATTGTTAGAAAATTTTTCTAATTTCAAGAAAATTCTGTGAAATGGCTTGTATTTCATACTTCCTGCGGTAAAATATAGATAGGAACAACGGAAAAGTTGTGCCGAGTTAAAAGTGGGAAGGAGACTGATATGAAAAAAAGAAGTCATTTATTTGTAACCAGAGAAATCATAGAACAGGTTCCACAGAACAAAAGGAAGTGGTTATTGTTAGGCAGTATTCTGCCGGATATATTGGTTCATACCTATATTAAGAAGCATACCTGGAAAAGTTCATTTGATAATACAGTCAACCGGATACAGAAGCTGGAAGAAAAGGGGAAGAACAGCAGATATTCTTTCCTGAAACTCGGATATGTACTTCATTATGTGGAGGATTTCTTCACATATGCGCACAACTCCATTTTTGAAGGCGGTTTTTCTGAACATGTTGCATATGAAAGTGGATTTCAGAAGTTTTTATTTGGACATGGACATGTAGAACAGGAAGAAACGAGTCGGATCGGTGAAATGGTTCATTCTGTGGAGGAAGCGGTCGAGTATCTGAAGAAAAACCATGCACTGTATATGACGGAGGCCGGAGATAATGAAACGGATGCACGCTATATTCGGAATGCATCAAAAACCATCGGTACGTTTCTGGTACGGGCATTTGCCATGAACAGTGTGGCAGCAGAGGAGTATGTTCCGGCATACGCACTTGCTCCATCCTATCGAAAATAAAAGGCAGAGCAATCTGATATAAAAGGATAATTATGACTGCCAATGAAAAATATGAAGTCACCTGATACTTTGCATTGTATCAGGTGACTTTTTATCTGATGTGTTCGGCAATCACGGATACCACGATCCCCAGAACCGCGGAAAGCAGGATCAGGGAGATCGCTGACAGCTTTTGCTTCCATTTGCGCCGGATGAAGAAATAGATTCCTGCAAGCAGGCACAGAATAATGATAGCAGGGATATTCACATCATATTCGGATAAGCTGACATATCCGGTAGACTTTAACAGCATGTTGATTCCGGTTGCAAGGATCAGGCCAGGATAACCGGTTTGATGCCATACAGGAAGCCCTGCACGTAGGTATTTTTCGTCAGATTTTTTAAAACTGCGGCAATTAATAATATAATGAAAAAGGACGGCGTGATGACACCGAGAGTAGCGACGATACCGCCCGGAAGTCCTGCCTGCGTCGATCCGACATAGGTCGCCATGTTGACTGCAATCGGACCCGGTGTAGATTCGCAGACACCGATGAAATTGTAAAAGGCATCTTCACTCATCCAGTTATGGCGGATGACAGCATCCTGGATCAGCGGTATCATGCCGAAGCCGCCTCCGAAGCTGAACAGTCCTACTTTAAAGAATTCAATAAACAATGTCAGATATATCATTTGTCTGCATCCTCCTTTCGGATTCTTTTAAAAGAGGTACAGAAAATTCCGATGATGCCGCCTGCGAGGATCAGAAGAATTGCATTAACGGATTTGGAAAGCAGTTCTCCGATCACCATGATTATAAAAGTAACTACAAATACAAGAACCGGTATTTTTTTTCGGTCGAGTGTTTTCATCATGCTGATTCCGGTTGTAAGGATCAGAAAAGCAACAGCACATTTAATGCCAACGAAGGCATACGCTACATATTTATTTGCAATGAAAGCATCAAAAAACAGAGAAATGACAAATATAATAATAACGGATGGGATACAGACACCGAGGGTGGCTGCCAGACTTCCGCGGAAGCCTCTTTGTTTATAACCGACAAAAGTAGCGAGGTTGATCGCCAGTGGCCCGGGCGTTGATTCAGCGATCGCAATCACTTCGATCAGTTCGTCTTCCGTGAGCCAGTTCCGTTTTGCAACCACTTCTTCCCGGATCTGTGCGATCATCGCATAACCGCCGCCAAATGTAAATAATCCGATTTTGAAAAAATTAATAAATAAAGAAAATAACATATCAAATCCTCCAGACAGGAGTATAGCACAGAATCAAACTAAACTTTAGATAAAATTTTCAAATATCACTGTACATATAGAAAAAAGATGTTACAATCAAGATTGACGCTATAATAAAGTGAGTATTTTATGCACAAAAGTATGTATAATATATAGCCGAAGTCGGTGGAGGTAAGTGATGTTTAAGCAACGAGGCGCGAAGAAAACGGGTCTTAATATATTGATTATAGGATGCGGTAAGGTCGGAACGGCACTGACCAGACAGTTGTGCAAGGAAGGGCATGATATAACAGTCATTGATAAAAATGCGGATAAGGTTGAGATGAACGTCAATCAGTATGACGTTATGGGAATCTGCGGAAATGGTGCAAGCTACAGTGTGCTGATGGAAGCCGGTGTGGAGAATGCCGATCTTGTGATCGCAGTAACAAATTCTGACGAGCTGAATCTGCTTTGTTGTACGATCGCAAAACAGGGACGTGACTGCGCAACGGTAGCGCGTGTCAGAAATCCGGACTACAGCAAGGAGATAAAATATCTGAAAAAGAGTCTGGGACTTACCATGGTCATCAATCCGGAGCTTGAAACAGCAACGGAGGTTGCGCGTGTACTTTATATGCCGACGGCTTTGGAGATCAATTCCTTTGCACATGGTCAGGCAGAGATGACGAAGATCAAGATTCCGGAGCATAATATGTTAGACGGACTGTCTGTGGCACATCTTGGTCAGCAGCTTATGGATCGAGCGAAGAATATCAATATTCTGATTTGTGCGGTTGAAAGAGATGGAGAAGTCTATATTCCATCCGGTCATTTTAAACTGCATGCAGGAGATGTTCTTTCGTTTGTAGGATCCCGTCCGATGAGCCGTGCATTTCTTGATTTTATCGGATTCAAGACAAATCGTGTCAGTGATGCGATGATCGTCGGCGGTGGTGACGTTGCATATTATCTTGCAAGTCAGTTGATCAATATGGGAATCAATGTAAAGATCATTGAGAAAGAGAAGGATCGTTGTGAGCGACTCAGTATTCTGCTTCCGAAAGCAGTTATTATCAATGCAGACGGAACCGATCAGGACGTATTAAAGGAAGAAGGCTTAAGCAATGCAGAATCCTTTGTTGCTTTAACCGGGATTGACGAGGAAAATATCCTCCTGACACTGCACGCCAGACATGTTTCAGATGCAAAGACCATCACGAAGATCAACCGTAGTAATTTCAAGGAAATAATTAATAATTTGAACCTTGGAAGTGTATTTTATCCGAGTTTTATTACAGCGGAGACTATTACTGCTTATGTTCGTGCGAAATCAAATACACGTTCCATGAACAGCAGTGTGCAGACGTTATATCATATGTTTGATTTCCGGGTAGAGGCGATCGAGTTCCGTGTGGATGAAGCATCCGAGGTAACGGGTAAGCCACTGATGGATCTGAAGTTAAAGAAGGATGTGCTGATCGCATTTATCAATCGAAACGGTACGATCATTACACCATCCGGTCATGATACGATCGAAGTCGGGGATACCGCCATGGTAGTAACGACTCATACAGGATTTAATGATATCAGGGATATTCTGGTATAAGTAATGAGTATTTTTGTAAAAGGGAAAATAGGAAGCTATGAATCGGTCAATGATTTTATACGTAGTCGGACATGTGGTCATGCTGGAGGGGGTTATGCTTCTTCTGCCATGTCTGGTTTCGTTGATTTATCAGGAAAGTGAAGGAATTGATTATCTGGTGATGGCAGTTATCTGTATGCTGCTTGGAGCCATCATTGTAAAACATAAACCTAAAGTAAATGTATTCTATCTGAAAGAGGGCTGTATCGCTACAGCATTGAGTTGGATAGCACTGAGTATATTTGGTGCACTTCCAATGTGCATATCAGGGATATCCCATCTTTCACAGATGCGTTATTTGAGACGATCTCCGGTTTTACAACCACAGGAGCCAGTATCTTAAACGATGTGGAAGCATTATCCCGGACGACGTTGTTCTGGCGAAGCTTTACACACTGGATCGGTGGCATGGGTGTGCTGGTGTTTCTGCTTGCGGTATTGCCGCTTAGTGGCGGATCAAATATCAATCTGATGAAAGCAGAGAGCCCAGGACCTTCTGTTGGTAAGCTTGTACCGAAGATCAAGTATACGGCGCGAATATTATATGTTATTTACATTGTATTAACGGCTATAGAGATCATCTTGTTAATAGCCGGGAAAATGCCGGTATTCCATGCATTCTGTACCGGATTCGGAACAGCGGGTACAGGTGGATTCGGAACAAAGAATGATAGCTTTGCCAGCTTTTCGCCATATCTGCAGTGGGTGGTAACGATCTTTATGATCTTATTCGGTGTGAATTTTAATGCATACTATCTGATTTTATTTGGCAATATCAAAAAGGCATTGAAGATGGATGAGGTGCGAACCTATTTCCTCATTATTGTGGCAGCGATCGCAGTTCTTGTATTGAATCTGATTCATACAATGGATGGATTCTGGACAGTACTCCGTCATGCATCGTTCCAGGTCGCTTCGATCATAACAACAACCGGATTCTCCAGTGTGGATTTTGACCTGTGGAACCAGACATGTAGGACGATACTGGTTATTCTGATGTTCATTGGTGCATGTGCAGGCAGTACCGGTGGTGGTATCAAGGTATCCCGATTTATCATCGTGGTAAAAAGTGTGATAAAAGAGTTGAATTCCTATCTGCATCCAAAAAGTATCAAGAAGATCAAAATGGACGGCAAGCCGGTAGAGCATGAAGTGGTACGTGCGGTAAATGTATATTTTATAACATTTATCATCCTGTTTACAACATCCGTACTGCTGATCTCCTTTGAGGGAAAAGATATGACATCAAACTTTACTGCGGTTGCGGCAACGATCAATAACATCGGACCGGGACTGGAGCTGGTAGGACCAACGAAGAATTTTAATGTATATGGTACATTTTCCAAATATGTGTTGATGTTCGATATGCTTGCCGGAAGACTGGAGCTGTTCCCATTGCTCTTGTTGTTCTATCCGCCGGCATGGAAAGAATTACTGGCGGTCAGACGCAGAAAATAACAGGCCAATTAATGACCGGATATATGATGTACATGATATTAAAATGTGTTGCAGCAGATTCAGGAAAACAAATCCAGATAACTATGAACTTGAAATGCGGTCATCAGTTCAAAACGAGTGGACGGATCATCTAAAGCAAGATGTAAGTCCTCCCTTAATATACGGACACGATAATTGACGGTGTTCCTGTGACAGAACAGGGCACCGGCAATTTTTTGTATACTGCCATCACAGAGCAGATACTGATAGAGTGTTTCCAGATAATTCGTATGGTGCTGCTCATCGTATGTAATGATGGATCCCAGGGTATCGTTTACATATTCTCTAAGAACATCCATATCACTTACAGATAAAAGAAGCTTATAGAATCCCATATCATCGAAGAAGAACAGGCTACTGTTCTTTTTTTTGTGCCATCAGGGCGGCGCACTGTCCCTGTAAAAATGCCTGACTTAATCCGGTCAGGTCTTTGGTTGGCGCACTGATTCCGATATACATGGAAGTTGTTCCGGCAGATTCTCCCATATGATACAGAAGCCGTGTAAGCTCCTGTTCAAGCCGTTCATTTGACCGTGCGGGTCTGATCAGCAGAGTATAGTCGGTGCCGTTGACAAATGTATATGGCAGATTATAGATTCTGACCAGACGTGTCAACAGATTCTGAAGAAAACTTCCGGCGGTATTTGCATAACCGGATGAGATGGTGGAATGCTCAGACTGCTGGATAGAGGTATTTGTCTGTGCAGCGGTTGGTTTCATGGATGCTGTATCACGCAGATCTGATATATATACGAGATGGTATTGGGCATCCGCTTGAAAACCATGTTCATATAAGACAGGCAGGCTGATTTCCATCAGAGCTTTGTCATTTGGGTGAAGGATCACGCGCGAAAGGGCTGTTGAGATTGCCTGACTGGTCTGGGTATCATCAAATATCCGATTGTAATAATCGTGTGTGATATCGAAGATCCGCGTTTCCCATGGCATAAGAAAGAGCGGGTAATGCTTCCGATCGCACAGCATACGGATACGGTCGGAGATATCGGAACGGTTCAGATGTCCGCCGATATTGATAATAAGGCCGCAGGTTTTATGCTCGATCAGCCCTTTGATGAAGTTATATAACCAGTATTCATTTCCGCATAGAACGCCGGTCGTAATGATTAGTTCACCGCCATGCAGGAATTCTAATGTATCGGGATCTTCTGATATATAGACCCAGTTCATCAGATGATCCAGTCCTTCTTCCCCTGCGATCAGATCCAGACCATAGGTGCTTTTTGTTTCTTTATATAAATCTCTTAATAATATTGCCATATATAAGATCCTTTCTTAGCAGAATTTGATAATTGTTACTTGTCTATGTATAAGAAGTCCGTTCAATCAAAATATGATCTGCGCGTATCGGCTTGGCGGTGGCTTATTGATTTGAAGCAGTTTGAACATGATTGCCTAATATTTGCTTAATTATATAAGGTTTATATTAGCTGCTGCTTAATATATTAAACCACTGATTTGTGCTATGAATTACAATAACCCAACAATATCATAGAAAATATGTGTCTGTCAAACATATACTTGTGCTATCAGCACAAAACAGGGCGGAAGTTTTTGTGCTGATGGGATATGGTGATCGGCTTTTATGAATGGCATACTGTAGAAAATTTACAAGAGCAAATAAATGAGCGGCACAGATATAAAGGCCGTCCGTATAAGAAGATGGAGGATGATACATATGTTAAGAACAGATTTACCGGAAATAATAACAGAGACTTTACCCGGTCCTAAGGCACAGGCAATTATAGACAGAAGAGCACAGGCAGTTCCAAATGCGATCCGTTGCGGATATCCGGTCGTTATAGAACGTGGTGAAGGCGCCATGATCGAGGATGTTGATGGCAACAAGTTCTTGGACTGGATCGGTGGTGTCGGTGTATTGAATATCGGATTTTCCCAGCCGGAGGTTGTTGAAGCAGTAAAAGCACAGGCAGATAAATATTTCCACGGCATGTTCAATGTCGTAACACATGAAGGCTATGTAGCACTCGCAGAGAAGTTATCCGGTATTGCACCTGTAAAGGGCGACAGCAAGAAAGCATTCTTTGCAAATAGTGGTGCAGAAGCAGATGAGAATGCAGTTAAGGTAGCAAAGGCATATACAAAGCGTCCAAATATCATCGTATTCTCCGGTGCATTCCATGGTAGAACACATTTTACAATGGCGATGACATCCAAGAAAGCATATGCAAAAGATATGGGACCGTTAGCAGCCGGTGTGTTCCGTGCACAGTTCCCATATTATTATAGAAATCCGGAAGGAATGCCTGAGAATAAGGCAGTTGATTACTATATCAAATCTATCTACGATGTATTTGAACAGTGTGCGGCAGCGGACACGATCGCAGCGATCGTTGTTGAGCCGCTTCAGGGCGAAGGTGGTTTCATCCCTGCACCGATCGAATGGGTAAAAGCAGTCCGTAAGATCTGTGATGAAAATGGTATCCTGTTGATCGCAGATGAGGTACAGAGCGGTTTCTGCAGAACCGGTCGTATGTTTGCTTCTGTTTACTGGCAGGAGGCCGGTGTAGAGCCAGATATCATCGCAACAGCAAAATCCATCGCAGCCGGCGTGCCATTATCAGCCATTATTGCAAGAACTGAGGTTATGGATGCAGTTCCGGCAGGAACGATCGGTGGAACCTATTGTGGAAATCCACTGGCATGTGCCGCATCCTTAAAGACGATCGAGATTATGGAGAGAGATCATCTGGCAGAGCGTTCCTGTGAGATCGGTAAGAAAGTAACAGAGCGTTATCTGGAAATGCAGAAGAAATATCCGGTTATCGGTGATGTCAGAGGACTTGGCGGTATGATCGGTATCGAATTCGTAAAAGATCAGGAAACAAAAGAACCGGATGCAGCATTTACATCTGACCTGATCCAGACTTGTGCGAAGAAAGGTCTGTTAGTAGAAGGTGCAGGAACCTACAACAATGTAATCCGTTTCCTTGCACCACTTGTAATGACAGATGAGCAGCTTGCAGCCGGTCTTGATATTTTTGAAGCATCTATTAAGGAATGCCTGAAACATTAATAATCATTAGAAATTATAAGAAATAATATTTAATGGTTTAAAATCATTTTAAATTAGCGTAAATACAGTCATTTTGGATAATGAATTGTTCCAAATGGAGCAATCCGTTGCCTGAAATGGCTGTTTTTTGTTAAAAACAGTATATAATTATGTTTAAATATAATGTAACCGGATCATTTATAAATCTTAACCGCTCCGCAATAGAGATGATGGCATTTTGATGCATTTGGATGCTATAAACATGGAGTGAACTCCAGAAAAGGGAGAATTATATAAAAAGACGGGAGGTATGCAGGGAAAATTGAAGAAATTATGGCTTAGAATAGTATTATTCATAGCAGGATTTGCAGGAGTATTCATATTTCTGTATCCATTTGTTACGAAGGGGATTAAAAACATAGGAAATCTTACGGGAGTTGTTCTTGGCATCTGCCTGATCTTATATGCGGCATGGTTCCACAGAGTGAATCGCTGGGTGAAAAAATGGATGACCCGGACTGCCGGAAAAGTAATATGCGGGATCGTTTTGCTGATTGTATTAGTTGCAGTTGGATTTGCGGCAGCAGGTACGATATGCATGATACGGGCATCGAAGAGCACTCCGAAGGATGAAACGGTTATGATCGTGCTTGGCTGTGGTGTAAATGGCGACCGCCCAAGCCTAATGCTGACGGAACGCTTAGATGCGGCATATGATTATCTGAACACACATGAAGAGGTTGTGTGTATTCTGTCCGGTGGACAGGGAAAAGGTGAGAATATCAGCGAAGCGGAATGCATGTACCGGTATCTGACAGAAAAAGGCATTGCGCAGGACCGTTTATATAAGGAAGACCGGTCAACCTCGACCAGAGAGAATCTTCTATATTCAAAGAAGATCATAGAGGAGAAGAATCTGGATCCGCAGGTTATTATCGTAACAAATGAATTTCATGAATACCGTGCATCTGTTATTGCAGAACATACAGGTATAAAACCATCGGCGGTGTGCGGGAAAACAGCGTGGTGGTTATTGCCAACTTATTATCTGAGGGAACTTTACGGAATCGTCTTTGAATGGATTTTTTAGATAGCTTAAACAAAAAACTTAAGAATCTTAAAAATTTAGATACAAAAAGGATGTAATTTTCTGGTATAACCTGACTTAACAAATCTTAACAACACCTGACGCATACTTGAATTATAGATGCAAATGCTATAATGTTGGGGTGGTTATTGAAAGTTAAAATCAAGGCATATTAGAAAAAGAGAGGATATGGTTATGATTTTAGAAAATAACAAAACAATAGATGGAGAGAAGCAAAAGGGATTGCTGTCCGAACAGGAAGCGAAAATTCTGATCGTAGATGATGAAAAGGATATTCGGAAGCTTGTAGGTATTTACCTGAAAAAGCAGGGATATAAAACACTGGAAGCAGAGAATGGACAGATGGCGATCAATGTTATGAAAGAACATTCGGATATTGATCTGGTTATTATGGATATTATGATGCCTGGAATGTCGGGAACCGAAAGCTGTGCGGCTATCCGGGAATTCTCATCGGTTCCGGTGCTGTTCTTAACAGCCAAGACACAGGAGCCGGACAAAAATGAGGCATATGATATTGGTGGAGATGATTTCTTAAGCAAGCCTTTTGAACAGGGTGAGCTGATCCGGAAGGTGAAAGCACTGATCCGACGTTATAATGTTTATAAAGGAAGAGAAGATAATGCGGATGGAATACTTCGTGTCGGAACAATATCAATCGATCCGTATAAGCGTGTGGTAACGAAAGAAGATGAAGTCATCCATCTGACGGATAAAGAATTTGCACTGCTGTTTTTCCTTGTGAAGAATCGTGGTAGATCCTGGAATCTGGATGAACTATATGAGAATATCTGGCAGGAAAAATATCTTCCTTCATCGTCAAATACGGTCATGGTGCATGTGCTCAGGCTTCGACAGAAGATCGAGGAGAATCCGGCACAGCCTGAGATTATAAGAACGATTTATGGAAAAGGATATCAGGTGGATTAAAGCCTGAAAAGGTCAGACAGAATGAAAGACAGAGAAACGAGACAAAAGAATAGACGGGAAAAAAGAACAGACGAGAAGCTTACCTTAAATACGAAGCTGATTCTGGTTATTGCAGGAAGTCTGTTACTTGCAGTCGGTTTGTTCTTCGTCTGGCTGAAAACTACAGTATATATAATTGACAAAAACTATCTGAATGAGACAGCCACAGCCCGGCGGACAGAAGAGAAGATCGACCGCTTTTCCGATTATGTCAGGGATAATAAGGTGAAATCAACAGATATGAATGCTATTCTCAGATGGCAGCAGGAAGAGGGAAGTGTATATCTTCTTGTATATCAGAATGAGAATGTAATATATGATTCAACAAAACAGAAAAGACGTACCGCGATGGAGCGTTTTTTTAATAAGATAACAAATGGAAACAAGAAGGGCAGAAAGCTTGCAGAGTCTGAAGAAGACAAGAAGCAGATGCTGAATAATATTAAAAACAAACGGCTGGTTGAGATTTACAGGAAGAAAAAAGAATATAAGAGACAGACAGAAAAGACAAATGAAAATGTTGGCAATGATATAGCATCTTCTGAGTCAGAATATAAAGAAACAAATCCGGTCGATACTTCAGATGTAGAAGAATTAGCATCTCAGTATGGAAATTATGCATTTTATTCTGTGCGGTTCGAGGATGGTCTGTATGATGTCTGTATCGTGGATTACTCAGAGAAAAGAGTTTACTATTTCTGGATGACAATTGGTTTTCTGGTGTGCTCGTTTATCTTTATGATGTTTGTTATGATCTATAACGGTCGTGTGGTAAAGCGCGTAAGACGTCTGACACGGGAGGTATCCTGTATTAAAAAGAAAGATATCAATGCTGCTATCACGAAGTCCGGGCATGATGAGATCTATGTGCTGGCGGATAATATTGACAGTATGAGAAATTCAATCATTCAGCAGATGAGCAAAGAAAAAGAAGCCTGGCAGGCGAACCGGGATCTGGTCACAGCAATGGCACATGATATCCGGACACCGCTTACGGTATTGAATGGGTATCTGGATCTTCTGGAAACAAGTGAATTTGATTCGGAAGAAGAGTATAAGCAGTACGTTGATATCTGCGTGGATAAGGCAGGGCAGTTAAAAGATCTGTCAGACAAGCTGTTCCGTTACTTCTTCGTATATTCCGGACATACGGATGAACTGAAGATGGAAAAGTTTCCCGCAAAAGAATTTTTCCAGCAGATGATCGGTGAATATATGTGTCTGTTAGAAGAAAAAGGAATCACATTCCAGGTCAAGACGGAGAATAATTCACCGAAGATACAGATTGATGCACCGCATCTGAAACGGTTGTTTGATAATATATTTACGAATATAAGAAAATATTCGGATTACAGCAAACCGGTAGAGATTCAGTATAGTACCTCTGATACGAAGGTAACATTGGTGATCAGTAATCATATAAGCAAAAACAGAAATGAAGCAGAAAGCACAAGGATAGGAATTAAGACCTGTGAGAAAATTGCACAGGAAATGAACATAGACTTTTCAGTAAAAGAGAAGAAAGGGCAATATACAGTAACACTTGTATTTGCAATCGTGGAATAAAGGAGGTCCGGACAGGTTCCGGTAAAGAAAGATATGAAGAATGTACTTGAATTTATTGAAGGCTCAGTAGCTAAATATCCAGACAAATTAGCAGTTGCCGATGTTAACGGAGGACTCACTTATAAAGAACTGGAGAAAGCTGCAAAACAGGTTGGAGCATGGTTATATCAGGGACTTGGCGGATGCAAGAATCGTCCGGTTGTTGTACTTCTTGATAAGGAGCCGAAGAGTGTGGCAGCATTCATGGGTGCTGTATATAGCGGAAACTTTTATGTGGTCATAGATGCGGAGATGCCGGTTGACAGAGTGAATAAGATCTTAAAGGCATTGAAACCGGAGGCTGCCATAACCGATAATAAGCATCTCGATAAAGCAAAAGAACTGCATGTTGAAACAGAGGACGGCAAGGGCTATGCACCAAAGATTTTCAATCTGGATGAGATGGATCAGGAAGCAGACCAGAGTTGTCTGTCAAAGGTAAGAGCCAATATGATCGATACGGATCCGGTGTATGCATTATTTACTTCCGGTTCGACAGGTGTTCCAAAGGGTGCGGTTATATCACATGCAAATATTCTTTCTTATATTACATGGTATACAGAAGCCTTTGATATCAACGAGACAACAATATTTGGAAATCAGACCCCATTTTATTTTAGTATGTCTGTTTCAGATTTATATAGCACATTGAAAAATGGCGCAACATTGTATATAATACCAAAAGCATATTTTTCATTCCCAATCAAGCTCATGGAATTCCTGAATGAGAAAAAGGTTAATACGATCTACTGGGTTCCATCGGCGCTTTCGATCATTGCAAATTATAAGATGTTCCAGTATGCTAAGCTTCCGGATCTGAAAAAAGTGTTATTTGCAGGCGAGGTTATGCCGACAAGACCATTGAATTACTGGATCGAGAATCTGCCGGATGCCATGTATGCAAACCTGTTTGGCCCGACAGAGACAACCGATATTTGTACCTACTATGTGGTAAACAGAAAGTTTCGTGACGATGAGCCCCTTCCAATGGGAAATGCATGTAACAACTGTGATGTATTTGTACTTGGAGAAGATGGCAAGGTGGTTTCGCCGGAGATCAATCCGGAGACAGGCTTCAGTGCAGAAGGTGAATTATATGCCAGAGGTTCCTTTGTCGCTCTTGGATATTATGGAAATGAAGAAAAGACAAAAGAAGCCTTTGTCCAGAATCCGTTAAACCCGAATTATCCGGAACTGATCTACAAGACAGGTGATCTTGTAAAATATAATAAATATGGCGAACTGGTCTATATATCAAGAAAAGATTATCAGATCAAACATATGGGTTATCGTATCGAGCTCGGCGAGATCGAAGCGGCTGCCGGTGCGATCGAAGGTATCCGAAGCTATGCATGTATCTACGATGATGCAGAGGATAAGATCGTATTTATATATGAAGGTAAGAAACTGGATGATGCATTCCTGCTTGGGGAATTCAAGAAAAAAGTTCCACATTATATGGAACCGAACCAGTTTGTAAGAGTGAAGAGTATGCCACACAATCAAAATGGAAAAATTGATCGTAAGTGGTTGAAAAATAACTATAAATTATAAGAAATGAGGAAAAAGAAATGGATGAATTATTAGAGATTTTAAACGAAGTAAAACCAGGTGTTGATTTTGAAAATGATACAGACCTGATCGGTCATGGCGTCTTAGATTCCATCACAATGGTAACACTTGTTATGGAATTAAATGATGCATTTGATATCGAGATCACACCTGTAGATATCGTTCCAGAGAACTTCAAAACAGTTCAGACGATCTATGATATGATCCAGAGACTCAGTGATGATTAATTAGTTTACAGACTGAGGAAAAAAGAAATACTGGGAATAAACCGGACGGCCTTTTGTAATACGTACAGAAAATGACTGCCCGGTAGATTTTCGGTATCAGTGATAGGGAGAAAAAAATGTCTTATACATCTATAGCTTATTTGGGATTTATATTGATGGGATCCTTCTTTTTCTACTCGATCGTGCCATTAAAGCACAAATGGAAGGTTCTGCTGATATTCAGTTATCTGTTCTATTTTATTAATTCCGGAAAATATATTGTATTTATATTGTTTAGTACCTTGTCGATCTATTTTGGCGGTCTGCTGCTGAATAAGATTGATGATGGCTTCAGTATGGCAAAGAAAGCCTTGCCAAAGGAAAATAAAAAGGAATTCAAGTCGATCATCGGATGGCAGAAAAAATGTGTCTGTGTATCTATTGTATTATTAAATCTTGGTATTCTTGTATATCTGAAATATTCCGTATTCTTCGGACAGGTGTTCTGTGATATATTAAGTATTTTCCATATTAAGATATCCAATCCAATGCAGAATATGATGCTGCCGCTTGGTATCTCGTTCTACACCTTATCGGCGATCAGCTACATTGTAGATGTATACCGTGGTAAATACAAAGCCTCCGATAATCTTGGAAAGGTTGCTTTGTTCCTGGTATTCTTCCCACATATCGTGGAAGGCCCGATCGGACGTTTTGATCTGCTGGGAGATCAGGTATATGAAGGACATCCGTTTGATTATAAAAATGCAACGATGGGACTTCAGCTTGTGTTCTGGGGCCTGTTTAAGAAGATTGTAATTGCTGACCGTGCAAATATGTATGTAAATCAGATTTTTAATTTCCACGATCAGTATGATGGACTGTATGTCATCATAGGAATGCTGTTGTACACCTTACAGTTGTATGCAGAGTTCTCCGGTTGTATGGATATCGTCCGCGGTAGTGCGCAGATGTTTGGCATTGAGATGTCAGAAAACTTTGCAAGACCGTTTATGTCAAAGACAGTCAGCGAGTTCTGGAGAAGATGGCACATGACACTTGGTGCATGGTTTAAGGATTATGTATTCTATACCATCTCTCTATCCAAGGCATTTATGAAGCTGAGCAAGAAGACAAGAGAGAAGTTCAATGCGTTCTTTGCAACCCTGATCCCGACCTCTATTGCCATGCTTGCAGTATGGTTTGGAACCGGTATCTGGCATGGAGCAAGCTGGAAGTATGTCATGTACGGTATTTATTACTGTCTGATCATGATCCTCGGACTTTTGACAGAACCATTATTCAGAAAATTATTTGAAAAAATGCATGTGAACCGCGAAGGTAAGATCTATAAGGCTCTTCAGGTTGTGAGAACCTTTATCTTTGTTAATATCGGTATGCTGATGTTCCGTGCAGATGATCTGAAGATCTTCGGACAGATGTTTATATCGATGTTCCGGAATCTGTCATGGGATCCGATCCGTTATGGTGAATTGTTTGATGTCCGGATTGGTATGAGTGATTTCCTGTTACTGCTTTTTGGAGCAATTGTGTTGCTGTTGGTTGGCTTGTATCAGGAACAGGGACGTCATATCAGAGAAGATATTGCAACAAAGAATATTGTATTCCGTTGGGTATTATATTATGGACTGATCTTTTCCGTGATCATCCTTGGAGCATATGGAAGCGGATATGAAGTCGCAGGCTTTATATACGCACAATTTTAGGATAGATGGTGAACGATATGAAAAAAGACAAAACAAAAAATATAATAAAATGTATCCTGTTTTTCATCATTTTCTGTGTACTGATGGGAGTTCTGTCGGTTGTGTTCTATCCGAAGACCAGTGACCCGGAAGGTGGTTTGTCAAATCCGAATGCCAGAGGCTTCTATGGAGAACCGAGAAATTCGCTGGATGTTGTTGTCATGGGAAACAGTAACGCATACAGTGCCTACTCTCCAATGATGATGTGGAAGAACTATGGAATTCCAACCTATGTTGCGGCGGAGGGAGCGCAGAATATTGCAGAGACAGTCAATGTCCTTCAGGAAGTACTGACCTGCCAGAAACCGAAGCTGGTTGTTTTGGATGTGGATCTGTTGTGGCAAGGTAAGACACAGGTATCCAGAGTAGAGGGAAATGTCAAATCCCTGATCTATAAATATATTCCGATCATGAAGTATCATGACAGGTGGAAAACACTGGCACTTAAGGACAGCTTTAAGAAAAAATCATATACTTATCGTTCCAGTACAAGAGGTCAGTATCTGAGCAGAACGGTTGTGGCTTATACAGGTGAAGATAAGATGGTAGAGACAAAGGATATTGAACCGGTACCGAAGTCTTCTAGAATTTTTCTTAAGATGTTCCTGGATATCTGCAAAGAAAACAATGTTGAAGTTATGTTTGTTGAGATGCCGACAGCAAGCTCATGGAATTATAAAAAACATAATGGTATGACACAGTATGCGAAGAAATTAGGAATCCCATTCCTTGATCTGAATACGGTAAAGGGCAAAAATAAGATCAACTGGGGAACAGATACCAGAGATGGCGGAAAACATCTGAACTGTTACGGTGCAAGAAAAGTAACAAGAGAGATAGGAAAATATATTTCAAAACATTATTCATTTGAAAATAAGAAAAAAGATTCCCGGTATACTGACTGGAATAAACAGTATAAGGTATACAAAAAGTATATGAAGAATCCTGCAACTGTTATTACGGTAGATGAGAATGGTGAACAGACTCAGACAACCGTTGAGGCCGAAAAAATAAATAAACAATCGGCCGGGAAAAAGGATAAAAAGAAGGACAAAAAGAAAACGAAAAAAAGCAGTGACAAGAAAATTACGACAACTACAAAAAACAATAAGTAATAAATAATATGAACAGGAATGATCAGAAGGATTGAAAGAATCAGAAGACAATTCCTGTGAGAAAAGAGATTGTTTTGTATCGGTAAAAGATACAGGATGATCTCTTTTTATCTGTAAAGAGTGTTGGGTGATGAGAAACGATTTGTAATAGATAATTTTATTTGTGTAAATACATGGATGTTGTGATAAAATGGCAATGAAATGTAAATAATAGTTGCAGAAATATAGAATTATACAGGCATACCGAAAAATAAGCGAAAATATGGCAGTATACGATGCTTTTACAGATGCCTGGCAGCAGGATATGATAGGAGGATATGGAATATGAAGATTTTATTTTATGATACGAAGAAATATGACAGAGATTCATTTGAAAAGATATTACCGGAATATTCAGATTTGGAGGTAGAGTTTTTAGAAGCAGACCTTTCGCCGAGAACAGCAGCTCTTGCAAAAGGATATGATGCGATCTGTGCATTTGTAAGTTCCGATGTCAGTGAAAAAGTAGTTGAGTGTCTGGCTGCAAATGGTGTAAAATTAGTGTTAATGCGCTGTGCCGGATTCAATAATGTAGATCTGGATGCAGCAAACCGTTGTGGTATCACGGTGCTCCGTGTTCCGGGTTACTCACCGGAGGCGGTTGCAGAGCATGCGATGGCACTGGCACTTGCGGTTACCAGAAGAATCCATAAGAGTTATATCAAGGTTCGTGAGAATAATTTCAGTCTGGTAGGTCTTACAGGTATGAACTTCTATGGCAAGACCGCGGGTATCATCGGAACCGGTAAGATCGGAGCGGCTATGTGCCGGATCTGTCATGGATTTGGCATGAAGGTTCTGGCATATGATATGTATCGGAATCCATCCCTGGATTTTGTAGAGTATGTGGATCTGGATACGCTGTTATCGACCAGTGATCTGATCTCTCTTCACTGTCCGCTGACAGATGATTCGTACCATATGATCTGCACAGAGACGATCAATAAGATGAAGGATAATGTGATCCTTGTAAATACATCGAGAGGCGCCCTGATCAAGACGGAGGATCTGATCACGGGAAATCGAAATAAGAAATTCTTCGGTATCGGTCTGGATGTGTATGAGGAAGAAACAAATAATGTATTTGAGAATCGTGAGGATGATATTCTGGAATCCTCGATCACGGCAAGACTGCTGTCATTCCCGAATGTCATCGTAACCTCCCATCAGGGCTTCCTGACGGAAGAAGCACTGGAAGCAATCAGCCGTACCACACTGGACAATGCGAGAGATTATGAGAATGGCACGATCAAGGATATAAACGCCGTGTAGAAAAGGAAACGATTATGCAGAATTACAGATTTCTGATCGCCTATGATGGAACGAGATATCATGGGTGGGAACATAAAAAAGACGTTGTGACCATACAGGGAAAGATCGAATCAGTGCTTTCCCTGATGGCAGGCGAAGAAGTACGGATCAACGGAGCGGGAAGAACCGATGCAGGTGTGCATGCAAGGGCAATGGTTGCAAGCGGTCCGGTTCCGACAGATAAGACACCGGAGGAGATCCGGGATTATATGAATCATTATCTGCCGGATGATATCTGCATTTTGGAGGTTACTCCGGCAGCAGAACGCTTTCATGCAAGATTTAATGCAAAGGGCAAGCATTACCGTTACACGATCTATCGTGGCAGGCTGAAGCCGGTATTTGACCGGAAATACGTCTGGACTCTGGATGAGGGTGAGACGATCGACTGTGAACGGATGCGAAAGGCAGCAGCTTATCTGGTCGGTGAACATGATTTCAAGAGCTTCTGTGGCAATAAGCAGATGAAGAAATCGACGGTTCGGAAGTTATTTGCGATCGATATTAAGGAAGATGGCGATTATGTGATTCTTGATTTCCACGGAGCCGGATTCTTACAGAATATGGTTCGTATCCTGACCGGTACTCTGGTAGAGGTCGGGGCAGGCAGAATGGAACCGGCATACATGGAAGAGGTGCTTACAGGCCGGTGCAGACAGCTCGCAGGGCCGACCGCACCACCACAGGGCTTGTGCCTGATGCAGGTTGATTATGAAAAAAAGTAATATGGAGTAAGTAGTACAAATGAATGAATTTAAAAATGGGCTGAAGGATGGAATCCCGATCGCCCTAGGGTATTTTGCAGTTAGTTTTAGTTTTGGTATTCTTGCGATCAAAGGCGGACTCAGTGTCTTTCAGGCAGTTCTTACCAGCGTTACAAATGTTACAAGTGCCGGTCAGTTTGCCGGACTTCAGATCATCATTGCCGGGGGAACGATCCTTGAGGTGATCCTCACTCAGCTTATCATCAATCTGAGATATGGTCTGATGAGTCTTTCACTTACGCAGAAGTTAGCTGACGATGTAGGCATCTGGAAGCGTCTGATCATCGCATTTGCAAATACAGATGAGATCTTTGCAGTTGCAATGGGATATTTCAAAGAGGTGACCTTTCCGTATATGTTAGGACTTCAGATCCTTCCGATCCTTGGCTGGGGCGGTGGTACATTTGCCGGAGCAGTAGCCAGCGGGCTGCTTCCAAAGTCTGTGTGCAGCGCACTCAGTCTTGCACTTTATGGCATGTTCGTGGCAATCGTTGTTCCGGTTGCCAAGAAGTCAAAATCTGTGTTATTTGTGGTATGCGTGGCAGCTTTGTTCAGTATTCTTTTATATTATGTTCCGATATTCCACTTTATCTCGACCGGAATATCGATCGTTATATGTACAGTAGCGGCAGCAGCAATCGGTGCGATCGTTGCGCCGGTTAAGAAAAAAGGAGAAGAATAGAGATGAGTGTATATACATATATTATCGCAATGGCGGTTGTCACGTATCTGATCCGTGCAGTGCCATTGGTGTTATTCAGAAAAAAGATAGAGAATCGGTTTTTAAGTTCGTTTTTATACTATGTGCCATATGCCTGCCTGACGGCACTTACCCTTCCGGCGATTTTCTACAGTACGGAAAGTGTTATCAGTGCGATCGCAGGATTTGTCGTAGCGGTTATCCTTGGTATTCGTGAAAAAGGGCTGGTAGTTGTAGCAGCAGCCGCCTGTGTGACGGTGTTTGTAGTGGAGAGAATATTGGCGTTTTTATAGAGGGTTGTGAATCCGAAAAGTGAGGACAAAGAACTTGCTATATCGCCGACCTGGAATGTAAAAGACTTTTGACACGCTAAAAACCTTGATGTCAATGTCCTTTGATAGCGAAAATATGACTTTTTGATTAGTATGAGTATACCAGAAGGTGAAGAGATGGAACTCGGAAAACAAATAAAAAAACATCGTCAGGAAGTACAATTATCCCAAGAGAAGTTAGCCGATCGAGTTTATGTTTCAAGACAAACAATCTCAAATTGGGAAAATGAACCGCTATGGAAAAATCTACACTAAAATGCTGATTGTCACTGCAGTTTCGGCAGTTCTGCTATTTATGTGGTTTGGCGTTTGGGCATTCATCCCTTGGGGAATCATTTGGGCACTCTCTATGTACTTTGCCTTTCAGGTTGAAAAGGTAAAAAAAGATAATGATGTTCAAACCTATAAAGAAATTGTTGCATTTTCTGAGGGGAAACTATTGGATGATATACAAAAGCAGAGAGAAATAGGTAAACGCCCATATCAGAAGATTTTTTTAGTTATAGGTAGTGCACTGATAACATTTGTTGTTTGCGTATTAATCGGATTTCTGATGCATATTTTTATGAACTAATAGTGGTAGACCGTAAACTTCCGGTTTAGAGAGAACGTAGAAATGATTCGATTTTGTCCAAAGGATGAGATACAAAATACAATATACGAATAAATAAAGATGATTGGTTTTATGATAAGACTGGTCGTCTTTATTTTTTCGGAGTTTGATATGCAACTATAAGGAATTAAAACTTAGTGAAAAAGTGCAGTAAGTTTTAAGTTGTAGGAGTATGCTCCATGTATGACTGTTGAAGATGCGATTAATTATTTGATGTTAAGCGTGCTACAGTGAGTGAGCATATTTCCAATATTCTTTCTTCAGGAGAATTAGATGAGACTTCTGTCGGTTTTTCCAATAAAAGTTCTGGAGGAAGAAAACCCAAGATATATAATCTTAACATGATACTTTCAGTAGGATATCGTGTTAATTCAAATTTTTAGCTGGAAATAATGCACTTTATAAAAAGGGACAGAAAAGGATAAGTGATGGTGCATTGGTAGCGATAACATTGATGATTGCTGAGTCTAATCCAGAGGAAAAAATATCATGGTAGACTTGATAAAGTCTACCTTTTATTGCAAATAAAACTTGACAAAAACTTGACAAGTGTACTTGGCAATGTTATGCTTTTGTTGCAAATAAAACTTGGCAAAGGAGATTGGATTATGGAAAGAAAAGAAATTTTAAAAAGAGCACAGGATGAAAAATTGGATGAAAGAGAACTTCAAGTAAAAGATAAGTCTATGATGTGGTCATATATTGTTATGGTGATTATGGCATCTGTATTTTCCTTTATTCGATCAGAACAAGGTTTACCTATGATGGACTTATGTGCAACTGTTAGTGGTTCGGTGTGTGCAGCAATGACATATCGATTTATTAAAACACGGAATAAAGAACATTTGGTTATATCAGTTATTATGTTTGCAACAGCGATTATGGCAATTGTTAGATTTTGCATGGGGCATTAATTATGAATGATTCACTTGAATTGAAAAATAATATTAAAGAAGCTCGAACTGAAAAAAAATTATCACAGGCTGCATTGGCTGATTTGGTAGGTGTATCTCGTAATACAATTAGTTCGATTGAGACGGGACAATTTAACCCTACTGCAAAGCTAGCATTATTATTGTGTTTTGCTTTGGAAAAGAAATTTGAAGATTTGTTTTATTTTTAGAAAAATTTTGTCAGATTATGAAATGGTTGTTTTTTTACAATAAAGAGAGCAACAACTTCAAGTTTATGGAGAGTCACTGTTATGATTAGAGAATTTCAAAGGGATGATATAAATAAAGTTGCAGATATATGGTTGGATACAAATATAAAGGCACATAATTTTATCTCCGCCGAATACTGGAAAAGCAATTTCAAATCAGTAAAAGAAGCACTGTCACAAGCAGAGGTTTATGTGTATGAGTATGATACAGAAATACAGGGTTTTATAGGGTTAAATGATGAATATGTTGAGGGCATTTTTGTTTCTGGTGAAATGCAATCGCAAGGCATAGGTAAAATTCTGCTGAATTATGCAAAAGATAAAAGGAATAAGTTGTTCTTGAACGTATACCAAAAGAACGCACGGGCAATATCCTTTTATAAGAGAGAAGGAAATATAGTTAATAAAGAGAGGTGCATATGCTATGCCAGGTATACTCGTAGTTGAAGATGATGAAAATTTAAATCGTGGAATTGCATTCTCATTGAAAAAATCCGGATATGAGGTTTTTTCAGCAGAATCAGTGAAAAAAGCGAAAAGAATTGCAAGTGATAATAATGTGGATGTTACCATTTGTGATGTGAATCTTCCGGATGGGAATGGACTGGAATTTGTAAGGTGGATGAGGTGCAATTATAATACATACATTATTTGCCTTACAGCACTAGATCAGGAGATGGATCAGGTTATGGGATATGAAGCAGGGCAGATGATTATATTACAAAGCCGTTTAGTCTTTCGGTACTTCTTTTGAAAATAGAAGCACATTTCCGCCGCAGACAGGAGAAAACGGAAGCCGGAAAGATGATTTCGGGAGATATCGTATTTATCGCAGGAGAAATGAAAGTCCTGATAAAGAGTCGTGAAATCAGTCTGACAAAAACGGAGTTGAAAATGCTGACTTTTTTTCTTCAGAATCCGAAACAGATTCTTTCAAAAACACAAATATTGGAAAATGTGTTTGATCTGGAAGGGGATTTTGTGGATGAAAATACAATCGCTGTCAATATCAGAAGACTCCGTGAGAAAATCGAAGACAATCCGGCTGCACCGGTCTATATAAAGAATATCAGAGGTCTTGGGTATATATGGAATCAGGAGGTAAGGCAGTGACAAAGAGATATCGCAAGAAGATCACAGTAGTGCTTTCCTTGGTATTGCCTGTCATAATATTGTTTGCAATATTAAATTGTTTTACCACGTATGTGTTTTATGAAGATTATAAATATAAAATGAATCTTATGACAGAGATTGCTGCAAAGGAAGAATTTTCCGGGCTGGATGCTGTTTCGGAATTGCTTAAAGATAAGGATATTGAAACTAACGAACAGGGAAGGCGATTATTGGAGCAATATGGATACTGGGGGAATAAAGGGAATGCATTTTATTCGCAATTCCGGCATCAGGTTATGGTGACCGGTGCTGTAAGCACTGTGATATGCGTGCTTCTTTTGACTTTTTTACTTTATTGGAAGAAAAAAGAAGATGCGTGTCATCAGAAAATTTTAGACCAGTTGGAAGAAATTCTGATCAGATTCCGTGAAAATAAATTTGATGATTTACTGAAAACGGAAAATCATGCAGAACTGGAAAAATTGAATGACCAGCTTGAAGCAATCGGACATCATATTCAGTTGATAAAGGAAGAAGCAAGGGCAGAAAAGGAGAACACGAAAGAAATGGTTTCTGATATTTCTCACCAGTTAAAGACACCGGTTGCAGCGTTGGATACATGTTTTAGTGTGCTGATGCAGAATGACTTAAGTGCCACAGAACAGGAGGAGTTTCGTATCCGTTGTCGGAGTGCTCTGGATGGACTGGAGACATTATTGCAGTCGCTTCTTGAAATATCCAAGATGGAAACTGGACTGATTCAGATTAATAAGAAAAAACTTCCGCTTATGGATACTGTCATATCTGCTGTGAACCGCACTTATCCTAAAGCGGATGAGAAAGAAATTGAATTCGTTTTTGACTATGAAAAAGAGCTGGAAACATGCACGATTATGCAGGATAAAAGGTGGCTTGGTGAAGCTGTGATCAACGTTCTGGATAATGCGGTCAAGTACAGTCCGTGTGGTTCAAAAATATTTATCCGGTTACAAAAAAGAAACTATCTTGTAAGAATGGAAATTGAGGATCAGGGAATTGGTATTCCGCAGAATGAGTATCACAAAATTTTTCAACGATTTTACAGAGGAAGTTCCAAGGAGGTCATGGAAAAGAGTGGTACAGGAATCGGACTTTTTCTATCGAGAGAAATTATCGAAAAACACGCAGGTACGATTACGGTAACCTCCGGCAAAAAGAAAAAAGGAAGCACGTTTGTGATTCAATTACCATATATTGGTTAAATTTTAAGTGAGCAGAACCCTTACAATTCTGTAAGAGTTCTGCTCGTTTTTTGAAAGTGAAATGAAAGATTGTCCTGATACAATTTGGATGTAGGTTGAAAAATGACCAAATATATAAACAGGCAAAGAAAGCGTGCTGAAAAGGTACGCTTTACAGAATTGAAAAGGAGGCAACACATGAGTGTGATATTAGAAACCAAGCAGCTTTATAAATTTTATGGCGCGGGTGAGAATCAGGTCAAAGCGGTCAATCAGGTGGACATTCAGATTGAGCAGGGAGAATTTGTCGCAATTGTCGGAAAGTCAGGTTCCGGTAAAAGTACATTACTTCATATGCTTGGAGGGCTTGATACCCCGACAAAAGGCAGTGTTACTTTAGCAGGGAAAGATTTATACAGGATGAAGGAAGATGCCCTTGCTGTTTTCCGCAGAAGAAAAATCGGATTTGTTTTTCAGGCATTTAATCTGGTTTCATCTATTAATGTCTGGGAAAATATTGTACTGCCACTGGGGCTGGATGGAAGAAAAGTGGATGAAGCGTATGTAAATGATATTATTGCAACTCTGGGAATTGAAAAGAGGATTTACAATCTGCCAAATCAGTTATCCGGAGGACAGCAGCAGAGAGTAGCGATTGCAAGAGCACTGGTGAATCGTCCGGAAATTATATTTGCGGATGAGCCGACAGGCAATCTTGATTCTAAGACCAGTGATGAGGTGATTGCCCTGCTTAAGATGACAGCAAAAAAATATGGACAGACAATTGTAATGATTACCCATGATGACGAAATTGCACAGGTCGCTGACCGTATTCTGGTGATTGAGGACGGACAGGTGGTGGATTTCAGATGAAGACAATAAGCAGGATTGCATATAGCAATGACAAAAAGAACAAGACAAGAAGTATACTGATTATGATGTCCATATGTCTGACTACGATGCTGCTTGTGATTATCAGTACTGTGGGAAATGGAATGATCCGTTTACAGAAAAGTCAGGCGGCAGGCTCATATGGAAGCAATTATGGTTTGTTTGTCGCAGCAGATGCCTCGCAGTTAAAGGACGTACGCCGCCGTGCAGAAATAGATGCAATAGGAATTATGTGTACAGAAGGCATAATTAAAGGCAACGAAAACGGTGGTTTTGTCTGCATGGATGAGACTGCAAGAAAAATGCTTCCCTATAATAAGGAATATGAGTTAAAGGAAGGAAAGTATCCGGGGGGAACGCAGGAAATTGCCGCAGGAAGAGCATTTTTTAGTGAAATGGGATATGATGATGTAAAGGTCGGAGATACGGTTACATTGGATTACCGTGCAGGGATGCGGTCAGAATATAAGCCGGAAGAATTTGTTGTCAGCGGAATCCTATATGACCGGGATGAGTATACCATCGAGGCATCTTATGTTGCTTTCGGGTCACAGGAGTTTTACGATGAGCATGTCGCAGAGACTGACAGACAGTATAATATTTATTTTTCTTTAAATGATTCTGCAAATGTATCTATGAATAATATTGAACCGGTTATAAAACAGATTGCAGCATCTTGTGGGATCGAAGAAAAAAACGTTATAATCAATGATCTCTATCTGCAATGGGTCTTGCAGCCGAGTTATGAAACGATTGCGGTATGTGGAATGCTGATTCTTGCAATTGTACTTTTCTCTGTTGTGGTCATTTATAATATTTTTCAGGTCGGTATTGCCAACAAGATACAGGAGTATGGAAAAATCAAGGCTCTGGGAGCGACAAAAAAGCAGATGAAACAACTGATCTTCAGAGAGGGTATTTTTTTGACAATTTTTTCAATACCGGTTGGATTTCTTTTTGGATTTCTGATTGCAAAATACGGTTTTAACTGGCTGGTAGAACAGGGAAACCTTGTATCAACCGGAACTGGTTCTATGGGTGTTCAAAACCAGCAGGTGCCACTGTTTTCCCTGCCTGTTATGCTTCTATGTATTTTCGTATCATTTCTTACCGTTGCTTTGGCACTGCGTAAACCAATGAAAATTGTTTCACGGATGTCACCTATCGAAGCAACACGGTATTTAGAAAATGCAGAAACACACAAAAAAGGAAAACGAAATGGCAGAAAAAATGTTACCGTGTTTTCTATGGCAATGGCAAATGTAACGGGTAATCCCAAAAGAACTATTGGTACTATCCTCACAATGGGTTTTTCTTGCGTATTGTTTGTGATTATCTCTAATTATGTGGGAAATATTGACACGGAGCATGAAGCACGTCTTTCCGTTAATCATGGACAATTTGAACTGCAGCTTGACTATTCTGCTGAGTATGATGAAAGATATCCGGAGAATAATCTGGATACGATTCTGACGGATGATCCATTGAATGATTCGCTGATTGAAGAAATCAAAAGCATTCCGGGAGTAACAGATGTCATGACGAGAGAGATTGTCTCTGTAAATCTGAACGGAACAAGATTTCCGGCTACTATTGTGAGTAAAAAGGATTTTGATTTTATGCGCCAAGAAGGGGATATTGGCTCTATGGACTATGATCAGGCGGTAAAGAATGGTGATATTTTCTTTGGTTGGTTGGCGTGGATGGAACAAGATGGATATGCTCCGGGTGAATCCATTGCATTTGACTTTGAGAATGGAAGTGGAACCTATACCTATCAGGGAAAGATTGCAGGATCTTTTGTAAGTGCGGACACTTATCTTGTCATTCCGGAAGGTGTATATCGTTCCATGAATCCGAGAGGAACAGCCTATGGCTATCTGTGGGTGGACTGTGATAAAAAAGATGTGGCATCTGTAGAACAAAGTCTGAATACTTTGATTTCTAATACTTCGCATATAAAAATGGATACTTATCATGCGCAGTTACAATCTGCCGAATTTGCAAGCAGCATGATGAAGCTTGGCTGTTATCTGTTTATGGCTATTGTAGGACTCATCGGGTTTATGAATATGGCGAATACCATGATCATGAATATTACGACAAAAAAGCAGGAATATGGTATATTACAGGCTGTGGGCATGACAAATAAACAATTAAATTTATGCCTGCAGTTACAGGGACTGATTTTTACAGTTGGCACTATATGCGTAGCTTTGATCATTGGTCTGCCGCTCGGCTATGCACTTTTTTCCTATGCAAAACATATGGGAATATTTGGAATAAATATCTATCATGTTCCAATCGTACCAATTTTTATTATGATTTTTTTGGTCGGTCTGTTGCAGCTTGTACTTTCCTGCGTTTTAAGCAGTAATCTGAAAAAGGAAACGCTGGTAGAAAGAATAAGGTATCAGGGATAGCAAGTAACCAAGCTGTCACTCGGGCAATGAGTGACAGCTTGGCTTGCGAGTATACGTCAAAAGATTCTATGGAGAATATTCTGCACATTTTCATATGAGTGTCGGAAATGAGAAAGGTGAAGTGTTTGGAGAGCATCTGAACAGAGCTGTCGTGAGCGCAACCTGTGGGATGGTAGTTCTGAAAAAAGCGATTCAATAATGTTCTACAAGAACGATATGTATAAGATTTCTTAAATTTTTGGTTGATTGTACAGTTGATCAGATAGGAAAATATAAATCTACAACTCAAAATGTTTTGAAGAAAAGCACATGATTTTGAGTATAAATTTTGAAGAAAAACACATAATACTGGATGCAAATATTGAAGAAAAGTACATTTGTGATATAATGGGTGGAAGAGATTCAGTGGAGCATATTTGGAGGTAGATATGTATTTTAAAAGAAAAGCATATGACAAACTATTAGAATGGAAAAATTTATATTCAGATAAATACGCTGTGCTGTTAGAGGGGGCTAGACGAGTTGGAAAATCAACGATAGCGGAGAATTTTGCAAAGAATGAGTATAAATCTTATATATTGATTGATTTTTCAAAAACAACAGGTAATATATTGGAATGTTTTGATGATATAGGAAATTTAAATATCTTTTTTCTTAGGTTACAGGCAGAAACAGGAATAACATTATATGAGCATGAGTCTCTTATTATTTTTGATGAAGTTCAACTATTTCCTAAAGCAAGACAGGCAATCAAGCATCTTGTGTTTGATGGCAGATACAGTTATTTGGAAACAGGATCTTTGGTCTCGATAAAGAAAAATGTAAAGGACATCCTGATTCCTTCCGAGGAAATGAAGCTGGAAGTATATCCCATGGATTACGAAGAATTCTGTGATGCCACGGGCAATAATTATGGGTTATTGCAGCAGATTTATGATAGCGGGACAGCTATCGGACAGGCAACCAATCGTAAATTAATGCGGGATCTGAGAATATATATGGCAGTGGGAGGGATGCCACAGGCAGTAGAAGCCTATGTTAATGGAAAAAACTTTTCAGAAATAGATATGGTAAAAAGGCAGATCATATCTTTGTATGAGGAAGATTTTAAGAAAATCGATGCCTCCGGAAGAATATCGGCATTATATCATGCGATTCCGGCACAGTTGTCAAAGGATGTAAGAAAATATCGTATTACTACAGCAATCGGAAAAAGAAATAATACCAAGGCGGAAGAATTATTATATGATTTGATAGATTCGAAAACGGTTCTGCCATGCTATAATTCTACCAATCCAAGGGTCAGCCTGACGGACACGAAAGATTTTGACAGTTACAAGTTATATCTTTCAGATACGGGGTTATTTGTTACGTTGTTGTTTATTGACCGTCCGGTAACGGAAAATGATGTATACGCCAAGCTGCTTTCTGATAAATTACCTGCCAATCTGGGTTATTTATATGAGAATCTTGTAGCACAGATGATTGCTGCATCTGGAAGAGAATTGTTTTATCATACATGGGAAAAGAATGGAAGTACGCATTATTATGAAGTGGATTTTTTAATTTCAGAAGGAAGCAAGGTAAATGCATTTGAGATTAAGTCTTCCGGAACAGGAAAACACGAATCAATAAAGGAATTTTCTAAAAAATATTCCCAAAATGTGAATAAGATATATTTAATATCACAAAAAGATGTAGGAAGAGAAGAAAATTTATTGTTGAAGCCATTTTATTTTATCCCGTTTCTAATATGATTTAATCATGTTAAACGTTGATAAATCAGGATTTGACGGAGGTATCATTATGTGTGGAATGACAACTGATTTATAAGGAAAAATAAATCGGAGGTTTATATGAATTATTTGATAAGAGAATTAAAACAAGATGAAAATAAGGTATTAGATACTTTTTTGTATGAGGCGATTTTTATTCCCGAAGGAGTTTCTGCACCGCTCCAAGATATTATTAACCAACCAGATTTGCAGGTATATGTAAAAGACTTTGGTAAGAATAAGGGAGACTTATGTTTGGTTGCTCAAGTTAGGGATAAAATTGTTGGCGCCGTGTGGGTTCGGATTATGAATGATTATGGTCATATAGATAATGAAACACCGTCTTTTGCAATTTCACTTCTTAAAGAGTATAGAAACTATGGTATCGGAACAGAATTAATGAAACAGATGCTAACAAAACTAAAACTAGAAGGATATAAACAAGCATCATTATCAGTTCAAAAGATGAATTATGCTGTCCGTATGTATAGGAAGATAGGATTTGAAATTGTTGATGAAAATGATGAAGAATATATTATGATTTGTAAATTATAGACACTTGCTAGTTCAAGTTTATGAGGATAAAACATGAAACTTATAGAATACAAAACGACTGACTGTGAGTAGTTGGCGCAATTGTTTTATAATACGGCACATAGTGTAAATGCAAAGGATTATACAGAAGAATAGGAAGTTGATATGATAAAAATTGTGTGGTCAATAAATGATATAAATAAATATCAAACAGGAAGCTTGCCGGAAGGCGCAGTAAAGATAGAAACACCGCAGAGTGTTGGTGAACTGATGAAAAAAGCGGTGCCGATTTCTGCAATTCTATGTGTTTTCCTTTTTATTGCTATGCTTGGTAAAACGATAATATGTAAGACCGTTGTAATCTCACCAATATTTATTCCGGTTGGATTTGCTTTCGGTTTTTTATTGTTAATAATGCATGAGTGGTTACATGGAATTGTTTATCCTAAGGAAGCAGATGTAACAATAGGAAGAATAAAGGGGAAGACAACATTTGTCGCATTAGCATCATATCCATTGAAGCGAAATCGGTTTATATTGATGTGCCTGTTGCCATTTGTTCTTGGATTAGTTCCATTTATATTATTTGTAATTAGTCCTGCTGAATTTAGAGTATTTAATGGATTGAATTTCGGCATGGCGTGTATGGGTATGGTTTCGCCGTTTCCGGATGTGTTTAATGTTCTTACCGTTCTAAGAAATTCTGAAAAAGGCGATTCAATAATGTTCTACAAGAACGATATGTATAAGATTTCTTAAATTTTTGGTTGGTTGTACAGTTGATTAAATAGGAAAATATAAATCTGCAACTCAAAATGTTTTGGGAAAATAGCATGGAAAAATATTTATTAGGATGATGAAGATTAATTAGCAATTTCAAGTTTATGGAGAGTCACTGTTATGATTAGAGAATTTCAAAGGGATGATATAAATAAAGTTGCGGATATATGGTTGGATACAAATATAAAGGCACATAATTTTATCCCCGCCGAATACTGGAAAGGCAATTTCAAATCAGTAAAAGAAGCACTGTCACAAGCAGAGATTTATGTGTATGAGTATGATACAGAAATACAGGGCTTTATAGGGTTAAATGATGAATATGTTGAGGGCATTTTTGTTTCTGGTGAAATGCAATCGCAGGGTATAGGTAAAATTCTGCTGAATTATGCAAAGGATAAAAGGACTAAGTTGTTCTTGAACGTATACCAAAAGAACGCACGGGCAATATCCTTTTATAAGAGAGAAGGATTTGAGATTCAGCATAGTGGCTTAGATGAGGCTACTGGAGAAAAAGATTATGTAATGACATGGCAACACAAATAGAAATTCCAGAAGGGAGAAACAAAACAATGATTTTACAATCGGAGTATATAAGACAGATGAGAAGAAATATTACTCAAACAGTTTTAAAGGGTATTATGAAATTACATCACTGACAGGTACGATCAATACAATGGATGGAGAATATTATGCGCATCTTCATATGAGTGTCGGAAATGAGAAAGGTGAAGTGTTTGGAGGGCATCTGAACAGAGCTGTCGTGAGTGCAACTTGTGAGATGGTAATTACGGTCATTGATGGAAAAGTTGACAGAGTTTATGATGAAGAAACAGGGCTTAATGTATTTAAGTTTGATTAGATGCGTTCTTATGATATTATATTTCATGTATTCAAACAAAGTAGGAAAGAGGTAAATACACCATGAATTTGAAAAAAGTTCATCATATTGCCATTATTGGGAGCAACTATGAGCAATCAAAGCACTTTTATGTGGATCTATTAGGTTTTTCTATTGTTCGAGAAAATTACAGACCAGAACGTGATGATTACAAAATTGATCTTCAACTCGATGAGATGGAATTAGAACTTTTTATCATTAAAAATTGTCCAAAGCGCCCCAGTTATCCAGAGGCTTACGGTCTCCGGCATCTTGCCTTTGCTGTAGACTCGGTCGATAATACCGTAAGAGAATTGAATAAAAGGGGCATCATAACTGAGCCGATTAGACTCGATATTTACACAGGTAAAAGAATGACATTCTTTTATGACCCTGACAATCTACCATTGGAAATTCACGAATAAAGTATTGCAGTTAAAAGATGTGCCCTGTTTTGGACTGTGATTTTATAACTTCAAGTTTGCAGAACTGACCCAAAAGAGCTCGAAGGAGCTCTTTTTGCTTTTTTATAATAGTATCATTATGGTATAATAGAGACATTAAAATCGGGATTTATAAAGGAGAATATTGATGAAACTATTTTTATGTTCGCACTTTTCAAGTGTGGGAAGTCTGATAAAGGAAGAAATTGAAAATAAGAAAGTCGCATTTATTCCAACAGCTTCACTGCGTGAAGGCTACACCGGTTATGTCGGCTCGGCTCGAAAATTATTCAAAAAGTTGGGAGCAATCGTAACTGAAATTGATATTTCAACGGAGGCTTATTCAACGATACAGTCTGTTTTTGAAGAAGCAGATGTGATATATTTTACCGGCGGAAATTCTTTCTTTCTTATGGACCAGCTCCGTAAAACGGGAACTGATGGGCTACTGAAAAAGGAATTGGCAAATGGAAAATTGATGATCGGCGAGTCGGCAGGCGCAATTATATGCGCTCCAAGCATCCAATATATCGAGCAAATGGATGAAAAGCCAGAGGACTACTCACAAGAAGATGATGCAGGGCTTGATTTGATTGATTTCTATGTTCTTCCGCATTATCTTACAGCACCATTTAAGAAAGTTACCGAGAAAATAATGACTGAGTTTTCGGATTTGAATCTATGCCCAATTAACAACCGTCAGGGAATTGTAATTGATGGTGAAGGTTCAAAGGTTATTTGCAAAGACTAATTTGAAAAATCCTTTTTGGAAACTGGAAAATCGGAATTTTCTTGATGGTGGAGGATGCGTATGGAACATAAGGGCACAATTAGAATAGAAACAGATAGATTAGTTCTTAAACGACATGTATTAGATGATGCAGAAATCATGTTTAAAAACTGGGTAACAGAAAAAGATGTAACAAAGTTTTTAAGTTGGCAACCGCATAAAAATATCGACGAGACAAAGCAATTACTAATTGATTGGATAGAATCGTATGATAAGCAGGATTTCTATTTTTGGACAATTGAGTTAAAAGATTCGCATGAACTGGTTGGAGATATATCAGTAGTAAGTCTCGATGAGGCAACAGAAAGTGTGGAGCTCGGGTATGGTATTGGAAGCAGATGGTGGGGAAAAGGTATAACTGCAGAAGCAGGAAGGGCATTGGTAAAATTCTTTTTTGAAGAAGTAAAAGTCAAACGTGTATATGCAAAGCATGCTGCAGGTAATCCAAACTCAGGAAGTGTAATGCAGAAAATGGGAATGAAAAAAGAAGGAATAATTAGGCAGTCGGGAACCTGTAATCAAGGTATTGTGGATGAAGTTTATTATTCCATACTTAGAAATGAGTATTTTAGTAATGATAATTGATGAAAAAATCTAATTTAGCGACACACTCGAAAATTTCAGTTTGTAGGGAACAAATCAGACAATTTTATAATAAAACAGCGTTAGAGCATTTATGTGTGAGAGAAAAATCAAGTGTAGGAGAATACATGACATGAAATATACGAATAAGCATATAAAAGAAGAATACAAATTCAATCAAATGTGGCGGACGATCGGAATGATTCTCTTATTGATAGGAATATTTTTGGTGGCATTTGGATTGATTCAGACAAAGAGAAAGATGGATTGTGTTCGACCATTTGAACAGGTATTACAGGAAGAAGCCAATCCTGCGAATCAGACAGCATATATTGATATTATCCAGGTACCGGAGAAACTGGCAGAAAATAAATATGAAGGATATTACCTTGTAACAACGGCAGAGGAAAGCTATATTGTAGGGATGCAACCGGAACAGTTTGCAGATTTGAAGCAGAGAGTTGAAGAGAATGGTACGGCAAGAGTGGAAGGCATGACGAAAGTTGTGACTGACGAGAACGTAAAAAAAATAATAAGTGAGTATATCAATTACAAATTTATTTATATATGTATGACGAAGCTTACCTATGGAAAAATACTCAAGGAAGGATATTTTGTGAATCTGGATATCGGAGGCATCTTAATATTGATTGGAATTTCGATGGTATTAACCCAGGTGCGTGCGATTAAAAAATACAGACATCCATTGGCAGAGCAGATTGACGAAGAATGTAATCAGCCGGAAGCTCTCTGGTTTAATGATTTTAGGATATATTTGACAAAGAACTTTCTTGTATCTGTATATGGTGGAAAGCTGACTGCACTGGATCTGGCAAAGGTACGATTGACAAGACTGTTTGAAACAGTGAAGGGAAGCATGAACGTTATCACTTTGGAGGTAACGACAACAGAACAGGAGAAAATAACTGTCAGCGAGAATGAATGGTCATTTTTTACAATGAATGAAGAAGAGATTACTTATCTGACAGATGTATTCGGTAAAAGAAATATTGAATTTGTTTGTGAGATTCAACCAGATGAAGAAATCGATGAAGACGAAGAGTTTTGAAACGGAAATATTCAAAGGATGGAATTGGGATATTGCATACAATATAATAAAAAAGGTACAGATTTGAGTGAAGAAGATGTGGCTTTACATTTAAATGGGATGATTATAAAGAATTTAAGAAACTTTTAGATAAAGAATATAAAGATTATTTAAGTGTATAACCAGTATTATGAGCAAATTATATGAAGGGACAGATTTGATATATGGGTTTATTTAATAAAATGAAAAATTTTTTTTTCGGGCTTTAAGTATAAGCTGGACAGAGAGATTTTAAGGGAATATCTCCAGCATACAATTGATTTTGCTGTCGAGAATAAGTTGCCATTTTGTGATGAATTTTATATTGCCGACAGTCTTGATGCAAAGGATAGATTACATGTCACTATCCTAAATTATGATGTACCGGGAGATGCTGTTTATGAGATTGAGAAGAGTTTTGAGGGAATAGTTATTTTTGCAAATCATGAGAAATGTTATGATCCGGAAAATGATCATAAGTATATTGATGCGGAAGATTTTATAAGCCAAGAGCTTTGCACGTTGCCAGAAGAGTTTTTTGTAGCCATGGATATCGCACCGACTATGCTTGAACAGTATATGATAAAATGAGCATTAGAAGACCGATGGTGTGGAGATTGTTTTGTTCACATAAAATGGAAAAGGTAGGATGGATTGTCGTGATTGTTATCGTGACTATCTTATATTAATTGGAGTAAAAAAGAAATTGAGGGGATATAAGTATCATACGGAAAAATAACTATATTATTTTGAAGAAAAGTACATAGTTTATCCCATTTCTAATATGATTTAATTATGTTACACGTTGATAAATCGGAATTTTAAGAATTGTCTAGGAGATATGATTTATGAAAAAAACACATTTAATAATTGTAAATATAATTCTTTTACTGTGGTATTTTCTTTCAATGATAGGATTGAAGATTGGAGACAAATACTTGGTAACAGGTGCATTTGAGGAAGAATGGCTATTTATGCTTATTCCGACAATTACATTCGTTTTAATGTTAGTTACAAAAAATGTTGGAAGGAATATACATTTGATATGGTTGGCAGGGTGGTTTGTCACTCAGTTCTTAAGTCATGAATGGTATACTTTATTTGGAAGAGGATTTATGGGAGAAATGGACAAGAAGATTGCCTATTTTTCAGAATGCATTCAATTAATAAATGTGGATGGAAGATATGTTCCTGATGTATATCATATTGTATTACATATTTTGATAATTATTGCATTTGTTGTGACCTTGCTTTATAGAGAAGAAAAAACATTAGTTGACGAAGTGTGAAAATTCCAGTTTTTGAAACTGAGAAATCGGAATTTGTGAGGGAAAGAAATGAAGAAAAATACTCCAAGCGATGATGAAATAAAGAATTATAGCCATAAGAAGATGACATTGCCATTGATGGAACATGCTTCTGAAGAAATGAAGGAACCTGTATGGAAGCTTGTTAAAAAGTTAGCGTCTTATGCTCGTGTACCGGGCGCTATGTCAGATTTTAAGAAAATGGCGGTGTTCGCTGAGGATGATGCAATTGTCGATGTAGTTCTGGATACATTACAGGATATGAAATATCCTTTTAAAAACACAGATTTTATACCGGATATCATGGGCTATTATTACTCGATTGCATTGATTTCGCAAAGCATGCATAGAAGGGAAGAAACGATTAAGCTGTTCAATGAGCTTGTTGATTATGCAATCAGTATTAAATCTAACAGCGCATTGCCACTTGCGAGAAATATGGATGTTTTGTCAAAGGAATATCCCGATCTGTCAGATTTATTTGAAAAAGCAAAGACTATCTATAGATTTGATGCAATAGATAGTATAAAAGAAAGGGTGCCTATACAGGTCAATAAGCTTTATCACGATTATACAAATGCAGATAAAATAGAAGCAGAATACATTAATGTTGAAAATCCTGAGGATGGTAAGGTTTTTGTCGAAGTGGATGAAAATGGATATGTCGTAAGAATAGTAGAAAAGGGGAAAAACATTTATACAAAGATATTTAAACATTATAGCTATGACATGATTAATTATGCGATAGTCAGAGATGTTTTGCTGAGAAAACACATGGAAGAAATGCGAATCAATGATATTGCGGATGCAAGAGTTGTCGAAGCTACGAGAACGGATCTTAAGAAACTGTATAGTGATATTGAGATATCTGTAAATAATAAGGAGTTTGCATATATATTAGATGGGCATGAAAAATTCAATAATACTGATTTACCGAAGGATGTCCAAGACTTTCTGGAAGAAATATATAATGATGAAGACTTGAAAGATGCATTTTTCGATTGTGATATTGAAATCTATGATGAGGCATGGGTTAAGGATCTTGAGGAGGATGATTCGTGGTTTGAAGATCTTATGGGATCGGGAGAATCCAGTTATAAGAATATTAAACCGTTTGCACGTGACGGCTTAGGTGGATTATGGGTAGTGTTAGATGATGAAATGATCGGATATATCGGTACAGAGGGCGAATGTGGAATCATAGCCCGCAATATAAATGAGTTCATGAATATTGTTGCGGTACAGAGAGGATATATAGATGATTTCTGTAATGCTGATATATTAAAATCTGTGGATGCATTTATAGAGGAATATGAAGAACCTCGTGATTCAGATTATAATAGGGAATTTAATAGATTTATAAAGAAGCATGGTTTTACTAAAGATTTAAAGAAAATATATGAATATATTATAAAAGGAGTCACAATAAAACCGTTTTTCCAAGTTGTCGCTACAGATGATGAATATGAAGATTCCTACTCAATACTTGGAAGCGATGATGGACAAGAAGCATTGGAGTCTCTTATAGAGATGCTTGAATAAGTTTGGATTATTTCCTGTTTTAGGTGGAAAGTTGTAAAAGAACTCGATAACTTCCAGTTTATGAGGATAAAAGGAGGAGAAAAATGAGATATCCGAAATTTTTAGAAAAAGGTGGAACGATTGGTTTTGTTGCGCCATCTTTTGGTTGTAATATAGAACCATATCGGACAGCATTTGGTCATGCACTTGATACATTCCATGCTAAGGGCTATCAGACGGAGCTTGGTCCGAATTGTTATGAAGGCTGTGGTATCGGTATCAGTAACACGCCGGAGAAATGCGGTCAGGAGATTAATGAAATGTACACATCAAAGAAAAATGATGTTCTGATATCCTGCGGCGGTGGAGAGCTGATGTGTGAGACTCTTGATCATATTGATTTTGAACGCTTAAAGAAAGCAGATCCGAAATGGTTTGTGGGATATTCGGATAATACGAATCTAACCTATCTGCTGACAACGATCTGTGATACAGCTTCTGTTTATGGCCCATGTGCGGCAGCGTTTGGCATGGAGCCGTGGCATGCATCGATAGAAGATACATTTGCGCTGCTTTGTGGTGAGAAGAAAAGCCTGCAGGGATATCGTGGATATGAGAAGGAATCCCTGAAGGATGAAGAACATCCGCTTGCACCGTATAATATCACTGAACAGAAGGAACTTCACCTGTATGAAACAGATGCGACGCATGGATCGACTGCTGTCGATGAAGTATTCATGGCAGGCAGACTGATCGGCGGATGTATGGATTGTCTGGTGAATCTGCTTGGAACGAAATTTGATAAAACAACAGATTTTCTGGAACACTATAAAGAGGATGGCTTCATCTGGTTCTTAGAAGCCTGTGATCTGAATGTGATGGCGATCCGCCGTGCTATGTGGCAGATGGAGCATGCGGGATGGTTCCGATATGTGAAGGGATTCCTGATCGGACGCCCGCTGGTGCATGGACAGGAGATGATGGGGCTTGACCAGTATCATGCGGTACTGGATATTATCGCCCACCACAATGTGCCGGTTATCATGGATGCCGATCTTGGACATATCGCACCGATGCTGCCATTGATCTCCGGCAGCTATGCAAGCATTACCGCCTCCGGAAACAACCTTGTGGTTGACATGAAACTGAAGTAGAATGCCCCCTTTGGGATAACGTTGTGTTGAGATTATCTGTTTGAATGTATTTTAGTCGATTGTCAGTCTGTACTGGACTGGCTCAGAATCAATAATAGAAAAACTCGTATAGCATTCTATTCCATGCATATGCCTGATTCGCTCATGCTTATGTGCAAACTCGCCTTACGGGCTCAGACATGCACTCGCATTCGCTGGCAATATGCATGTCATAACGAATTCTATACGAATGTTTTTGTCTATTATCGATCTGATCCAGACCAATGAAGACTGACAACCAGCTATACTGTTCCAAACAGATAATCTCAATTCAGTTTAGTACCCCAAGGGGGATTTTTTAAGTTTGTTTCATTCTAGTGATAAGGCTGATCACGCGTTTATTGGTTTAGATGATAGGCAACAGTAATCCCATTCGGGGAAGTATTTTTATTGATAAGAATATCTTTTAAGCGCACGACAGCCCATCGTTTAAAAATCGATAGTGCAGTCGGCTGAGTTTCCTATGATATTACAAAACGGCTGAATTGGTTATACTCTGGCACTAACAAAACAATAGCATAGATTTCGTTATATAATGCATATTGCCAGCGAATGCGGGTGCATGTCTGAGCCCGTAGGGCGAGTTTGCACAGGAGCATGAGCGGATAAGGCATATGCATTAAATAGAAATCTATGCTAGTTTTTTATGTGTCAGAGTATAAGCAATCCAGCCACTTGGAAAATCAAGGCTAAATGCAGTATTCGTCGCCGGCTTCAGGTCGGCTGTTGCAGAGGTCTGCGATGGTGGTTGTGTCAACAACGCTGCAGATCGCACTGTAGAGCTGCTTCCACAGATTGTAAGTGGAGCAGATGGATTCACGCTCACATTCAGGCGCATCCTCTTCGACACAGGCAACAGGGGCAAGCGTTCCTTCTGTCAGACGAAGAACTGCACCGACTGTAATGTCTTCCGGTGCTTTTCGTAACAGGTAGCCACCCTGTGGACCGCGGACGCTTCGGACAAGTCCGCCGGAATTTAATATAGAAATGATCTGTTCCAGATATTTATCAGAGATATCCTCGTTTTTTGCTACATCCTTTATGCTGACCGGCTTACCATTAGAGTTGGCTGCTATATAGATCATAAGCCGTAATGCATATCTTCCTTTTGTTGATATTTTCAATGTAATACACCTCCAAATTACACTATCATAATTCATACTAATTATCTATGAATTGATTATACACCAGTTTAAAAGAAAAAGCTACAGAAATATTTCTATTTTCCTATTGATAAAGTAGGAATATAAAAGTAAGAAATAAAAATTGAGTTTTCATCAATAATTGGTATATTGATTTTGTAAAAGGTGGTATATGGGGAATTGGTACTGACTGTTTCTATAAGAAATAGGATAGGATATAGTCAGACCAAACGACAATATAACGAGGGTATGGCAATCAGACAATTTATTGTCAAAGAGCACGTTTTTCAATGGGGTATTAGGAAAATCGTTCAGGATACAGGCAATAGAATACTGCCGTCATCTTGATATTGACGTTTCACATCCAACCGGTCAAGGTCTTCGACCGGATTCAATCCATTCTTTTCTCGGTGTGTCCGCTGCCGTAGGGAAGCATAAGCGGATAATATAAAAACGATATGGAGGAATAAGGAATGAAGAAAAAATTTCTAAGCCTTCTGTTAGTGTTGTGCTTTGTTATGGCATTTGGTTCAATAACAGCACTGGCAGCAGAGGGACAAACAACAGACATATGGGATGGTACAGCAGATACAAGCTGGTACACGGGTCATGAGACAGAGAGTGAGTACCATATAACGACGGCAGAACAGCTTGCCGGACTTGCGCAGCTTATTAACACAGGTACTATAACCTTTGAGGGAAAGACTGTTTATTTGGATAATGATCTTGATCTGGATAAACGTGAATGGATATCCATTGGCAAAGGTAAAGGTGGAAGTCAGGCAGCATATAGTTTTTGTGGTATATTTGACGGACAGGGACATGTAATTTCTAATTTGTATTCCCGTGATTCGCTGATGCCAAAAACGAATGTGGGGGATGATGAGGAAAATTGTTATAGACAGGGCTTATTTGGAAATGTCTATGATGGTGAGGTCAAGAATCTTGGTATTGAAAATGCTGATATTATAGTTGATCTCAATGATGCATCTACATATGGAAAAGGTATATTAGTAGACTGGCTTTGTAATTCCAAAATTACAAATTGCTGGACATCCGGTTCTATTTCGGGTGGTGCATATCTGGAGCATTATGTTGGAGGCATTGCAGGATGTACCTTGAGAAATAGTACTCTTACAGGATGTTATTCAACTGCAACTATTACAGGAAATTATAAGGGAACTTGTTATAAAGAAGAAGATGTAATGACGTATTTTGACTGTCTGGGTGGTATTGCAGGAGGAATGCTAGACGGAAGCCTTACAGTCGAAGATTGTTGGTTTTCTGGAAAAATCAATGTTAATTCTGTACAGGCAACAGTTGGTGGAATGGTTGGATATTCAGACAATGCAAGTGTTACTAATTGTATGGTAACTTCTGCAGACCTTGCTGCAGATGAAGGTGGCAATACCTGCTGGGTTGTCTATAGTGGACTTAGTCTTGGTACGGCAGAAAACAATTACTGGCCGGCAGATGACCGGTATCAGGCAACGCTTCTTAAAGAGCAGGATGGAACCGCTGTGTCAGATTTCACATCTGCGGATGTGCTTTCCGGACTTCAGGCAAAGCAGGGAGCAGGCATTGAATGGGTAGCAGGAATCGATCATCCTACATTTGCATGGGATGACAGAAATATTCCGGCAGATTATACAGCAGTTGATGCGGCTATTGCAAAAGCGGACAAGATAGATGGAACACTGTATTCTAATTATGAAGATGTAAAGGCTGCCATTAATGCTGTTGACCGTAAAAAGAGCAAGTATGAGCAGAAGATAGTAGATGCAATGGCAAAATCTATTGAGGATGCTGTTGCAGGTCTGAAAGAGAAAGACAACGGTAAAGACAACAATAAAGATAATAATACCCCGGTTACCCCACAGATAAAGACATATACAGTAACATTTAAAGCAGCAGGTGGAAGTGCAGTTAAGGCGCAGAAGGTAGTAGAAGGTAAGTTAGTAAGTAAGCCGAAAAATCCAACAAGAAAAGGTTATAAATTTGCAGGCTGGTATACAGGAAAAACTGCATATAAGTTTGATACTCCGGTTAAGAAAAATCTGACTCTGACAGCAAAATGGACTAAAATCAAGGTGAAGAAGATCAAGATCACAGGAATGTCCAAGCAGATTGCAGCAGGTAAGAAGATTAAGCTGAAAGTAACCGTAACTCCAAAGACTGCAGCAAATCGTACAGTAAAATGGAAGAGCAGCAATAAGAAATATGCAACTGTAAATTCCAAGGGTGTTGTAACTGTAAAGAAAGCAGGAATAGGCAAGAAGGTAACGATAACAGCAACCGCAAAGGATGGAAGCGGAAAGAAAGCAACCTATCGTATAAAGATCATGAAGAAAGCTGTTAAGAAAATTACCTTAAAAGCATCAAAAACAAAAGTAACTGCCGGTAAAAAGGTAACAATAAAAGCAACTGTCACTCCTGGAAAGGATGTAAACAAAAAGCTGACATATAAGAGCAGTAACAAGAAGTATGCAACTGTAAATTCCAAGGGCGTTGTTACTACCAGGAAAGCAGGAAAAGGGAAGACTGTAAAGATCATAGCAACTGCAACAGATGGAAGCGGTAAGAAAGCTACTATTAAGATCAAAATTAAATAATGCCTAAAGCAGTTAGATGTAACAAATAAATATAAACCGATAAATTAAAATAAAGGATGCTGAGCCACGGGATAAAACCTGTGGTTTAGCATTTTTTCTATTTTCTGAAAAATATTTCTATTATCCTATTGACAAAGTAGGAATAGAGGTGTAATATACATGCATAAGATAAATCATAGTTTGTTGATAGGAATAAGCGGAAACGAGGTAAAAGGTATGTTGAACAAGTATTATCAACCACAATATTTGAATGAAGACAATCGAATGTGTACTACCAGACAAACGTTATCAGCAGGCGGAATTTACAGATGTTGTCGCTAGAGTAAGTCCGGATAAGAATATCCATGAATGACGAAATGATAAGCTCCGGCATAGGGAGCAAATAACGAATACAGAATAAAATGACAGATAATAAAACGGCAGTACATAATGATAGAAGAAACGGATACGTACATCAGCTGGGAGAAAAGAACAGGAGATTAAAAATTATGGCAAAGAAATCATACAGCGAAAGAAATTTAAAATTTGAAACATTACAGTTACACGTAGGACAGGAAACACCGGATCCTGTAACAGATGCAAGAGCAGTTCCGATCTATCTTACATCATCATATGTATTCCATAACAGCCAGCATGCGGCAGACAGATTTGGTCTCAGAGATGCAGGTAACATTTACGGAAGACTTACAAATCCTACAGAAGACATTTTCGAAAAGAGAATCGCAGCATTAGAGGGTGGCGTAGCAGCACTTGCAGTTGGTTCGGGAGCAGCAGCTCTGACATATGCACTTCAGGCAGTTGCACATAAGGGTGACCACATCGTAGCAGCAAAGAACATCTACGGTGGAACATATAACCTTCTTGCACATACACTTCCGGATTTTGGAATCGAGACAACATTCGTTGATCCATTTGACTATGATGCAATTGAAGCTGCTATTCAGGACAATACAACCGGTATCGAGATCGAGACACTCGGAAATCCTAACTCAGAGGTTGTAGATATCGAGAGAATCGCAAAGATCGCACATGCACATAATATTCCATTGATCGTAGATAATACATTTGCAACACCTTATCTCGTTCGCCCGATCGAGTACGGCGCAGATATTGTTGTACATTCCGCTACCAAGTTCATCGGTGGACACGGAACAACGATCGGTGGTGTCATCATCGACAGTGGTAACTTCGACTGGACATCCAGTGACAAATACCCATGGTTAACAGAGCCGAACGTATCTTACCATGGAGTAAGCTTTGCAAAGGATACAGCACCTGCTGCATTTGTTACTTACATCAGAGCGATCCTGTTAAGAGATATGGGCGCAACTATCTCACCGGTACATTCATTCATCTTCCTTCAGGGACTTGAGACATTATCCTTACGTGTAGAACGTCATGTTGAAAATGCACTTAAGGTTGTACAGTATCTGAAAAATCAGCCACTGGTTGAGAAGGTAAATCATCCATCCATCTCAGAGGATCCTGAACAGCAGGCATTATATAAGAAATATTTCCCAAATGGCGGCGGATCAATCTTTACATTTGAGATCAAGGGCGGAGCAAAAGAGGCACAGGCATTTATCGATCAGCTTGAGTTATTCTCACTCCTTGCAAATGTTGCAGATGTAAAATCCCTTGCTATCCATCCGGCATCAACCACTCATTCAGAGTGCAACGAGGCTGAGCTATTAGATCAGGGTATCAAGCCGAATACAATTCGTCTGTCCATCGGAACAGAGAACATCGACGATATTATCGAAGATCTGGATGAAGCATTTAAGGCAATCGCAGAATAATCAATAATAAAAACAGTAGATAATTGAACATAAAAATAATAAAAAAATATGGGTGATCGAAGATCATCGGTCACCTGCAAAACGAAAAAATAGAATCAGAATAGGAGATTAAAGTTATGAGTAAAATTTATAAAGATGCAACAGAGTTAATCGGAAATACACCATTAGTAGAGTTCAATCACATTGAGAAAAAGGAAGGCTTAAATGCAAAGATCCTTGCAAAGTTAGAGTATTTTAATCCGGCAGGAAGCGTAAAAGACAGAATCGCAAAAGAGATGATCGAAGATGCTGAGAGAAAGGGAACATTAAAGCCGGGCGCTACGATCATTGAGCCTACATCCGGAAATACAGGTATCGGTCTTGCATCTATCGCTACAGCAAAGGGGTATAAGGCAATCATCGTTATGCCGGAGACCATGAGCGTTGAAAGAAGAAATATCATCAAAGCATACGGCGCAGAGATCGTTCTGACTGAAGGTGCAAAGGGTATGAAGGGTGCGATCGCAAAGGCTGAGGAGCTTTCTAAGGAGATCCCTGACAGCTTCGTTGCAGGTCAGTTCGTAAACCCTGCAAATCCGGAAGCACACAGAAAGACAACAGGACCGGAGATTTGGAATGATACAGACGGAAAGGTTGATATCTTTGTAGCAGGTGTTGGTACAGGCGGAACTGTAACAGGTGTCGGTGAATATCTGAAGCAGCAGAATCCGGATGTTAAGGTTGTAGCAGTAGAGCCGGCTACATCACCGGTTCTTTCAAAGGGAACTGCAGGAGCACATAAGATTCAGGGTATCGGTGCAGGATTTGTACCGGATACATTAAATACAAAAATTTACGATGAGATCATCACAATCGACAATGATGCAGCATTTGAAGGCGGCAAAGAGATCGCAAGTATAGAAGGTATTCTCGTTGGTATCTCATCCGGTGCAGCTTTCGTAGCAGCAAAGGAACTTGCAAAGCGTCCTGAAAATGCAGGAAAGACAATCGTAGTTCTCCTTCCGGACAGTGGTGACAGATATTACTCAACTCCGCTCTTTGGATAAAACCAATAAGATTTACATGTGAATATAATATCTTTTCAAAATAATCATTTATCTCAAAACAGACACGCTTCACCATACAGCAATGTGGTGGGGCGTGTTTGTTGTTGTCGGTGAGCGTGTGGATATGGTATAGTGTAATTGTGCGGAAAGTAACGGTTTAGAATAAAGCAGAAAAGAGGAAATATGAAATTTATTTACAATGCTTTTGTTTTAAACCATATTGAATATGCGAAGATTTATAGTGAAATAAATACGAATTACAGTAAATATAAAAATAAACCTTTTGCAGTTCATGCATCATATGGAATTGATAACAGACCATATTGGTATTATTTTGAGAACCATGGCTATAATGAATACAATATTTATATGCGTATTGAGATGTAAGGAGGATGAATATGGAGGAATTAACAGCTTTATTAAATGCTATTGATGATTCTTATTATGATTTTGTTTCAGCAATGATAAATTATGCAGCGAAAAAACCAACAAGACAAAAATTATTAGTTGATTATATTAAAAATACTCCAAATTTAAAATCTTCTGATGTCGTAAGATTCGTTTCGGAGCAAAATGATTTTTTTGAGGATGCTGCATATATGGAAGTTGAGTAACAATAGATAAAAGATACGGAGTAATAAGTTGAGTATGAAGAAATTAACAGAAACACAGAAAAGTATTATAAAATGGGCATTTGTGCTGGTGCTTCTCGGCTTGATCGTATATGTGTTCCGGGATATGGCAGGACCGATCGCAAAGCAGCTTGTGAAGACAAGCCCTTGGATCGTCGTGCTGATCCTTGTGGCGACATTGCTGTATGGTGTGTTTGAGAGTACGATCACGATGTTATTTGCCAGACAGTATAATCCGACGTTTACATTCAGACAGGCGTTTGGAATGACATATTTTGTGTCATTTTACAGAACGGCGACGCTTGGAAGCGGAGCGGGTGTGTCGGCTCTGGTTTACCTGAATGAGTATGGAGTGAAGACATCAGAAGCATTTGGTATGTATATGATTGAATATGCAGTGCACAAATTAGGCATCGGAATCATGGCGGTGATCCTGTATCTGCTGCATTTCCATTATATGAATGAAACCTTTGCGGAATATGAAGCATATATTGGAATTGGATTTGTGGCTACAGTTATTATTACGATATGTTTACTGTTGTTTGTATGTGCCGGATGGTTCCATCAGATCTTAAAGAAGCTGATGAATCTGGTGAATTACAGAGGACGATTTACAGAAAAGTTTGATAAAATCAAAGAACAGTGTGATATCATGGAAACGGAATCAAAGGAATTGCTGCGCCATTGGAAGCTGCTGCTTGGCGTTCTGCTGATCAACATTTGTAAATTTTCCTGCTGGTTTATGATTCCGTATATTGTACTGTACAAGAGCGGTGCATTTTCGCCGGATGTGGCACTGGCGATCACGACGGTATCAGTCATGCTGGCGGCAGTTATTCCTACGCCTGCAGGAATCGGTTCCAGTGAGTTTGTAATGATCGCAATGTTTGGTGCGATCGTGGGAAGTGCGAAAGCAGGAGCTATGGCACTGCTATACCGTTTTGCAACATTTGTATTTCCATGTGCACTGGGCGCGGCCTATGCAGCGAAGTTTGCAGTTATAAAACAGAGAAAGAATAAGAAGAAGGAAGTCTGACCCGTATGAAATGTGGGATGGATGGAAAAATATCCATCAGCTATATGCTCGATATGATATATGATGGACAGAAACAGGGTAAATACAGATATGAAAAAGTTGGTGGTGGGTATTCTTGCCCATGTTGATTCGGGAAAAACTACATTATCGGAAGCCATGTTATATACGGCAGGCAAGATCCGTAAGCTTGGACGGGTGGATCATAAGGATGCTTACCTGGATACGGATGCACAGGAGCGGGAGCGTGGGATCACGATATTTTCCAAGCAGGCGGTATTTACATATGATGGCATGGAGATTACACTGCTTGATACGCCGGGGCATGTTGATTTCTCGGCGGAAATGGAACGAACCTTACAGGTGCTTGACTATGCGATTCTTGTCATTAATGGTGTGGACGGGGTACAGAGCCATACCGATACATTATGGAAGCTGTTGAAGCGGTACGAGATCCCGACATTTATATTTGTAAATAAGATGGACATGGATGGGGCAGATAAAGATGCTGTTTTCCAAAATATACGAAAAAAGCTGGATGGGGATTGCGTTGATTTCTCATCCGGGGACAGAGATGAACAGATCGCGATGGCAGACGAGAGACTGTTAGATACCTATCTGGATAGTGGTATGGTTGAGGTAGAGGATATCATCGAAGCAATTCTTGACAGAAAGATATTTCCTTGTTTCTGGGGATCGGCACTCAAACTCTCCGGTGTGCAGGAATTGTTGGATGCGATGAATACCTATATGGTGATGCCTGCATATAATGCAGAATTTGGCGGACGGATCTTCAAGATATCGAGAGATGCAAAAGGGGAACGTCTTACCTATATGAAGGTGACCGGAGGAAGCTTAAAGTGCAGAGAGCAGATCGAGGGAACCGAAGGAAAAGTCAACCAGATACGGATTTATTCCGGTGCGCGTTACGAGCCGGTAGAGGAGGCTTCTGCCGGAACGGTATGTGCGGTCACCGGGCTTGGTGAGACATCCGCAGGTCAGGGCGTTGGATGTGAACAGGAAAATGTATTTGCCGGACTGGAACCTGTGTTATCTTATAAAGTCAGCTATCCGGAGGACAAGGATGCAGTTGTCGTGCTCCGGGATATCAGGCAGTTAGAGGAAGAAGAACCTGAGTTACATGTGGAGTTTGCACAGGAGACCGGAGAGATCTTTGTGAAGGTTATGGGACAGGTGCAGCTTCAGGTGCTGACGCAGATCGTAAAAGACAGATTTGGCTATCTCATATCATTTGGTATGGGAAGGATCATATATAAAGAGACACTTGCAGAACCGGTAATGGGAGTCGGACATTTTGAGCCGCTTCGTCACTATGCCGAAGTGCATTTGCTGATGGAACCGTTGGAGCCGGGAAGTGGCATGCAGTTTGATACGATATGCAGTGAGGATGTACTCGATAAGAACTGGCAGAGACTGATCCTGACACATCTGGAAGAAAAGGAATACCGAGGCGTGCTGACAGGCGCACCGATCACGGATATGAAGATCACAGTGACCGCAGGACGGGCACATCAGAAGCACACAGAGGGCGGTGATTTCCGTCAGGCGACATATCGTGCAGTAAGGCAGGGGCTTATGATGGGAGAATGCAGGCTGTTAGAACCCGTGTATGCGTTCCGACTGGAGATCCCTACAGAGATGACCGGTCGGGCAATGAACGATATCACACGGATGCATGGACGATTCGCACAGCCGGAGATCGAGGGTGAAATGAGTATCCTGACAGGAACTGCACCGGTTGCTACGATGCAGGAGTACCAGCAGGATGTAACGGCATATACCAGAGGACAGGGTAAGTTATCCTGTACCTTGCAGGGATATGAGCCATGCCACAATGAAGATGAAGTGCTGGCGGCAAGTACCTATGATCCGGAGCTTGATATGGCAAATCCGGCATCATCGGTATTCTGTGCACATGGAGCCGGATATATCGTGGACTGGTACGATGTGTATGATATGATGCATGTAAAAGAAGATCCGGGATTTGCACTTGCAGGAATGGAAGATGTCCTGCGGAATATAACGTCAGAGCCTACTGAGGCAGACGAGGATAACCGAAAACGGATGGCGCGCGAGCGGCAGGACGCAGGTGCTCCGGTGTATGATGAGAAAGAGTTAGAGGATATATTTGTCCGCACCTATGGTTCAAACAGCCGGGAAAATGCAGCTTATAATAAAGCAGGTTTCAATCGGCATAATAAGAGTGTATCGGAAGCGGACTGGTATGTGAAAAAGGCGGCAGAACATGGTAAAAGCAAAACTACCGGTGCGCAGACACTGTCTGCCGGATCAAAGACGGCGGATACCGGAATTGCCAGACCTGGGGCATACAGGAAGCAAAAGGGCGAGAAAGAATATCTGTTAGTTGATGGGTATAACGTGATATTTGCATGGGATGATCTGAAAGCACTGGCGGCGGTGAACATTGACAGTGCCAGAGATAAGCTGATCGATATTATGTCGAATTATCAGGGGTATGTCGGCTGTGAATTGATCCTTGTATTTGATGCTTATAAGGTGAAGCAGAATCCGGGCAGCATCACAAAGCATGGAAATATCCATGTGGTCTATACGAAGGAAGCAGAGACTGCTGATATGTATATAGAAAAGACGACACATGAGCTTGGCAGAAAATATAAGGTGACGGTTGCCTCATCAGATGGACTGGAACAGTTGATCATCATGGGGCAGGGCGCACTTCGGATGTCCTCCAGTGGGCTTCGGGAAGAAGTAGAACGTGTGAACCAGATTTTGAGAAATGATTATCTCAAATAAAACGGACATGTTTCTGGTATGATCCTGAAAAGATATTAGAGGGAATCGATTCCAAAACAGCTATATGTATGAAATTTGTTAAAAATAGAATGTAAAAGTGAGTATTCTTTTCACAAAATTATATTATATAGATAAAAATATTTGGAATGTTTAAATAAATTTGGAAAAAATAACCAAAGAAAACCATATATTCCTTGAAGTTAATAACAAAATCTGCTAAAGTGAATAGTATGAGCGTACGAATTCAGATGAGATATGGAGGAGGAAGTATGGGAAATAAATTATTTGTAAGACAGATGAAGAGAACCGTTGCCTGCGTTGCGGCAGCAGCTACTGTTTTCTCAATGAATCCGGCAGGACTTCCGTATGCAGGGGGACAGGCTGGGGCATTTGTTGTAGATGCAGCGACTGAGAGTACGGCAGTGGAGATCAGTACATATGAACAGTTTGCAGCTTTGCAAAAGCGGTAAATGCAGGTACGGCAGAGTCATATGCAAGTGTAAAGCTGACAGCGGATATTACGATACCGGCAGGAACCACATGGACACCAATCGGTAGTGCTGCTAATCCATATACGGGAGTATTTGACGGGGCGGGACATACAGTGTCAGGACTTACGGCAAGTATAACGGCTGCAGAATATAGTCCTGAAGCTCCGTTTGGTTTATTTGGAAAGACACAGGGAGCAACGATCAAGAATCTGAAGATGAGCAATGTAGTACTTTCCGGAGAATCGAGTTCGGGCAGTGGTATTTTATGCGGTCTGGCTGAGAAGACCGAGATCAGCGGATGTACGATTGATAGCAGTTGTTCAATCGTAAGTGATGGTGCATTGATCGGTGGTCTGGCATGTATGCTTACAGGAAGTACGGTTAAGGATTGTGTGGTTGCTGCGGACATTCAGTTGAATGGACAGGCACCGTCTGGTGGTTATGTTTATCAGGCAAATGGTTCCCAAATTATTAACAGTGTATTTAAGGGAACGATCAAGGGCACTGGTGCAATTGTATATACGGGTGGATTTGTTGGAATTAATAATGGTCTGATTGCAAACTGTATCTATTCAGGTTCAATGACTGCGGTTGCTTTTACAACCTGTAGTGCTTTTGCAGGAGAGGCATCGACTTCAGGAACGATAGTTAACTGCTTTGCAAATGGTAAGTTTTCATTAACAGATGGTTCAACAGGTACTACAACAGGTATTTTCAGAGGAAATGGTAACGGTAATAAAGTTGCAAACTGTATTGCAAATACTGCTATGGAACCGATGAATCTGATAGCTGTAGCAGGCAATGTTACCGATTGTGCATTCATGGAGTCGTCAGAGATCGCAGCCGGTAATGCTTCTTACAAATTGAATGGATATGCAGCTTCTTTGACAGATGCTGAGAAGAAAGAATACCATACATCCGAATGGAAATCTTTTGTAGAAACAGACAATGGTTCACTGACATTCAGTTCAGAAACCAAGGTTACAAGAAAAGTAACATTTTATGATACAGACAATAATGTGATCAGCGGCGGTTCAAACTTCATGGAGGAGGGCGCAAAACTCGTATATCCGGAGGCAGCAGATCCTTCCTATATTGCATGGGTAGACAGCAAGGGAAGAATATATGATAAGAATTCAGTTGTTGGTTCTGAGGATCTGGAGCTGTATCCATTGACAGAAGGTTATGTGGATTCACTGTTGAATATAAAACAGGTATCGATCACACTGGATAGTGATATTTCTCTGGTATATCTGGTAGATCCGGCTGTTCTGGAACGTTATCAGAATGCGACAATTGTGTACCGGGATGCATCCGGAACAGTACAGGGAGCATCGGGCTTGTCAAAAGAACTTACAAAGACTGTAAATGGCAAGACATATCTGTATGGAGAGTTTACAGGAATTGCAGCAAAGGAAATGACGAAAGATATAACAGCAACGCTTGAAGGTACCAGTGATGGTGGAATGACAAATTGCTACAGCAAGGCTTATACAACCAGTGTTGCTGATTATGCAAAACGGCTGATCGCAATGGATGGCACAAGTAAAGTATTAAAGACACTGTTGGTTGATCTGGTAAACTATGGTGCATCCGCTCAGACCTATTTTGGATATAACACTTCAGATCTGGCAAATGCAGATTTTGATGATTATCAGACCTATGCGAGTGCAAAGCATTCATTAACAGGATTTACGAATTCCGGAAGCTCAGTTACAAATTCCGGTGTTGTAAAGATCAGTGGACGAACATTGGTGCTTGAGAACCGTGTTGGTATTGCAGTGATCATTGATACATCTGAATATGAAGGGAATATTGCTGATATTACGATCAATGTCAACGGAACAGGAGTTTCAGATGTTATAGCAGGTCAGAATCTAAAGCCATATGGCACAAACAAATATTATGGTGTTACATATGAGATCCTTCCGACAAAGATGGATGAAACTTATACATTTACAGTTCAGGTAAATGGTGAAGCGTCAGCACGTATGACCTATGGTATATCTGCTTATGCCTATAATATGAGAAACAACAGCAATACAAAGCTGGTTGCATTACTGCAGGATATCATGGAATACGGTAATTCCGCATTAAACTACTGGCTTGCGAATTAAGAACGATAAGATATTAATATAAAGATATTGAAAATATAAGGAGGGTTTAAAAAATGAAAAAACAGTATGAATCCCCAGTTATGGAGATCGTAGAATTTGAGGCAGAGGATATTATTACAACTTCAAGTAATATGCTTCCAACAGATCCAGCAAGCCAGATGTTGGAATAAAAAAAGCTAAATGTATAAAACACAAAATATAGTCACAATATGAAATTGTTTATTATAATATAACAGTTAACACAATAAAATACGGGGGCAGGGAAGTCTTGTACCAAAACCTGCCTCCGTATTTTGTTCATTTGTTATGGTAACGAGGAAAACGCAGCATAAGACAGGCAGAAGTTAGATCAGCCTGAAAAATTGTTATTTATAAAGAGGATATACAATGCAGAAATACATAATGGCGCTGGATCAGGGTACGACCAGTTCAAGAGCAATTTTATTTGGAAAAAATGGAGAGATGGCTGCTGTATCACAGAAGGAATTTACACAGTATTTTCCGGAAAATGGCTGGGTAGAGCAGGATCCGAAGGAAATATGGGCATCTCAGATGAGCGTAATGATGGAAGCAAGAGAGACACTTGGTATTCCAGTAGAAGAGATTGCAGCGATCGGAATTACGAATCAGAGAGAGACAACGATTGTCTGGAATAAAGAAACAGGAGAACCGATTTATCCGGCTATTGTATGGCAGTGCAGAAGAACCGCTGACCGGATCGATGCATTAAAGGCAGAAGGGTATGATACTGTGATCCGGCAAAAGACCGGACTAATCGCAGATCCGTATTTTTCCGCTACGAAGATCGAGTGGATCCTCGATCATGTTGACGGAGCAAGAGAGATGGCAGAGCAGGGCAAGCTGTATTTCGGTACAGTGGATACCTGGCTGATCTATAAGCTTACCGGCGGCAGGGTTCATGCAACGGATTATACAAATGCATCCAGAACGATGCTGTTTAATATTCACACATTAGAGTGGGATAAGGAATTGCTGGAGAAATTCCGGATACCGGAAAGTATGCTGCCGGAGGTGCATAATTCCAGTGAGATCTATGGATACACGGATGAACGGTTATTCGGCGGTTCGATACCGGTTGCAGGTGTTGCCGGAGATCAGCAGGCAGCTTTATTTGGACAGTGCTGTTTTGAACCGGGAGATACGAAGAACACATATGGTACCGGCTGTTTCCTGTTGATGAATACGGGAGACAGGGCTGTTTATTCCGAACATGGACTGCTTACTACGATAGCGATCGGACTGAACGGCAAGGTACAGTATGCACTGGAGGGCAGCGTATTTGTTGCAGGAGCGGCGATCAAATGGCTGCGCGATGAAATGAAGCTGATCGAGAAAGCCGGTGATACAGAGAGAATAGCATTATCCGTTAAGGACAGCAATGGTGTCTATGTGGTTCCGGCATTTACAGGACTTGGCGCACCATATTGGGATGCATATGCCAGGAGGTGCCGATCCTGGGACTGACCAGAGGCACCACAAGGGAACATATTGTCCGGGCGACCGTGGAATCACTGGCATATGAAACCTATGATGTGTTAAAGGCAATGGAGAATGATTCCGGCATGGAGCTGAAACGGCTGCGTGTAGATGGCGGTGCGAGTGCAAATAATTTCCTGATGCAGTTTCAGGCTGACCTGTTAGCAGGGGAAATTGTGCGTCCGGTCGTAACAGAAACGACAGCACTTGGTGCGGCATATCTGGCAGGACTGGCTGTTGGATATTATGACAGTATAGAAGAGATAAAGCAGAACTGGCAGGTGGAGCGGATATTTGAGCCGCAGATTGATGAAGAGATGCGGAGGATGCTGCTTTCCGGCTGGGAAACCGCAGTAAAGCGGGTGCTTTTATAAAATCAGAATTTAGTAGATAGAATTTGTAAGCTGTTTTCAGATGAATAGAAAATAGCTGCAAATAGCAGGAGATAAAAATATGACAGATAAGATCAAGAAAATACTGGAACAAATGACAATAGAAGAAAAGGCTGACATGGTATGCGGTGCAAGTAATTTCTGCACAGCAGATGCTTCCAGATATGGGGTGCCTGCGATCCGTATGCTGGATGGCGGAACCGGGATCAATTATGAACAGTTGATCGCAGATCTGATCCTTTCCTGGCGTACAAATCCACGCGATGAGGAAGAAGCATGGCTGATGAAGAATTTTAGTGCAACAGAAGAAAGAAATGTTATATTTGATTATTTCCGTCCGGACAAGCTGACAGAAAAGGAGACAAAGGTCTGGAAAAAAGTCCGGGAATATCTGAAGGAACAATTTATAAAGCATACAACCAATAATGATACGACGCTTGCATTTGTTGAAATGGCAGGCGATGCGGCGGCTGATATTATGTCCCCGGCATGCTTTCCGTGTGGCATGATGCTGGGAGCAACCTTTAATCCCGATGTTGTCAATCAGACAGGACATGCACTTGGAAGAGAAGCAAGAGCGTATGGCGTGAGTATGCTTCTTGGAACACCGAATATCAATATCCACAGAGATCCACTGGGCGGAAGACTGTTTGAGGGATTTTCTGAGGATCCGTGTCTGGTAGCAAAACTTGCCCCGGAATATGTAAAGGGTGTGCAGGAGGAAGGTGTTGCAGCAAATATCAAGCATTTTGCTGCCAATAATCAGGAGAAGAACCGTCAGGGAATTAATGAAACGATATCAGAACGGGCATTGCAGGAGATTTATTTTCCTGGTTTCCGTGCCTGTGTAGAGCAGGCGCAGCCTGCGACAGTTATGGCAGCCTATAATAAGATCAATGGAACAGCCTGTACGGCAAATGAATGGCTGTTAGACGGTATTCTGCGTAAATACTGGGGCTTTGAAGGTATGGTCGTATCAGACTGGGGGGCAGTATATGATCCGATCGCAGCGTTAAAGGCAGGCAATGATCTGAATATGCCGGGAATCACAGCAGATCCGGAGAAGGTTGTTCAGGCAGTAGAAGCCGGGGAACTGACAGAAGAGGAGCTTGACCGGAATGTGGCGAGAGTGCTGGAGCTGATGGACACCTATGGTTCACCGGAATGCTATGATATGTCAGCACAGTATATTATGGATATGTCGAAGCAGGCAGCATATAAGGCAGCCTGTGAGGGAATTGTATTATTGAAAAATGAAAATGGAATCTTCCCGATCCGGTCGAAAGGAAAGGCGGGCAATGATTCTGTATTTGAAACTGTATCAGACGAGGAGGTAATGTCCGGGGTTGTCCTATGTGGAAGCGGAGCTATCCGTTTATATGACTGTGGTACCGGAAGTGCAGGTATTACGACAGATAAGGACAGCAGCATCTACGAGGGGCTGATCCAGAATGGTGTCGAGGTGAGTATCGGAATACCGGCAGCAGGGAAGCGTGCAGGCATTTCCACCTATATCTGCGTTGCCAGAATACCGGGCATGGAAGGAAATGACCGGAAGAATATGAAGCTGTCCGCGGAGGATGCACAGATTTTGAATCAGATGTTAGATCTGAAACGGGAAAATCCTATGGTCAAATTAGGATTGATCTTAAATGTAAGCGGCCCGGTTGATTTGGCACTCTGGGAGCATGAGCTGGATGGTATTTTCTGTATGTTCCTTCCGGGAATGGAGGGCGGACATGCGATGGCAGATATTTTAACCGGACGTGTTAATCCATCCGGAAAGCTGCCGCTGACCTTCCCGAAGAAGCATAAGGATACACCGACGTATCTGAATTTCCCCGGGGATGGATATCAGGTCAATTATGGAGAAGGGATTTACGTCGGATACAGATATTATGATAAGAAAATGGTAGAGCCGTTGTATCCATTTGGACATGGCTTATCCTATAGTCATTTTGAGATCAGCAATGAGCGTGCAATCGCAGATTCTGTTCCGGTGGAACTGGTTTATCCGGATGGCAAAGTGGATAATAAGAAGATGCCGGTGCTGACGGATTCTCTTCGGATTGCTGTGGATGTGATCAATCAGGGACCGGAAGAGTTTTCAGAGGGTATGGAAGTTGTTCAGCTTTATATCAGTGATCCGTATGCGACGATATCAAAGCCTGTAAAGGAACTGAAAGCTTTTAAGAAGATCCGGCTGGCATATGGTGAGCGTGAAAAGGTGACATTTACATTGACGAAGGAGGATTTTGCATCCTTTGACAGTGACCTGCATCAGTGGGTAGCAGAGGAAGGCGTCTATAATATTCTGATCGGCAACAGCTCCCGAAATATCGTGTGCAGTATGCCTGTTTATCTGGATGCGAAGACAGAGTACAGCTACAGTCTGCAGACACCGATCAAGGTGCTGTATGAGAATTCTGTGACGAAAGCGCATATGAATCATCTGTGGTTCAGACTGGGACTTGATCCGGCGGACATTGATAATAAATACGAATATGAACCACATACCAGACTGATCAATCTGGTTCATCTGAAATGTGAGAATCCGGAGCAGGAAGCATTGGATGAATTCGAGCTTCGGGTTGGTAGCCTGAAGCGGGCGTAATGATATATTATTATTAAAAGCTTCCGGGCACTCCATCCCTGCTGCATACTGCCTATACGAAATAACTTGCTGCGATTTCTGCTCATTGCACATGTCTGATTCGTAAATGCTCCTGCGCAAACTCACCTTCGGTGAGAACCTGCGCCCGCATTTACTGACAATGTGCAGTGAACAACGAAATTCTCGCAATGTTATTTCGTATAGGCAGTATGCAGCAGGGGTGGGATGTCCGGGAGCTTTTTCTATGATAGGACAGTCATCGCGGAACTTTAAAGTGAAAAAGTTTATTGCGTTGAAGTAAAAAAGTGCTTGCATTATTTCAAAAAGCTGTTATACTATACTCACGCCAACGCGTTAAAGTGAGAAAATAAATAGAAAGAGCGTTGGATACCCCTGAGAGTTTGAGCGGCTCATCAGGTGATAAAAAAGATTTAGGAGGAAACAGCGATGATAGGCGGAGATATGATCACGTACAGACCTGATATTCAGGTGCTTGATGCTACAATTCGAGATGGAGGACTTGTCAACGATTTTTATTTTACAGATGAATTTGTAAAAGCACTTTATGAAGCAAATTTGAAGGCTGGTGTTGATTATATGGAATTCGGCTACAAGGCTTCCAAGGAGATGTTCGATGTAGAGAAGTTCGGAAAGTGGAAGTTCTGTGACGAAGAAGCCATTCGCAGTATAGTCGGAGAGAATAATACAGAGATGAAGATATCTGTTATGGCGGATGTCGGAAGATGCGATTACAAGACAGATATTATTGACAGAGCAGACAGTGTTATTGACATGATACGTGTGGCTACATACATCAACACCATGCCTGCTGCGATCGAGATGATAGAGGATGCACATGCAAAGGGATATGAGACGACCTGTAACATTATGGCGATCTCAAAGGATCAGGAGTCAGAGATCGATATCGCCCTTGAGATGTTAGGCAAATCAAATGTAGACGGAATCTACATTGTAGACAGCTACGGCTCTTTATACCCGGAGCAGATCCAGAGACTGACACAGAAATATGTGGCAGTTGGAGAGAAATACGGTAAGAAGATTGGTATTCATGCACATGACAACATGAAGATGGCATATGCAAATACTGTTGAAGCAATGAGACATGGAGCAAGCATGTTAGATGGAACGGTAAGCTCTATGGGACGAGGTGCAGGAAATTGCGCGATGGAATTGCTGCTTGGCTTCCTTCGTAATCCAAAGTACAATCTGTACCATATCCTGAAGTTCATTGAGCGTTACATGGTTCCGTTAAAGGAAAAGGGTGATGCTGTATGGGGCTATGATGTACCTTACATGCTGACCGGTATGCTGAACCAGCATCCAAGAGATGCCATTGATTTCATCAAACAGGGCAAACACGAATACGCTGACATGTACAGCTACTTACTTTATCGTGAGTAAGAAATAAGTCGAAAAGAGATCCGGGAAAAATCCCGGGTCTTTTTTGTCCACCTGAGTGCAAACGGGAGAAAAGACCTGTACAAAGCCGGGGGTTTGTGGTATTTTTTACTATATGTGTTTTGACAGTCGATTAGGTGCTGTCAGGCGGTAAGAAACGAAAAATAGATTTGATATAAGAGGTGGCAGATAAGATGGATTATAACAAATTAGCAGAATTAATATTCCCGGATATAACAGGAACGGTAGACGATCTCGAAGCAAGATTTCCAAAGAGAGACTTGCCGGAGGGTGCGAAGGTAACGAGATTTGCGCCAAGCCCAACCGGATATATGCATATCGGTGGTTTATATGCTGCTATGATATCAAGAAAACTTGCAAAGCAGAGCGGTGGTGTGTTCTATCTTAGAATAGAAGATACAGATAGAAAGAGAGAGCTTGAAAATGGCGTGGAGGAGATCATCAATTCCTTAAACAAGTTTGATCTTGGATTTGACGAGGGACCATTTGAAGGAAGCCCTGTCACATATGCACCATATAAGCAGAGCGAGAGAAAAGAGATCTATCAGATCTGCGTTAAGAAGCTGATGCAGGAGGGATATGCATATCCTGATTTTACAACTGCGGAAGAACTGGATGCGATAAGAGCAAAGCAGGAGGCTGCAAAGGTAGATATCGGATATTATGGAGAGTATGCAGTTGGCAGAAATCTGACATACGAGCAGATCGAGGAGAAACTAGCAGCCGGAGAACCTTATGTTGTCAGACTTAAGAGCCCGGGCGAAGCAGGAAAGACGGTTGTTTACAGTGACCCGATCCGTGGTAAGATCGAGATGCCTGAGAATATGATGGATGTTGTACTGTTAAAATCTGACGGAATTCCAACCTATCATTTTGCACATGCAGTAGACGATCATTTCATGAGAACAAATATGGTCATCCGTGGTGATGAATGGCTTGCATCCTATCCGCTTCATAAGCAGTTATTTGAACTGTGCGGATTTGAACTTCCTGAGTATGCACATATTTCACCAATTATGAAGATGGAAATATCCGTGGATGAGGATGGAAATGAACATCAGCATAAGAGAAAGCTTAGTAAGAGAAAAGACCCGGAGGCAGCCGTTGGCTTCTATCAGGAGCAGGGCTATCCATCCGAGAGTGTACTGGAATATCTGATGACGATCGCCAATTCCAATTATGAGGAATGGCATGCAGCAAATCCTGATAAGACGATCGATGATTTCACATTGTCACTTGCGAAGATGCCGGCATCCGGTGCATTATTTGACATGGTGAAGTTAAATGATGTCAGCAAAGAGATGATCTCCACATTTTCAGAAGAAAAGTGCTATGAGAAGATCATGGCATGGGCAAAAGAATTTGATGAGAAGCTGTATGAATTTGGCACAAATGATAAAGAGAGCTTCTTAAAGACGATTAGCCTTTGGAAGATGTCAGGAAATAAAGTCCGTAAGGATGTTGGTAAGTGGTCGGATCTGGCAGAGATGTTCGGCTATCTCTATGTGCCGGAGGATGAACTGAAGCTTTCCTACGAGATCGACGAGAAGTATAATGCAGATCAGATGGCAGAGATCATCAATGAATATAAGAAGGATCTGTTCTTAGATGCAGAGAACTGGTTTGCCGAGATGAAGGTAATGGGTGATAAGCTTGGCTATTGCCCGAATGTCAAGGAATATAAGAAGAATCCGGATGCTTATAAGGGATCGATCACAGATGTCTGCACGATCGTTCGTGTGGCAGTAACCGGTAAGAAGAATTCACCGGATCTTGCTACGATCATGAACGTAATCGGCAAGGATCGTACGATCGGAAGACTGGACAAGTTCCTGACAGCGATCGGCAAGTAAGATAATAGAAATACAGGCAGAGTTTTATATATCTTAAAAAGGAGGCAGTGGCGAATCGCTGATCGGCAGCAGCGGAATGAAACGTGGAAGTTGACAGGATTTGGCTACGGATAATTATGAAGAAGAAAACATACGAAGGATACACATATGTAGACGGTGGTGTCTGTGCGGCAAAGGGATTTGTGGCAAATGGTATAAACTGCGGACTGAATTCCGATAAGAATAAGAACGATCTGGGTATGGTTTACAGCAGTACAGTATGTAATGCAGCAGCTGTATATACACAGAACAAGGTAAAAGGTGCGCCAATCCTTGTAACTAAGGAGCATCTGAAGGCAACAGGCGGCAAAGCCATGGCAGTTGTCGTTAATTCAAAGAATGCAAATACCTGTAATGCGGATGGCGTGGAAAAGGCAGAGCGGATCTGTGAGCTGGCAGCAGATGCACTGGGAATCGATGCAGATATGATCATCAATGCATCGACCGGTGTGATTGGTCAGATCATTCCGATCGAACCATTTGAAGAGCACATGAAAGAGCTTGCTGGCGGTTTAAGTGCCGATGGCAATGATAAGGCTGCAAATGCGATCATGACGACAGATACAGTTGATAAGCAGGTTGCAGTAGAATTCACACTTGGTGGCAAGACCTGTCGTCTTGGTGGAATGGCAAAGGGAAGCGGTATGATCCATCCGAATATGGCAACCACGCTGAACTTTATCACAACGGATGTTGCAATCTCAGCCGATATGATCCAGAAGGCTCTGAGTGAGATCGTAAAGGTAACCTATAATTGTCTGTCTATAGATGGTGATACATCGACAAATGATACTTTAAGTGTCATGGCAAACGGACTTGCAGGAAATGAAGAGATCGTAACAGAAAATGACGACTATGCAATTTTCAAGAAAGCACTGTACATCGTTATGGAGTGTATGACGATGATGCTCGCAAGTGATGGAGAGGGCGCAAGCAAGATGCTGGAATGTACAGTATCTGGAGCGCCGGATCAGGATACAGCGATCATCGTTGCAAAGAGCATTATCCGTTCCCCACTGACCAAATGTGCGATGTTTGGTGAAGACGCAAACTGGGGACGTATTCTCTGTGCGATCGGATATGCAGAAGCGGATTTCGATATCGATAAAGTAGATGTAGATCTTGAATCTGAGAAGGGTATCGTAGAGGTATGCAGAAACGGTTCCGGTATTCCATTTTCTGAGGAAAAAGCCTCTGAGGTATTATCTGAGGATGATATCTATATCAACGTCAATCTGAATCAGGGCGAAGCATCCGCCAAGGCGTGGGGCTGTGACCTGACTTATGATTACGTTAAGATCAACGGTGATTATCGTTCATAAATAAAGAGTGCCACCGATAGACGGTTAGCCTTGATATGATTGGTTAAAAATAACCGCTCGCAGTTTGCAGGCTGGGCGGTTATTTTTTATACTTATAGTGCGCTGATTAGCGTGTTCCAAATGAATCTGTCCAGAGTGGCATATAGCCGCTTCGGATGGCTACTGCTTGGGAAGCCAGATTTGTAACAGACGCACTATAAAATGGAATCATATTTCGTTCCAGAATTTCGACTGTCAGATTTCTAACCAGCAAACGGGCTAGACCATATCCTCTCCATTTCTTTTTTACATCAATTCCAACTTCCATCAGTTTACCGGTGGGAGCAGCACCCGCAATTGCTATTATTTCGTTATCTTTTATTGCACATAAAACGATGGTTGTATTTGTATTTCCTTCTGCATCAAAAGCCAGTGAATTTTCAAAGCCCTCGATATCACATAATGTTTTAATGTTGTTACCTTCATATAATTTGAACGAAAAGGTATCTGAAAGAGGTAATTTAACCATTTGTTTCAGGTCAGGAATGTAATGAATAGTCTGACCAAAAATCAAGGTACTTTCATATAATTCGTCTCGAGTTTTACCTGATAACAGTTGTTTTCCAAGTTCATATTTTTCTTCAGACAGAGAAATGATATTTGTATCTCTGATGCTGAGAATTTTAACATAATTATTAGCAGCCTTTTCGTTCTTTACGAAATGTGTGCCTTCTTCTTTTAATTGATCTGTTGAACAATTTATGTAGCCGGCAATGTAGTCATATATTTTATTATTTATCTCATCTTTATAAGAATTATTCATAATTTTCTCCCTAAGTATAGTCAAACAGAGAGATAAAAACTTATCTCCCTGAAATGAATGATTTGCATTTGAACTGTGCTTAATACCGTGTATCTACTGAAAAGCCTGTTTGCTGCAGGGAAGATTTCGTTATGGTTCGGAACCAGTGAATGGAGGAGTTGTAGTTTCCCTCTACTACTGTTACCGTTCCCTTTACATTTTTTGTTTTTAACTGGTAAGTTTTGCCCTTCTTCAGCTTTAAAGATGTTTTATTCAGCGCGGCTTTCTTGGCCGTGGTCTTGTTTGCGGTAAGGGTGGCATCATTTGTGGTTGTATTTGTAGTAGAAGTGGCAGTGTTTATAGCTGCGGTCTTACTTGTGGCAAGGGCAGCATTGGTGCCTGTGTATGTACTGACAGCGGAAACTGTGCGCTCATTTAAAGTTGCTGCCTGAACTGCTGCCTGTGCTGGCAATGCAGTTACGATAACCATACCGAGCAGGCTGCATCCGATGATTGTACGTTTCCAGAAAGAATTGGAATGTTTCATAGAAATTACCTCCGAATTATGTAATGAAAATATTTGATCTGTTAACTTAATAAGTCCCCCCATATCAGCTAATGCAGATATTTATATTATATATGTAATTTTAGACAGGAACAACCGGAAATATATGGTGACGTCCCATTTTATATTTTAGAATTTCGTATGCAAAAAAGAACTCTATAATGAGATCCTTTTTGGAAGAGACGCAGCTATGACCCTTTGGCTGATGTCATATATCAATCAGCAGGAAGAAGGTGTTCCGATGCCAGGAAAACTTGCGCTTAGTTCTCCGGGATCGGCATTGACAGCAGAAGAAAGAAAACCGGCAGGTGGTCTTATAACGAGACTGCCTGCTTTCTTTAATTCCGTTTCTTTCATATCTGTTCAAAAAACTTCAAAAAAATGCAAATTAATGATTGATTCTGAACGAAATGTGTGTTAATATAAATCCAAGTTGAACGAATATGATTGATTTTGAATGAAAAATTGGTTATAATGCATATATATGAATTGAATTGCAAATAATAAAATGATTTGTTAATAAGGAGACCTATATATATGCTTACGGAAGAAAGATATAACAAGATACTGGAAGCTTTGAAGAACAAAGGAACGATCACAGTTGCAGAAATGACAGAGTGCACAGGAGCATCAGAATCAACCATACGGCGGGATCTTATCGCTCTCGATGAAATGGGAAAACTGAATAAGGTACACGGAGGAGCTACAGCAGTTGCACACCAGTTTATTGCAGATGAGATTGCGGTCAGTGTAAAAGAGCAGCTCTGTGTGGAAGAAAAGAAAGCAATTGCGCGGTATGCGGTGAATATGATCAATGATGACGATTTTATTTTCATAGATGCAGGAACAAGTACCGGATGGATGATCGAGTATCTGGAATCAACCAGAGCGACATTTGTCACAAATGGAATTGCACATATCAAACGGCTGATGAACAAAGGACTTCGGGCATACATGATCGGAGGACTTGGAAAGCCGGTCACAGAATCTACGGTAGGTGCAGATGCTGTAAATAATATGAAGATGTTCAATTTCTCAAAATGCTTCCTTGGAACCAACGGTGTACATACAGATTACGGTTTCACGACAGTCGATGTAGAAGAAGCACTTGTAAAGATGGAAGCGGTCAACCGATCTTATGCGAGTGTTGTCCTTGCCGATCACACGAAGTTTGACAAGGTTACAGCGGTTACATTTGCAGGAATCAAGAAGGCGTGTATTATCACCGACCGACTTGTAAATGATAAGTATGCAGATGCAACAGTCATAAAGGAGGTAATGAAGGAATGATCTACACAGTAACTTTCAATCCGGCAATCGATTATGTTGTCAGAATGGAAAAACTGGAAATCGGTTCGGTAAACAGAAGCAGAGAAGAAGCCCTGTTCTACGGTGGAAAGGGAATCAATGTTTCAACAGTCCTTAAGAATCTGGGCGTAGATTCTGTAGCACTTGGATTTGTTGCAGGCTTTACCGGAAAAGCGATTGAAGAAGGAGTCGCTGCCCTTGGTGTAAAAGCTGATTTCATCACGGTTTCAGATGGCGTTAGCAGAATCAATGTTAAGCTGAAAGCCGGAGAAGAAACAGAGATCAATGGAAAAGGCCCCAATATCAGCGATGCAGAACTGGAAGAACTTTATAAGAAATTAGATGGTTTAACAGACGGTGACTGTCTGGTTCTGGCAGGAGCGATCCCACCATCTTTACCATCTGATGTGTACGAGAAGATCATGGCAAGACTTGCAGGCAAGAAGGTTGATATCGTAGTCGATGCTACGAAGGATCTCCTGTTAAATGTTCTCAAGTATCATCCGTTTCTTATCAAGCCGAATAACTTCGAGCTTGGAGAAATGTTTGGCGTAACACTTCATTCCGATGAGGAGATTGAAGAATATGCAAAGAGATTACAGGCACTTGGAGCAAGAAACGTAGCGATCTCCATGGCAGGAGACGGATCTATGCTGATCACAGAGACCGGAGAGACATACAGAATGGGCGTTCCAAAAGGAAAAGTTGTTAATTCTGTAGGAGCCGGAGATTCCATGGTGGCAGGATTTATCGCAAGCTATTTTGCAGAGCATGATTACAAGAAAGCATTAAAGTACGGCGCAGCAACAGGCAGTGCAACTGCATTTTCAGAAGGACTTGCAACAAAAGACCAGGTTGAGAAACTTTTAGGACAATTTTAACAGTTGGGGAAAAGGGAGAAGAACCGACTGAACTGACCAGATCCTGATAAACCGGTATTTGAGTAAAGGAGAATGAGTATGAGAATAAGGGAGTTATTAAAAAAAGAAGGAATTGCCCTTGGTGTAAAAGTAGATTCTAAAGACGCAGCGATTGATTATCTGATCGATCTTCATGCAAAATCGGGCAATATAACAGATAAGGCAGAATTCAAGAAAGGAATTCTTGCAAGAGAAGAATCCGGTTCGACCGGAGTTGGAGAGGGAATCGCGATTCCTCATTCCAAGAATGCAGCAGTTAAGCAGCCGGGACTTGCAGCTATGACAGTACCGGACGGTGTAGATTATGATTCATTAGACGGACAGCCTGCAAACCTGTTCTTCATGATCGCAGCACCGGAAAAGGGCGCAGATGTACATCTGGAAGTATTATCAAGACTCAGTATGTTGCTGATGGATGAGAACTTCAGAGCAGAACTTCTTGCAGCAAAGAATGCAGATCAGTTCTTAGATATCTGCAGCAAATATGAGATGGAAAAGTTCGCGGATGAACTTGGAGAAGCAACAGAAGATAAGAAGGAAAACGCACCGGAAAAGACAGGATACAGAGTCCTTGCAGTTACAGCATGTCCGACCGGTATCGCACATACATTTATGGCAGCGGAAGCCCTTGAGAAAAAAGGAAATGAAATGGGCATTTCGATCAAGGTTGAAACAAATGGATCCGGCGGTGTTAAGAACCGTCTGACAGCAAAGGAGATTGAAGAATGTGACGGTATTATCGTAGCAGCCGATAAGAATGTGGAGACTGCAAGATTTGACGGCAAGCCAGTTCTTTTTACAAAGGTAGCAGATGGTATCCACAAACCGGAAGAGCTTATCAATAAAGTAATCGATGGCAAGGTTTCGGTGCATCATGAGAGTGGAAAGAAAGCAGAGGAAGAAAGCGCAGGCGGTGTTGGAAGTCAGATCTACAAGCATCTGATGAGCGGTGTATCCCATATGCTTCCATTCGTTATCGGTGGCGGTATCATGATCGCACTGGCATTCCTGATCGATACAATCTGTGGATATGGTTCAACCGGTGGTTCAAACTTCGGTACCTGTACACCACTTTCCGCATTCTTTAAATATGTCGGAGATCTGTCCATGGGACTGATGGTTCCGGTACTTGCAGGTTATATCGCATATTCGATCGCAGATCGTCCGGGTCTTGCAGTTGGATTTACCGGCGGACTTCTTGCTTCATCCGGTAATGCAGCGATCGCAAAATATGTATGGGCAGGTGCAAGCCTTTCCCCATTCCAGAATTTTATCTCAAAATTCGGTTTTGTAGGCGAAGGCTCCGGTAATACAGTATCCGGTTTCTTAGGTGGTATTCTTGCAGGTTTCCTTGCAGGTTATATCGTACTTTTATTAAAGAAGATGTGTTCAAAGTTCCCTCAGTCATTAGAGGGTATCAAGCCAACATTGATCTATCCGTTAGTTGGTATTTTCCTTGTAGGCGTATTGATGGTATTTATCTTTAATCCATTGATCGGCCTTGTAAATACAGGACTTTCCAATATGCTTACATCACTTGCAGATAAGAATCTGTTAGCTCTCCTTGGTCTGATCCTCGGAGCAATGATGGCGATCGACATGGGCGGTCCTATCAACAAGGCAGCTTATGTATTCGGCTCGGGAATGCTTTCTACAGCAGCAGACCTTGTATCAGCCGGTGCATCCCAGAGTGATGCAGCCGTTCAGGCATGCTACATTTCCATGGCAGCCGTAATGATCGGCGGTATGGTTCCACCAATGGGAATTGCACTTGCATGTAAGCTGTTCCCTAAGAAATTCACAAAGGCAGAAAGAGGATCAGCCGTTTCTAACTTTGTAATGGGTTGTTCCTTCATCACAGAGGGTGCGATTCCATTTGCAGCAGCAGATCCGCTTCATGTTATCCCATGTACCCTGGTTGGTGCAGGTGTAGCAGGAGCATTATCAGCAGCATTCAAATGTACACTGATGGCGCCACACGGAGGAATCTTCGTATTTGCAACAGTAGGACATCCGTTATTCTACATTCTTTCATGGGTGATCGGTTCTGTAGTAACCTGTTTACTGCTCGGTCTGATCAAGAAAAATGTAGCAGAAGAATAAAAACAAAAACCCTATCCTTTTTAACAACGGTGGGAACAGAAAGAATCTGTTCCTGCCGGATATAAATAAAACAGGGATATTTCAAATATTAAATCAAAAGTAACAATGTTGATCATGCGTTTGTCCGAATCGGACAAATGATAAAAGAGATATAAAAAGGAGAAGATAATTATGGTATCACAGACAGTTAAAGTTATTAATGAGCAGGGATTACACATGAGACCGGCAGGAGTATTTGCAAAGGAAATGACAAAGTTCAAATGTAACGTAACAATCGATATTGCCGGTAAGAGAATCAACGCAAAGAGCGTTATGCTGATCATTGCAGCATGTATTAAGTGTGGAACAGAGATGACAATTGAGTGTGACGGTGAAGACGAGCAGGCAGCTCTCGCAAAGGCAGTAGAGTTGGTTGAATCCGGTCTTGGCGAATAGTCAGACAGCATTCTTTCATCTGGAAAGCGGGGTAGAAGATATGTTAAAAGGAATAGGCGGCTCAGCCGGTTATGGCATCGGAAAGGTTGTCATCATCAGTGATGGCAAACCGGAATATAAGCAGCATACAGTAACAGATACAGATGCTGAACTTCAGAGATTTGAGAATGCTATGGAAGTTTTTGTTGAAAAGACTCAGAAAATGGCAGATGCAATGAAAGAAAAGGTTGGAGAACATAATGCAGAGATCCTGGAAGGACATATCGTTTTGATAAGTGATCCATTTATGCAGGATCAGGTCAAGGAGTTGATCGGTAATGGCGAATGTGCAGAAGCAGCCGTTGACAGTGTATGTGATATGTTCGTATCCATGTTCTCCCAGGTAGATGATGAACTGACCAGACAGAGAGCAACTGACGTAGGAGATATCCGTGTCCGTATGCTTAAGATCCTTACCGGTACGCCGGATATTAATATCGGAGATGTTCCGGCAGGTACAGTGATCGTCGCAAAGGATCTGACACCATCCATGACAGCAGGGATCGTAAAGGAAAATGTAGCAGGTATTATCACCGAGATTGGCGGTAAGACTTCTCATTCAGCTATTCTTGCAAGAGCACTTGAGATCCCTGCTGTACTTAGTGTAGATGGTATCGTAGATCAGGTGTCCGATGGTATGATGGCAGTTGTAGACGGATGCGAAGGCGTTTGCATCTTAGAACCTGCGATGGATGAGATCGCAGAATATGAGACAAAGCGTGCAGATTACCTGAAAGAGAAGGAACTGCTTCAGATCTACAGAGGAAAAGATACAGTAACTGCTGATGGAACAAAGGTAGCTTTATATGGCAATATCGGCAATCCGGAGGATGCCAAGGGTGTTGTAGTTGCTGATGGTGAAGGCGTAGGCTTATTCCGTACTGAGTTCCTGTTCATGGGAACAGACAGCCTGCCAACAGAGGACGAGCAGTTTGAAGCTTATAAGGCAGCAGCTGAGACGATGCAGGGTAAAGAAGTTATTATCCGTACACTGGATGTCGGCGGAGACAAGGATATCCCATATCTGGGACTGGAGAAAGAAGACAATCCATTTCTCGGTTTCCGTGCAGTCAGATATTGTCTGAAAAATGAGGACAGCTACAAGGTACAGCTTCGTGCATTGCTTCGTGCGAGTGCATTTGGCGATATTAAGATCATGGTTCCGCTTGTTACCTGTGTGGATGAGATTCGACGGGTAAAAGAACTGGTAGCGGAACTTAAGAAGGAGTTAGATTCAGAGGGAATCGCATATAACAAGGATATTCAGGTCGGCGTTATGATCGAGACTCCTGCAGCCAGCCTGATCGCAGATCTTCTGGCAAAGGAAGCTGATTTCTTCAGTATCGGTACAAATGATCTGACCCAGTACACAATGGCAGTTGACAGAGGAAATGCCAAGGTTGCATATCTGTATTCCGCATACAATCCTGCTGTTCTTCGTTCCATGAAGAATGTTATTGAAGCAGGAAATGCAGCAGGCATCATGGTAGGTATGTGTGGTGAAGCAGCAGCTGATCCATTACTGATCCCACTTCTGATCTCCTTTGGACTGGGAGAGTTCAGTGTATCGGCAACTTCTGTTTTAAGAACCAGAGGCACGATCGCCAAATGGTCAAAGGCAGATGCAGATGCGCTTGCAGCAAAAGCATTGTCCTTATCCACAGAAGCTGAGGTGGCTGAACTGTTAAAAGCCTCCGCAAGATAAGCGAAAATTCCATATTTGTTTTGTTTGGAACAGAATGAAAGATATTAAAAGCAACTAGTACTATAATTACACCTATTATTCCGCAAGTCGTTTGCACTCTATTTCAACGCAGCGGTACTAAGCCCCTTGCCTATGGCAACTCGCTAAGGACCGGCGTTGAAAAAGGCTTGCTACATAATAGTGTAATATATAGTAACTGTTGCTTTTGTAATATATCGGATAGTTCCAAACAAAACAGATATGAAAGTTTCTGCAATTAGCGCAGGCGAGGCTTAAAAAGTGCATTGTTTTCTGAGACGGTTTTCTGCATATTTGAATAGCCGGGTAAATGTCAAGAATAAATTTTTTACAAAATTTGAAAGATTGAGTGTGGGTTTTCACGAATTTCTTACGAAAATTAATTTGCACTGGAATTTTATGGAAAATATTTGGTAATATTAATATAGAAACTTGAAATAAAAAGTTATTTTTTAGCCGTAGCGGCAAGACGAAACAGGGCACATATTGGCAGTTGGAGATGTTTTCAATAGGTAGAGAGGAAGATAGGTTATGTTTGAAAACGAAAAAGTGAAACATGTAAAATTTGGTGAGGGAAACGTAGTTGAATGTGATGGTACACACATCCGTATTTTATTTCAGTGTGAGAATATAGAAAAGACTTTCACTTATCCGACCGTATTTGAGAAATTTGTAAGATTTGACAGTCAGGATGCACAGGACAAGGTCACAGATGATCTGAATACCGCAAAAGAGGAAGCCGCAAAGCTGGAAAATCTCAGAAAATTATTCATGGCTGAGCAGGCAAAGAAACGGAAGCAGGAGAAAGCAGCCAAGGCGGCAAAGAAAAGATAAAGCAAGAGCACCCGGTCGGGTGCTCTTTTTTAAGGTATTATTTCCACTATGTATGGCTTTTTTTACATTTGTTTATAGGCGTTACCCCATTCGACCATAGAGTCAAGGATTGGCTTTAAGGTCTGTCCGAGGTCGCTTAACGCATATTCTACGCGTGGCGGAACTTCCGGGTATACGGTTCGGGTGATCAGCCCGTCTTCTTCCATTGAGCGAAGGCTGTCGGTCAGAACCTTCTGGCTGATGCCGGTCAGATCGCGTTTGAGTTCGTTGAATCGCCATGGACGCTGTAACAGATTTCTTATAATAAGCAGCTTCCATTTACTTCCGATCAGAGCAACGGTCGTTGCAACCGGACATTCTGGTAATTCTTCTTTTGTTAACATAACATTACCTCCATGTATTTGTTTTATATCTAACATTTATTTTGCACCCAATATTCTTTTTTCTTGTTACATCCAATTATAATCTAACATCCCATGTGTGGTCAATTAGTTACAAAAAGGTAACCGGGGTTACTTTTTGTGACCAGGTAATAAAAAAGTGCGTACTTTTTTCGAAAATCAGAATTTGTTATGTTGATAATGCAAGAGGGCAACAGCCCAAAAATAAAATTATCAGGAGGTAACAGAAGATGGCATTATCAAATATTGCAGATTGGGAAGACGATAAGGACAAGCAGGCAGGTGCAGCATGTGGAACAGCATGCGGAGCATCCGACAAACCGGCAGCGTGTGGAACAGCATGTGGAGCATCCGACAAGCCGGAGCAGAAATAAGATGAAGAAATAAGGAGGCATGGACAGGATGAGTCAGTATTTTGCATTTCAATGGCATATCACAGATGAGTGTGATCAGCGGTGTAAGCACTGTTATATATTTTCAGGGACAGGATGTAAGGAATTAAAGAGCATGACCTGGGAGCAGATGCAGGAGGTTGTGGCGAACTGTGAAGATTTCTGTAAGGTCTATCACAGAGTACCGTACTTCTATATTACTGGCGGCGATCCTATCCTGCATCCTGATTTCTGGAAATTGATGGTTCTGTTAAAGAGCAAAAATATTCCATTTACAATCATGGGAAATCCATTCTATCTGAACGATGAGATCTGTAAAATGTTAGCCGTTTGTGGCTGTGAAAAATACCAGATGTCGTTAGATGGAATGAGAGAGACCCATGACTGGTTTCGGAAACCGGGCAGCTTCGATCTGACGCTGGAAAAAGTCGGCTGTCTGAATCGGGCAGGAATCCGGAGCATTATCATGAGTACGGTTTCAAAGACAAATATGCATGAGATACCGGATATTATCGATGCAGTTGTTCAGACTGGCGTGGATGTGTATGCATTTTCAAGATATGTACCGACCGGTGGAGAGGTCGATACCAGCATGACACCGGAGGAGTACCGGGAGCTTTTGTCTGTCTGTGATGCGAAGTATAAGGCATATGAAGCGGCAGGCTGCAAGACGTATTTTAATAAAAAGGATCATCTGTGGACGTTATATGAGTATGAAACAGGAGCGTTTACGCTGCCGGAAAATGCACAGGTAGGCATGATCTATGCGGGTTGTAATTGTGGTAACTGCCATATCACGATCTCATCAAATGGTGACGTGATGGCATGCAGGCGTGTTATGGACAGCAAGGTGGCAAATGTATTTGAGGACCGGCTGGCAGATGTGTGGATCTGTCAGATGGAGAAATACAGAGATTATGAGAAATTCAGCAAATGCAGCAAGTGTGAATTAAAGGCATGGTGTAGAGGGTGTCCGGCTGTTGCAAATGGAACGACCGGGAGCTTTTACGGAGCAGATCCTCAGTGCTGGAAGACAAGAAATGAGATTACTGGGGAGGTGCTTCCATGTTAACAAGAAAACAGGGAAGAATTAAAATTGTAGAGTAAACAAACGCGAACAGGAATGCGGATGTCTGGTTATTTTGTATTGGAGGAACGATAGATGGATTTAAAAACATGCTTAAAGAAGATGCAATTGGTAGGAGTTCTTGCATTTGCAACAGTGGATAAGGATGGTGCGCCGCAGATACGGAATATCAGTGCGATCCATTATGAATCGGATGCCCTGTATTTTTATACGGCAAGGGGGAAGAATTTCTGTCAGGAACTTCTGGAAGATGGACGGGTTCAGATCCTTTGCTATACAAAATATAAAGAGATGATACGACTGTCGGGAAAGGCATATGCGGTGCGCGAGGAAGAACAGGAGAAATGGCGTGATACCATCTTTGAGGAGCAGCCTTATCTGGCAAATGTCTACCCGGGTAATACCAGAAGTATAGGTATTATATTCTGTATTGATCAGGGTGAGGTAGAATATTTTAATCTGGGCGTGAATCCGATATTTCGTGAGACATACAGCCTTGGAAATGCTATAATCCGGGAAAAGGGGTATGTGATAACAGATGCCTGTATCGGCTGTGGTAAATGTGAGAAACTCTGTCCCCAGAGGTGTATCGAGAGAGGAACACCATATAAGATCAATCAGCAGCATTGTCTGCATTGTGGAAATTGTTATGAGAACTGTCCTGTTCAGGCAATCATACGAAAGTGACAGGCGATAATATAAAAGAAGAAAAAACGGATAGTAATAACCAACTGATAGAAATAATGAAATGGATATACAGACAGAAACAGAGCGACAGATTATGAAAAAGATTAAGTATAGAAATGATAAAATAACATTTGACACATTTTTGTCCGGGACACCTGCCAGAGATTATGTGTTCCAGAAGATGCCATATGTGGAACAGATCCGGTTGGCTTCCCGGATGCTGCAGGATGCAGAGTATGTTCTGGTTGGAGCAGGTGCGGGAATGAGTGCAGCCGCAGGTGCACAGTATGGTGGAAGTTTTTTTGAGGAGAATTTTGGAGAGTTCCAGAAGAAATATGGAAAAGGTCCATATATGCAGGATATGTATTCCGCAGGCTTTTACCCGTATCCGGATGAAGAAAGCTACTGGGGCTACTGGTCGAAACAGGCGATCCTTGGCGGTATTGATCTGGATGTGACACCGCTTCATAAAACGTTTTTAAGTATGCTTTCCGGTAAGAAGATATTTGTCTTAAGCACAAATGCAGATGGTCAGTTTGTCAAAGCAGGGTTGCCGGAAGATCAGATCTTCTGCACACAGGGAGATTATTTTCATATTCAGTGCGGAAAGGGCTGCCATGATAAGCTTTATGATGCGGTAGATCTGTTCCGACAGATGGATCAGGCAAGGCAGGATTGCAGGATACCGACCTATATGGTTCCGAAATGTCCGGTGTGCGGCGGGGCTATGGACATGAATCTGCGAAAAGATCAGCATTTCGTTCAGGATGCAGCATGGTATGATGCGGAGCAGAGATTTGGAGATTTCCTGTCTGAGGCAGAGAAAGGCAGATTGGTGCTGCTGGAACTGGGCGTTGGATTTAACACACCAATGATAATTAGATTTCCATTTGAAAAACTGGTCAGAGAGAATAAAAATATCTCGATGATCCGTCTGAATCTGAATGAAGCAGTTGTGCCGGAGAGTCTTGGTGACCGCGCGGTCGGAATTAATGCAGATATGAAAGAAAGCATTATGGATATGGAAGGAAGCAGAAATTGATGAATCACGAGGAACAGAGAAAATGGCTGATCCGGAATTTGCTGGATGAAGATGCATATTATAAGAATTACAGAATTCCGGAAGATGAACAGGAACAGAAGGATCTTCTGCGCTCTCTGATGAATGTACGGATGCCGAAGAAGATCAGTCAGGAATTTTTATGGATTCAGGACGAATATCTGACAGAGGAAAATAAAAAGGCAGGAGTCATAGATTTTACAGAGCTGTCTCCGACAAAATCAGATGACCGGATCTATCTCTGGCAGGGAGATATAACAGTACTAAAGGTGGACGCAATCGTGAATGCCGCAAACAGTCAGATGTGCGGTTGCTTTCGTCCAATGCATAATTGTGTGGACAATATCATTCACTCAAAGGCAGGAATAGAGCTCAGGCTGCGCTGTAATGATATCATGCAGGCGCAGGGACATGAGGAGCCGACCGGACAGGCAAAGATCACACCGGCATTTAACCTTCCATGTAAATATGTACTTCATACAGTAGGTCCGATCGTGCAGGAACGGCTGCGGAAGGAACACGAAGAATTGCTGGCATCCTGTTATCGTTCCTGTCTGGAGCTTGCAGAAGAAAATGGAGTATCAAGTATTGCCTTTTGCTGCATTTCGACAGGCGTATTCATGTTCCCGAATAAACGGGCAGCGGAGATCGCAGTAGAAACCGTGCAGAAGTATCTGGAAGAAACAGGAAGCCGGATGCAGGTGGTATTTAACGTGTTCAAGGATGAGGATTTACATATATACAAAAGGTTACTTGAATACTGAGAATACTTACTTCATAAAAACTTCATACAAAAAAGTTCTTGACTTGGAGTAAAGTTCAAAGAGTATGATAGGAGTGTACGAAAAAGGTATACTCCTTTTTAGTATATAAATACGGAAAGCATCAGAGCATAGGCGCATAAGCGCTGAAACAAGTTTAAGTAAGATGGAGAGTGATAGTATGAAGACTACAAACAGAGAAGAATTTGAGAAGCAGAACGTATTTGGAACAGGAAATGCAAATACAGCATTTGCACAATATTTTATTGGGGATTCCTTTTTGAATCCGCTGACAGACACGAAAACAGGATTGTTTCTTGCAAATGTAACCTTTGAGCCGGGATGCCGGAATAACTGGCATATCCATCACGCAACAAAGGGCGGCGGACAGCTCCTGATCTGCACAGCCGGAGAGGGCTGGTATCAGGAAGAAGGAAAAGAGGCAGTCAGTCTTGTACCGGGAACTGTAATCACGATTCCGGCAGAGGTAAAGCACTGGCATGGTGCAAAGAAGGATAGCTGGTTTTCCCATATCGCAGTAGAAGTACCGGGTGAGAACTGCAGTAATGAATGGTGCGAACCGGTCACGGATGAAGAATATAATAAGTTAGCATAGGAAAGGTGGATCTATCATGGCAGTAAAACAGACAGCAGGAAGAACACAGCTTGGAGAATTTGCTCCAAAATTTGCAGAATTAAATGATGATGTATTATTTGGCGAGGTATGGAGCAGAGAGGATAAGCTGTCCCTCAGAGACCGGTCACTGGTAACTGTAGTTGCATTAATGGCACAGGGGCTTACCGATGAATCCTTCCGTTATCATCTGATGAGTGCAAAGGCAAACGGAATCACACAGGAGGAAATTGCAGAGATCGTTACACATGCAGCATTTTACTGTGGATGGCCGAAGGCATGGGCAGTATTTCGTATGGCAAAAGAAGTCTGGGCAGAAGAAGATAAGTAGTATAGAGTCTCTTGCATTTCTTCTAATCCTGTGGTAGTGTGAAACGAGATATACAGACAGGAGACAGCATGGAAAAGTTAATATTAATACATGTAACAGACAGCGAATACCGTAAAATACAGAATATTGCAAGCCGGATGAAGATCACCGTAGATCGGATACCGGATGAGATAGTGACAACGAATTATAAGTTGGGTGAGCTTGTAAATGGAACCTATAAAAAAGTAGCAGAAATGGCAGATGCAACGGATCAGACTGGGAAAAACGCAGCTAAACATTCTTCGAGTGCAGTGACTGCGGGTATGCAGACAAAGAGCCGGGCAGACAGCCTGATTCTTTTATGTAATTTGAAGGAAAAACGTCTGGACAAGATGCTATTCGAGCTTCGGCATGGTGATGTGAAAGTGGATTACAAGGCGATCCTGACACCGAGCAATCAGAACTGGACAGTGAAGCTTCTTATGCAGGAGCTTCGCAAGGAGCGGTTTGTAATGATGCGAAAGTAGAAAATGGAGCGTACAGAGAGAACTCTGTATGCTCCATTTTTTGTAGTGAATTTCGGTGATGCAATAGCAGATTTGCTATGATAAAGATGGCAGACATCATGTCAGGCTTTCGGCTGCTGCTGGGTGATACAGTGGATATTGCCGCCGCCGTAAGCAATTTCTTCGGTACGGACACCGACAACCTTACGTTCCGGGAACATGGACTGTACCTGACGGATTGCAAGAGCGTCATTTTCATCACCGTACTGTGGCAGGATGATGCCGCCATTTACGATCAGAAAATTCAGATAAGAGGCGATCGCAAGGTCACCGTTTTTTCTTGGAGTGCTTCCGGGAACTGCATCGACTGTTTCCATGCCCTTCAGATAAACCGGAGCTTTGGTTGTACAGAGCTTATGGACGATCAGTTTCCTGCCTTTGGCATCTACAGCATTTGACAGGGTGTGGTAAGCGGCCTGTGCTTCTTTATAGAATGGGTCAGTCGGATCATCCGTATAGATGCAGGCAACTTCACCGGGACGGACGAAGCAGGCGACATCATCGATATGTCCATTTGTCTCGTCGGGATCGATGCCGTCCTTGATCCAGATGATCGTATCGACATTCAGATAATCTTTTAATTTCTGCTCGATCTGAGCTTTTGTGAGATGAGGATTTCTTCCCTTTGACAGCAGGCACATCTCGGTGGTGATCAGTGTACCTTCCCCATCGACATGAAAAGAGCCGCCCTCTAATACGAAATCATCAGTTCGGTAAGAATCAATCTGTTCCAGTTCGCAGATCTTGGATGCGATCTGATCATCCTTATCCCATGGAAAATACAATCCGTCGACCAGTCCGCCCCAGGCATTAAAGGTCCAGTCACAGGCACGGGTTTTGCCTTTATCATTTATCAGAAAAGTTGGTCCCATATCTCTGCACCATGCATCGTTACTGCTCATTTCAACGATCCGTACGCCGGCAGGCAGCATGGTTTTTGCATGTTCATATTGTGCGGCAGATACGCACATTGTAACAGGTTCGAATTCTGAGATCGCAGCAGCTACATTTGCAAATGTTTTTTGTGCCGGTTTCGCACCGGCTCTCCAGTTGTCGGTTCGTTCCGGCCAGATCATAAAGATCTGCTTTTGTTCTTCAAATTCTCCCGGCATACGGAAACCGTCAGCCTTTGGGGTCGAGTTTGTAATAAGTTTCGCCATTCCTGTATCCTCCTTGTATCGCAAATAAAATATCCATATCGTGTTTGAAAAATCATCTCTTGCAGGCAGGAGATTTTTCAGTCTTATATTTGATAAAACAAAAAAAGGAGCAACTCATTTTCTGAATTGCTCCGTTGCATGTGTCTGTATTTATTTCTTATTACGATAGCACAGAGATTATTGAAAATCAATATGGAATTGGATCTTACAGATCATTTACCCGTCCCATGAACAGGATCATTCCGGTATCCTGATCTTCAATGACATAGACAAATGGCTGGTCAACGATGAAGTTATAGGTTTCTTCCGGTGGCATCATAGCAGTTTCCTTTATTATGATATCCGTCTCCGCGGCAGCCTTTGTTCCGTTTTCATCAACGATCACTTTTGCTTTGTGAGAAACGGAAGATACCGCGATGCCATCTGCGATCTTTGAGAAATCAGCAGAAGCATATGCAGACCGGATTCCAAGTCTGTTCAGGATATCATCCAGACCGTTGATACTCTGTTCATCTGTGAATTTTGGAAGCTGAATGGTCTCTATCTCAGGAGAATCAGCATTATCCAGAGAGTCGATAAGTGCCTGTTTCTCATCACTGCTTAAAGCATCGAACAGGTTGGTGATCGTATCGCCTTCTTTAGATGGAAGGAATACTTTCATTACAACAGAATCACCATCGTAAGGAAGTACGATTCCTTTTATCGATCCGCTATCCGCATAAGAGAATCGTTCATCGTACAGATGCATCATTGGTACGGTAGAATCTCCGTTTGTTCCGTGAAAAGTATCATCGTATGTGTTACCCTCTGTAAATGGTGTCTGCCATTTTCCTTCAAAGTAAACCGCATTAATGAGCATCATAACAGTATTTGTCGAAAGTTCATTCATGATGGATGGGATCATCTGATTTGTATGTTCATTTACCCAGTTGTTTACATCCTTCACAACCTGATCGGCATGATCCGTAAAATCGGCTTCATATATCTCACCATGGTAATAGGTCTTGGCCGGAAGCAGAAAATCATCTGAGATATTAGCCGCCCAGTCTTTTCCGGTGGTCATCCAGATGGAATTTGCAGTATTTACATATGTCTGCTTGGACCAGTCTTTGTTCAGATAGCTTTGCATTTCCGTATTCCAGGTTGAAAGATCTTTGATGCCAAGTGTTGATTCCAGTTCCGTTTTCGTTTCGCCCCCGGCACCCTGATCGAGCATGGACAGTGCACTGGAAATACTGTAAGGGGAATAAAAACAGTTGCTGTCTTTTGGAAGTGCATCATACAGGTCAAATGCAAAATTGTTGACACCGTTTTTAAGTTCCTCATAGGAATCGACGGGCGCCGGTTTTGCTCCGACTGCGATGTCACTTCCGAGTTCCTTTGATGCTAAAAGTTTTTGTTTGGTGACGCTGCCGCCATTATTATCTGCGTTTCTGCATCCTGCAAGACTTGTGCACAGACATGCACCAAGTAATAAGCTGATTATCTTTTTATTCATAAATAATCCTCCATTTCTTTCGTGGTCAGATATGAATAATACTAACATATATCAGTGAATAAGAATATTCAAAAAAATATATAGTCTTATCAATGTCCGGTTTATTTGCTTCTTTAATTTACATACGAAAGAAAATGGAGGATTTATGGAATTATTTTAAAAATTTTTATTCTTCGGTCACGGAATAGGTGGCAGCTTCATCCGATAAGGATTCCGCATCTACACCGAGATCTTTTTCCGCATTTACAAACCATGCCGGAGTATCGGAAGATACATTCATGTTGTTGAAGATATAAGTACCATCTGCATCAAACAGATATTCGGCATAGCCATAATCATCGGCAGTTCCGCCTATGACGATCACATGTGTGATATGATCGGCATCCGTGTAATCATATCGGAAGTAGGTATCTGTACTGCATTTGTCTGTGATATCGGTCTGCTGTCCGTTCAGGGTGAAATACAGTCTTCCGGCTTTCGCGGTGACATAGGTTTGATCGGTTGATTCGATACGGAAAGACATGGTAGCGTCTTCTGCATCGTATTCGACCTTCGTACCATTTGCAGTAGAGAATACCTTATGCACCCAGGTGCTTCCGGTTGCTGCCAGACAGATGCCATTTGACAGACAGAAGATGGCTGCCAGTCCGGCAACTGCGTAGGAAAGTCTGCGTGTGATCGTGTGGATCCGCAGCTTCTTTGAGCGTTCCGTGGTGATGTTGATGACTGCATCTGAGTGGATCATGTCAAATGTTTTCTTATAGCGTTCTTTATTCTGATTGTTCATAGTCCCAAGCCTCCTTTAGGGTGTCACGAAGCACGGTACGTCCGCGGTTTAACCGGACCTTTACGTTGCTTTCGCTGATCTTTAGAATGTCTGCAATTTCCTTAATGGAATAGTCTTCATAATAAAACAGATGGATCACTGTCCGGTATTTTTCCGGCAGCTTCATGACTGTTTCAAATAATTCCTGGCTTTCAGTATCAGAAAAATTCAGTTGTTCCATATAATCTTCCAATGATGTCCGGTTCCTGTGCCAGAAGGTGCGAAGCATATTTTTTGACTGATTGATCGTAACCCGGATCAGCCATGCCCGGATATGCATTTCATCGTTAAAATCCACGGCACCTGAATGATAGCGTAGAAATGTTTCCTGAACAACATCTTCGGCATCCTCCCGGTTCTGACAAATGGAAAATGCAATGCGGAACAGATTGTCCTGATACATTTGTATAACAGTTTGTGTTGGTAATCGCATAGTCACATCCTCTTTTCTTGTGTTAAAAGGCCTTTCAATAATAACACAATTCATCCGGTTTAAAGGTTACAAAAATACAAATTATACTTGCATAAAATTTGTATTGTTTTATCATTTGATAGTGTAGGTATGAAATGACAGAAAGAGAGAAAAGATAAAATGGTAAAATGTTTGTTAGTTGGCGTTGGAGGCGGCATAGGTGCAATTCTTCGATATTTGATTGGTTTAATACCGGTGGGAGCACAAAACAACTTTCCGATAAAAACATTATTGATTAATGTAATAGGAGCATTTGTTATTGGCTTAATTTCTGTGTCGGCAGAAAAGTATCAGGTATCACCACTTCTGGTTTTGACATTAAAGACGGGAGTGTGTGGTGGATTTACGACGTTTTCTACATTTGCGTTGGAAACAGATCAATTAATACAGAGCGGGAATTACGGATTTGCGATACTTTATATAGGATTAAGTGTGATATTAAGTGTTGCTGCGGTGTTTGCTGCACAAATACTTATGAAGTAACGATGAAACGATGAAGATTTATGGGAATAGAGGGCTGACGATATGGATAAGAGAGAGCAATATATAGATAAACAGATTATAGAGCAAATAATGGAACTGCGAAAGCAGCTCCACCGGATCCCGGAGCATTCCATGCAGGAAGTAAAGACAAAACAGTTGCTGATGGATTTCTTAAAATCGCATACAGCATTAGAGATCGTAGATTGTGGGGCGTGGTTTTATGCGGTGAAAAGAGCAGATGATCGGGTAACCACAGAAAATGATAAAACATTCCATGTGAGTGAAGTGGCTGCGGAAATACCAGAGCAAATGGAGGAGTATAAGCAGCCGATTGCATTCCGGGCAGATATGGATGCGGTATGTGGCAAAGATGGAAAGCCGGGGCATTTCTGTGGACATGATGGACACAGCAGTGTGCTATGTGGACTTGGCTTGTATCTGGACAGCAGAAAAGATCCGTTGGCACAGGATGTATATCTGATCTTCCAGCCGGCAGAGGAGATTGGAAAGGGTGCAGAGCTTTGCAGAAGCCTGATCAAAGAAAAGCATATCGGAGAAATCTATGGCTTTCATAATATACCGGGGAAGCCGCTTGGAACGGTACTTGTGAAGGATGGAACATTTGCATGTGCTTCAACGGGCTTAGAGATCCACATGACAGGAACGCCGAGCCACGCAGCATATCCGGAAGCTGGCAGAAATCCCGGATATGCACTTGCCGGACTTCTGCTTCAGATTGAAGAACTGACAAAGCAGTTTAATGAGACGAAGGGATTTGTCCGCATGACTTTGATCGGGATGAAACTTGGAAGTGAGAACTACGGTGTAGCGGCATCGGACGGGTATCTGAGACTTACCGTTCGAAGCGAAGGTGAACAGGTATTTCGTGAGTATCTGGCAGAGATCCGTAAGCTGGCAGAGGTTATGGCACAGAAGGAAGCTCTGGAACTTTCGATAAAGGAGATTGAACGGTTTCCATCTACGGATAATCATGCGGAACAGGTGCAGAAGATCCGGGCATGTGCGGCTTCTCACCAGATTCCATATATAGAGCTGCCTGAGCCGATGCACTGGTCGGAGGACTTTGGCTGGTACTTGCAGGAGACAAAGGGCGCATTTTTCGGCATTGGTGATGGAGAGGATTATGCCCAGCTTCATACAGAGCATTTCGAATTTCCCGATTCCATACTTGAAACCGCAGTTACTATGTTTGCCGGGTTGTGTGTTGACATAAAAGAGGGGGAATGTTAATTCTATATGCAATTTTAAATAATTATAAATGTTCACTTGTCAGATAACACAAAGCTGGTATATAATAAAAAAGAACAGAGAGGTTCGACGATGTGCGAATCCTCTTTTTTTTTATTTTATGGGAAAGTCCGTTCTATTCATAAGCTTATTATTGATGATTGAGGAATGGGAAATATGTCTTTAATAATAATTTAAGCCCAATGTGGCTGAAAGGAGAACATAATGAACAGACCAATGAGAAGACAAAAATGTGAAGTTACAGATCCGGTGAAGATTGAGCAGATCATAAAGAAAGCAGGCGTGGTTCACCTTGGTATGGTGGATGAGGGAAAGGCATACATTGTTCCATTGCATTATGGATATATTTATAAGGATGGAGGACTTACGTTATATATGCATGGCGCAACGGAAGGACGCAAATATGACGTGATCGCAGCTAATCCAAATGTATTTATCGAGATTGATACAGATATGGTACTGACCAGTGGTGGTGAAGTTCCATGTGAATATGGGGCATATTATGCTTGCGTGATGGGTGAAGGAACTGCCAGCATTCTGACCGATGTTGATGAGAAGGTTATGGGACTGGAGCTTATAATGAAGAGTCAGCTGGGAAGAGATTTTATCATTACAGAACCAATGACAAAATTAGTGAATGTGATCAAGGTTGTTGTTCCGGAATTATCGGTAAAAATGAATCAAGAAAAATAAATAGTTGGCAGTAGTTGAATGATGTAAGAGACAGAGATTAGGGAATTCAGGAGAATCCAAAATGGAAGCGAATCGTATCGAAGAAAAAATATATAAATATGGTGCGGATATCCTGGCATCAGAGGGTATGCAGAAAGAAAAAACATTTGTGCAACATGGTTCAATAACCTGTTACGATCATTCCCTGCGGGTGGCGGAGAAAAGTCTGGAGCTTGCAGAGAAATGTTCCGCATATATTGATGAACGGTCGCTGGTGCGTGGAGCACTGCTTCATGATTATTTCTTGTATGACTGGCATGAGAAGGATGGCGGACATCGGCTGCATGGTTTTTTTCATGCAGAACGAGCCTTGCATAATGCCAGACGGGATTTCAATTTGAACTTCATTGAGCGGGATATCATCCGAAAGCATATGTTCCCACTCAACATAACACCTCCAAAGTTCCGGGAGAGCTGGATCGTAACCTGGGCAGACAAGCTTTGTGCTGCTGAAGAAACTACCAGAGCCGTCCGACTTGCCTTTACAAAAACTGCCCGTGGCTGATCATAATACAGCATGCTATATATAGCTATAAAATAACATTGCGCTCGATAAAAAAACAATATCATACACATTTTTATAAGCTGTTTGCAGCCCGATAAGTGTATGATGTTGTCTTTTTTTTATTACGTTTTTTGATAGAAATTATTGATTTATGTAAGTACATCCTATAAAATATAAAAGGTTTTGTAAAAAAACGAAGAATTATCACTGGAAATGTTGATATGAATTGACAAATAAATATGAGATTGTACCCAAAAACAGAGATGTAGACATATATATTTTTATGTAACAGACCTTTTTTACGCCGGTCCTTAGCAATCTGCTATTAGCAGAGAGCTTAGTACCGCTGCGTAAAAATAGAACGCAAGTGTTCTGTGAAATAAAGAATATATATGGATACATCTCGTTATGGAAGCATTTGTTGAGGAATGTCACGAGAGTTTTAGAAAAGCGAGGAAAAGGCAATGGGCGGATTTTTTGGCGTAGCATCAAAGCAGGATTGTGTATTTGACTTGTTCTTTGGTATTGACTACCATTCACATCTGGGAACAAGACGAGGTGGAATGGCAGTATATGGAAAAGACGGATTTAATCGTGCGATCCATAATATTGAGAATGCACCATTTCGGACAAAATTTGATAAGGATGTACAGGAAATGAGCGGTCATATGGGAATCGGATGTATCTCCGATTACGAACCGCAGCCATTGATCGTACGTTCGCATCATGGTACTTATGCACTTACAACAGTTAGTAAGATCAATAACACAGGTGAACTTACAAAGATGCTGTTCAAGAATGGACATTCCCATTTCTTAGAAATGAGTGGTGGGGACATCAATGCAACGGAGCTGATCGCGGCGCTGATCAATCAGAAGGAAAATCTGATCGAAGGAATCCAGTTTGCACTTGACTCTGTCGAGGGTTCGGTATCCATTCTGTTGATGAATCAGGCGGGAATCTATGCAGCCCGGGACAAATACGGCAGAACTCCGGTTGTCATCGGTAAGAAAGAAGATGCCTATTGCATCACCTTTGAGAATTTTGCATATAAAAATCTTGGCTATAAGGACTATAAGGAACTTGGACCGGGAGAGATCGCGGTAGTCACAGATAAGAACTGCATCACGCTTGTAAATCCGAATAAAGAAATGAAGATTTGTACCTTCTTATGGGTATATTACGGATATCCGTCTAGCTCCTACGAAGGCACCAGCGTAGAACAGATGCGTTATAACTGTGGCAAGGCGATGGCGAAGCGTGATAACGTAAAGCCGGATATTGTAGCCGGGGTACCAGATTCCGGTATTGCTCATGCAATCGGCTATGCAAATGAATCCGGAATCCCATTTTCCAGACCATTTATCAAATATACACCAACCTGGCCACGTTCCTTCATGCCAACGATCCAGAGTAAGAGAAATCTGATCGCTAAGATGAAGCTGTTAGCAGTGGATGAACTGATCCGTGATAAGAGCCTTCTGCTGATCGATGACTCGATCGTACGAGGAACCCAGCTTCGTGAAACAACTGAGTTCTTATATGAGAGTGGTGCGAAGGAAGTACATATCCGTCCGGCCTGCCCTCCGTTATTATACGGATGTAAATATCTGAATTTCTCCCGTTCATCATCAGAAATGGATCTGATTACCCGTCGTGTGATCGACCGTCTGGAGAATGGAAATGTAACCGATGAGGTGTTACAGGAGTATGCAGATCCGGAATCCGAGAAATACGAAGTAATGGTTGAGGAGATCCGTAAGGAACTGAACTTTACATCGTTGCGTTTCAATCGCTTGGACGATATGCTGGAATCCGTAGGAATCGATAAGTGCAAGCTGTGTACTTATTGTTGGGATGGTAAAGAATAGAGAAAAATCATTCAGAAAAAGTCAAAAAAATTTAAAATCACTCTTGACAACAAAAAAACAGAGTGCTAAATTAGCAGTTAACAAAGAGCAAATGCAACGAACAGAATACGATCATTAAAAAAGGAGTATTTCAGAGAGTCGTCGGGTGGTGTGAGACGGTGTATGTTTTTAGTGATTATCCTCTGCGAGCAGTGCGCTGAATTCCAGATATGGACATTAGGTGTCACCGGTTTTCTACCGTTACAAAGAAACTTATTTCTACAGTGTGAGCTTATGAGATGAGATTGAGTGGCCATTTTTTTCAAATGGCAAATAAAGTGGTAACGCGGAAGTTTAAAGGCTTTCGTCTTTATGGAATTACATGAAGACGAAAGCTTTTTTTAATTTATAGGAAAGGTCGTCCTATAAAAGATATGTTTTTGTATAAACTCTTTGTGAACATACTATAATCAAGTATCTGCCATATGGCGGAAGGAAGGAGAATGATATGAATAGTTTGGTAATTATTCTTATCGCAGTAGTAGTTTTAGGAGCTGGCTATCTGGGTTACGGAAGATGGCTTGCTAAGAAATGGGGCATAGATGCAAATGCAAAGACCCCGGCCGTTGCAAATGAAGATGGAAAGGATTATGTACCATCATCAAAGCTTACAGTATTTGCACATCAGTTCTCATCCATCGCAGGTGCGGGACCTGTACAGGGACCAATCATTGCGGCAATGTTTGGATGGGTACCGGTTTTACTCTGGCTGTTGGTCGGAGGTGTATTCTTTGGTGCAGTTCAGGATTTCGGTTCTCTGTATGCATCCGTTAAAAATGAAGGTAAGTCCATCGGACTTGTCATTGAGAAGTACATAGGAAAGGCAGGAAGAAGATTTTTCTCACTGTTCTGCTGGCTCTTTACACTCCTTGTTATTGCTGCATTCACATCGATGGTTTCATCTACATTTAACGGATTTACTGCAGGTGCTGATGGAGCAGTGACAAAGAACTTCAACGGTGCAGCAGCAGCTACCGTATCGATGCTGTTCATCGTAGTCGCTATGGTACTTGGCGTTGTCATGAAGACCTGCAAGAACATGAAGGAATGGCTGAAGGCGATCGTAGCGATCGTTCTCATCGTTGCAATGTTTGCAGTAGGTATGAAGCTTCCTTGGTACTTAAATGGTGACCAGTGGAACTACGTTATCATGGCTTATCTGTTCCTCGCATCTGTACTTCCGATGTGGTTACTGATGCAGCCAAGAGATTACATGACAACGTTCATGCTCATTGGTATGTTAGTTGGAGCATTTGTCGGTGTTCTGGTCGGACATCCGGACATGAACCTGAATGCATTCAACGGCTTTACCGTTGTATCATCAACAGGTGCCAAGAGTTATCTGTTCCCAACACTGTTCGTAACGATCGCCTGTGGTGCGGTATCCGGTTTCCACAGCCTTGTTTCATCAGGTACATCTTCAAAGACGATCAGAAATGAAAAGGATATGTTATTTGTAGGTTATGGCGCAATGATCCTTGAAACACTCCTCGGTGTTATCTCACTGATCGTAGTCGGTGCAGTAGCAGTTGGAGGAAAAGCACCGGAAGGACTGACACCATTCCAGATCTTTTCACAGGGTATCGCAGGTTTCCTTGAGAAGTTCGGACTTCCAAATTCAGTCGCAAATGTATTCATGACCATGTGCGTGTCAGCGCTTGCTCTTACATCACTGGATTCCGTTGCACGTATCGGTCGTATGTCATTCCAGGAGCTGTTCATGGGAGATACTACAGATTCATCCCAGATGCCTGTATGGCAGAAGATCCTTACAAATAAGTATTTTGCTACAGTTATAACATTGTTCTTTGGTTACCTTCTCTGCAAGGGTGGATATTCAAATGTATGGCCACTCTTCGGATCAGCAAACCAGATGCTTGCAGCACTTGTACTGATCGGTGTAGCAGTATTCCTCAAGGCAACAAACAGAAAGCATGCAATGCTTTATCCACCAATGCTTATAATGCTTGCTGTAACATTTACAGCTATCGTTCTCAACGTAATCGGAAATATCCAGAAGTTCCAGGCCGGAACCGCTACATTCCTTGTTGAAGGACTTCAGCTCATTGTTGCAGTATTCCTTATCGTACTTGGTATCATTGTAGCAATTACATGTATCAGAAAACTTGTTCTTATGAAGCATGAGAAGACTGCTGAAAAGGAAGCATAAAATAATATTCAAATAAAAAACAATAAACGTAAAATAAATAATAATTCTAAATCGTAAAAATAATATTCATTGAAAAAACTGTGGCGTGGAAGATATACAGATATCCTCCCACCACAGTTTTTGCGTTATAGAGAGGTATATAATAAAAACAATATAATAAGGAAATTTTCTATATAATACTGGATAAACATTTTTTATACATAAGAGTTGTCTTTAAAATACCATGGAATTGACAATCTTTATCAAAACGCGTATGTTTAATTAAATGTTAGTTTATAACTGGATAAAATCAGTTCAAGATAAAAGCAAATAAATCGTCTATTTAAGCAGATAGTGTTTATAATAAAACATGGCACGGGAATATAGCGGTTATCAGTGTATTTAGCAGAAGCGTAGCGAGCATTTCGTAAATGAGGAACACACTAGCAGCGAATGCGGTGTGCTGTTTGAGCCCGAAGGGCGAGTTGCACAGAGAGCATGAGCGGATAAGCCGGTGTGACGAATAGAAAGCGGAGCGTATTTGCTAAATGCACTGGTAACCGCTATATAACCGGGGCATGTTTTATCACAAGAGTAGTGGTTAAATAGACGATTCAGCGAAAAAACAGGAGGTATGAAGATGAAGCTGGTAGTATGTTTTCCGGGAATCGGCTATCACTGCGACAAGCCACTGTTATATTATGGCAGGCGCGTAGCAGAATCCGTAGGATATAAAGAATATAAGAACGTAGAATATGTGAATCGGATCGGAAACGTCAAAGGCGATCCGGTAAAAATGCAGGCAGCATTTGAAGACCTGTACGGACAGACGGAGAAAATATTAAAAGATATAGATTTTTCCGGGTATGACAGCATTTTATTCTTATCAAAAAGTGTAGGAACGATCATTGCGACTACTTATGCAGAGCGGCATAAGATACCATGCAGGCATGTTCTGTATACTCCGCTTGAGGCGACATTTGACAATTGCGCATCTGATCTGTCGGGGAGAGCGATAGCATTTACAGGAACGGCAGATCCGTGGGTGGAGAGCACCGCTGCAATTACAGATCGGTGTCAAAAAGCAGGGATTCCGGTTCATGTGATAGAGAAAGCAAATCATTCCTTAGAGACAGCCGATGTATGGAAGAATCTGAATAATCTGGAAAAAATCATGACGGTGACGGCAGAATTTATTAAATAATGTGTATTGTTTATTGTGATATATGCCACTGCCACCTGTATAGCCTGCAGAATCATAGCGAGCATTTCGTAATGAGGAACACGCTGGCAGCGAATGCGGGTGCCTGTCTGAGCCCGAAGGGCGAGTTGCACAGGAGCATGAGCGGATAGGCGCGTGTGACGAGTAGAAAGCGTAGCGTATTCTGCAGGCTATACAGGTGACAGTGGTATATATCACAATAAACATTTCATCTATAGACTGGCAAAAAATATCTTGACTTTGAGTGAACTCCAAGTGCTATAGTAAGGAAAAGTCAAATGAAGGATGGTGGCGCAGATGACGATCAAGGAAGTAAGTGAGAAATTTGGTATCTCACAGGATACCCTTCGGTATTATGAGCGTGTAGGACTGATTCCACCGGTTACAAGAACTCCGAGTGGAAACAGAGATTATCAGGAATCGGATCTTGGCTGGGTAGAAAATGCAGTTTGTATGCGGAATGCCGGCGTTCCGATCGAGGCATTGATTGAATATGTGAAACTGTATCAGATGGGCGATACGACATTTGAAGCAAGACGGCAGCTATTGCAGGAACAGTATGATGCATTACAGGAACAGAAAGAACAGATCGAGGAGACCATGAAGCGGCTTGCCTATAAGGTATCGCGCTATGAGAAAGCGGTACAGACCGGCGTATTGTCATGGGATAAGGAGGATTGTTAGAAATTATGTATATTGAACAGATTAACGGACCTGAAGATGTAAAAAAATTGAATATAGAAGAAATGACGGCGATGGCAGCAGAGATGCGACAGGCATTGCTGGTTCGTGCAAGTAAGCACGGCGGACATTTTGGACCGAATTTTGGTATGGTAGAAGCAACGATTGCGATGCATTATGTATTTGAGTCACCAAAGGACAAGATCGTATATGATGTATCCCACCAGAGCTATCCGCATAAGATGCTGACAGGCAGAAAGGATGCTTATCTCTACGAAGAACATTACGATGATGTATCCGGATATACAAATCCAAAAGAAAGTGAGCATGATTTCTTTGAGATCGGACATACATCTACATCTGTCAGTCTTGCCTGTGGCCTTGCGAAAGCCAGAGATCTGAAAAAGGAAGATGGCAACGTGATCGCTGTGATCGGTGATGGTTCATTAAGCGGTGGCGAGGCATTGGAAGGTCTTGACTATGCGACTGAGCTTGGTGGCAATCTGATCATTGTTGTAAATGATAATGACATGTCGATCGCTGAGAATCATGGTGGTTTGTATCAGAATTTAAAATTGCTTCGTGAGACAAATGGGCAGGCAGAATGTAATCTGTTCCGTGCAATGGGACTTGATTATGTATATGTAGATAAAGGAAATGATATTGCTGCATTGATCGCAGCATTTGAATCTGTAAAAGACAGTAAGAAACCGGTTGTTGTGCATATTAAAACTTTAAAAGGAAAAGGCTATGCACCGGCAGAACAGAATAAGGAACAGTGGCATTGGTGTATGCCATTTGACCTTGAAACAGGAAAGTCTTTGATGGAATTTGACGGAGAAGATTATTCCGACGTAACCAGAGATTATCTCTTAAAGAAAATGAAGGAAGATCCATCTGTAGTTACGATCACATCGGCAACACCTACCGTTATGGGATTTACAGAGGATAAGAGAAAAGAAGCGGGCAGCCAGTTTATTGATGTAGGTATCGCAGAGGAGACAGCGGTTGCACTGGCATCCGGTATTGCGGCAAATGGCGGCAAGCCTGTATATGGTGTATACAGTTCATTTATCCAGCGGACATATGATCAGTTGACACAGGATCTGTGTATCAACAACAACCCTGCAACGATCGTTGTATTTGCGGGATCTGTATATGGAATGAATGATGTAACACATCTTGGCTTACAGGATATTCCGATGCTTACAAGTATTCCGGGGCTTGTATATCTGGCACCGACAACCAAAGAGGAATATCTGGCAATGCTTGACTGGAGCGTGGAGCAGACAGAGCATCCGGTTGCGATCAAGCTTCCGGGAGCTGCGATGGTATCGGACGGAAAGGCTGTAACAAAGGATTTCAGTCAGTTAAATAAATACGAAGTAATTAAAAAGGGAAGCAAGATTGCCGTTATCGGTGCAGGTACTTTCTATCAGCTTGGAACAGATGCGGCAGCATTGATCGAGGAGCAGACAGGAGTTGCGCCAACCATCATTAACCCGCTGTATGTTTCCGGTGTGGATGAAGAACTCTTGAATGGTCTGAAGAAAGATCATGATATCGTAATTACATTAGAGGACGGTTATCTGGAAGGTGGCTTCGGTCAGAGAATCGCCGGCTTCTATGGTGATTCTGATATGAAGGTTCTGAATTACGGTTTAAAGAAATTCTTCTATGACCGCTACGATGTAAATGAAGTATTAAAAGAAAATCATCTGACAGCAGAACAGATTGCAGAAGATGTGAAGAAGGTTTAACAGTATAAAAAATCGCTTACAGGTAATATTAATCAGAAATAATGTTTGATAAAGGAGATTAAACAATGTCGATGATTAACAGAGAAGTAAGCGATTTTTTTGTGCAAGCATATCAAAATGGTGAATTTAAAACGGTAACCAGGGACGACATATTAGGCGGATGGAGTGTATTTTTCTTCTATCCGGCTGATTTTACATTTGTCTGTCCGACGGAGCTGTCAGATCTGCAGGATAAATATGAGGATTTCAAGGCTGCCGGCTGTGAGGTTTATTCCATATCAACAGATACGCATTTTGTGCATAAGGCATGGCATGATACATCGGAAAAGATTGGAAAGATCACATTTCCGATGTTGGCAGATCCAAATCATGAATTATGTGAAGATTTTGAAGTGATGATCGAATCAGATGGGATGGCAGAACGTGGCAGCTTCGTCATCAACCCGGAAGGACGAATTGTTTCCTATGAAGTCAGTGCAGGAAATGTCGGACGAAATGCAGATGAACTGTTTCGTAAATTGCAGGCATGCCAATTTGTTGCGGAGCATGGAGACGAGGTCTGCCCTGCCAAATGGCAGCCGGGAGAAGCTACGCTGCGTCCAAGTCTGGATCTTGTAGGGAGATTGTAAGAATGAAGAATGAAAATATGTATGATGTGGTGATTGCAGGTGCGGGACCGGCGGGGCTTACAGCAGCCATTTATCTGGCGAGAGCCTGTTATCGGGTGCTTGTTGTTGAGAAAGAGAAGATTGGCGGACAGATCACGATCACAGAAGAAGTGGTGAACTATCCGGGAATAGAGAAAACAGATGGAAAATCCCTGACCGCTGCTATGTACAGACAGGCAGAAAATTTTGGTGCAGAATTCCTGATGGCAGAGGTTGAAAAGCTGGATGTAGATGGAGAATATAAAATCGTGCATACAAATAAGGGCGACTTTTCCTGTTACGGAATTCTGCTCGCAACCGGAGCACATCCGAGAATGATCGGATTTGAGGGGGAGAAACGGTTTAAAGGACGGGGCGTAGCTTATTGCGCAACTTGTGATGGAGAGTTCTTCACCGGCAAGGAAATATTTGTTGTGGGTGGCGGTTATGCTGCTGCGGAGGAAAGTGTATTCCTTACCAAGTATGCCAGCCATGTGACGATATTGATCCGGGGTGAAGATTTTTCCTGCCCTAAATCATCGGCGGATAAAGCCAGAGCAAATGAAAAAATTACGGTGCTTACCAGTACTGAGATCGTCCGTGCGGAGGGTGAAGATGTCCTGACAACACTGGTGTATAAAAATGTGAAAACAGGAGAAGAAAGTGTATATCATGCGCCAAAAGGAGATACGTTTGGTATTTTCGTATTTGCTGGATACGAGCCGGAGACTTCGTTGCTGCAGGGAAAAGCAGAGATTGATGAAAAGGGATATGTAATTACGGATGCTTCCAGACAGACCAGTATATCGGGTGTTTATGCGGCTGGCGATGTCTGCCAGAAAAATCTTCGTCAGGTAGTGACGGCAGTCGGTGATGGTGCAGTTGCAGCGACAGAGCTTGAACGGTATGTGGCAGCCATGCAGAAAAAGAATGGAGCAAAGCAATCACGGAATTTGCGGGAAAATAAACAATCAAAGGAGAAGAATGTTACACAGGAGAAAAAGCGTGAAGGAATGCAGCCTGTGGTCGCTGAAGATACCGGATATGAAATGCATAAAACTGGACAACAGAAACAGCCGGAAGCAGAAGATTCATTGTCGGACGAGTTCTTTGATGAAGAGACGGAAAAGCAGTTAGATGGGGTCTTTGACCGCATGGCGAATCCGCTGATCCTGAAATTATATCTGAATCAGAAGCAGGAGTCAGTGCAGCTAAAACAATATATGGAAGCTATGAGCAGACGAACCGAAAAGCTCAGTGTAATCGTAGCAGAGGAAGGGGCAGACGGGGATTCTGTTCCGGCAAACGAACGACCATTCGTCAGAATTCTGCGGGAAGACGGAAGTGATACCGGGCTTGGCTTCCATGGTGTACCGGGTGGACATGAATTCACTTCTTTTGTGATTGGATTGTATAATGCTGCCGGACCGGGACAAGAAGTGGATGCACAGATTATGGAGCGTATTCATGCGATCAAAAAGCCGCTTAATATCAAGATTCTTGTAACACTTGCCTGTTCCATGTGTCCGGATCTTGTCACCGCGGCACAGAAAATAGCCGCAGAAAATCCACAGGTTACAGCAGAGATTTACGATGTGATGCTATATCCATCTTATCAGAAACGCTATAAGGTTATGAGCGTACCGTGCCTTGTTGTGAACGATGAACATGTAGCATTTGGAAGAAAGACATTACCGGGGCTATTAGACTATTTGGATGAGATTTTATAAAATAATAGAGCATCTCTTTACTGGATATATATTCGGTAAAGGGATGCTCCTTTTATTTTGAAATAAGGCTACCGCAATCCCACTGGCTTTAGACGGTGGGTTAAGGTAGCCAAAAATCAGAAATTATTGTATACTCATGGCATGGGAACATGGAAATCTAAAAACAGACACAAATACCTATTACAATATCACATTATTTTCGTCTGCAAATATAGGAAGAAATTACTGGTTTCGAGACAGATGTCAGATGATATACAGCAGTTTTCATATGAGATAAATCAAGGTTGAGAAAGAGGGTGACAGTGGATGTTAAAGGCATATAAATACAGAATATACCCGAATAATGAGCAGAAAATACAGATTGCAAAAACATTTGGCTGTTGCCGTTTTGTATATAATCAGACACTGGCATACCGGAAAGAAGTATATGAGAAAGAGAAAAAATCAGTTAGTAAAACTGACTGTAACAATTACTGCAACAGACAATTAAAGAAAGAATATGAATGGCTGAAAGAAGTGGATAAATTTGCTCTGACAAATGCGATTTACAACATGGATGCTGCATACCAGAAATTTTTTAAGGAACATACAGGTTATCCGAAGTTTAAGAGTAAACACGATAATCATAAGTCATATACAACAAATTTTACGAATGGCAATATAACAGTAGATTTCGTGTGCAATAGAGTAAAACTGCCTAAATTAAAAGGTATAAAAGCAAAACTGCATAGAAATTTTAGCGGACAGATAAAATCGGCAACGATATCACAAGTTCCGAGTGGAAAATATTATGTATCAATTTTAGTGGAAACAGAACACGTGGAACTGGCACATACAAATCAAAATACAGGAATAGATTTAGGTATTAAGGAGTTATGTATTACTTCTGATGGAAAGAAATACGAAAATCCCAAAATTATCAGAAAATATGAAAAGAAACTGATAAAACTGCAAAGACAGTTAGCCCATAAAGAGAAAAGAAGTCAAAACTACTACAAAATAAAGGAAAAGATAGCATTATGCCATGAAAAAATAACAAATACCAGAAAAGATTATCTGCACAAGATGTCCCATGAGATTATCAGCGAAAACCAAGTGATAGTTTCGGAAAATTTGCAGATAAAAAACATGGTAAAAAATCACCATTTGGCAAAGTCCATAAGTGATGTATCATGGTATGAGCTGACAAGACAGTTAGAATATAAGGCAAAGTGGAATGGAAGAAAATATGTCAAAATAGATACATTCTATGCCAGTAGTCAGTTGTGTTCCGTCTGTGGATACCAAAATACAGAAACAAAAAAACTGTCCGTAAGGGAATGGATATGTCCTGTCTGTGGAACAAATCATGACAGAGATATCAATGCGGCAAAGAATATACTGGAAGAAGGATTAAGACAAATAGCATAAAAATAATAATATAGGGCAGGGACTGCCCGAATTAACGCCTGTGGAGATAGTAGGTTACGAGGTCTGCGAAGCAGGAAGCCCATTGGCTTTAGACAATGGGTAGTTCACAGAGGAAACGGCAAAGAATAGGAGATGATTTCTATGGGTTCATTATTTGATGATTTAAAACAGGGATTGGAAGAAGCAATAGAGTATGAAAAAGGACAGGGAAAAGCTCGCGTAAAAACATATATGATAATGCCAGTGAAAGAATATTCAAATACAGAAATTCGTGAGATCAGGATGCGGGCAGGAATGACACAGGGAGTTTTTGCATCTTATATGGGTGTTTCGAAGAAAACAGTAGAGGCATGGGAGTGTGGCAGAACACACCCAACCGGACCAGCGTTTCGTTTGCTTGATATCTTAGCTTCCGAAGATCTGGATGAAACAGAATTTGTAGTAGCAAAATAATAAGAAGAAAAAATAAAAAGAACGTCCTTCTGCCTGGTATCAATGTTTATTAATATAACATCAGTGAGATTTCGTTGTGCGGTGCACATAACCAGATCAGAGTAAGCTACACTAAGCTCAAACTACGCTAACGCTTGTTTTCACTAAGTGTACTTACATGGCACGCACTAACCTCAGACTTCGCGTTAACGCTCGTCTTCACTAAGTGCTCCGCTCAGCCGCAGGCGAGTTAGCACAGGAGTATTTACGAATAAGTTATGTGCAACAAACAGAAATCGTAACGAGTTATATAATGGGCATTGATACCAGGCAGAAGGACGTTCTTTTCGTTTTGAAAACTTACATTTGTGTACAACAGGATACAGATAGGATATAATTGCCATGTATGATAGGTTCAGAATCTAAGATATCAAAAGATTTAAAAATGAATTCTGGAAATGGGGAACGTTATGAGTTACAACATTTTACTTGTAGAAGATGAAGCAGGAATTGCAGAGGGCATCATGGATTACATGAAAGAGAGTGAGATCATATTTACCTGGGCGGCGGACGGAGACGAGGCACTTGCTCTGGTGTACGAACATGAATATAATCTGGCACTTTTAGATGTGATGCTGCCGGGGGCAGATGGATTTGAGATATGCAGAGCCATCCGGGCAAAGAGCTACGTTCCGATCATTTTTCTGACAGCCAGAGGCAGAGAAGAAGACCGGCTTTACGGGTACGATCTCGGTTGTGATGATTACGTTGTGAAACCATTTTCCATGGCAGAGCTTCAGGCGAAGATCCAGTCATTTTTGCGTAGGTCGAAAGGCTTGTGGACGAAGGATCAGGTGATCCAGGTGGGAGCCATCAGGATGTATCCGGACAGACTGCTTGTTGAGGCAGCAGGAGAAGAGGTCCGGCTTGCACCAAAAGAATATGCGATGCTCAAATACCTGATGGAGCATAAGGGCATGATCGTGACAAGGGATGATATGCTTGTCCGGTTGTGGGGCTATGATTACGATGGTGGCGACCGTGTGGTTGACAACCATGTAAAGAAGCTTCGCAAAGCACTTGGTGACAGCGGCAAACTGATAAAGACTATATTTGCAAAAGGATATCGGATGGAGTAATCAGATTAGAGAGGTGGACTATCATATGAAGAAAAAAGAAAAGAAATATTATGGAAAAAAGAAGAAGTTTTATTCTTTCTTTTTAAAGATTTTTATTCCGTTTATTATTGTAACATCGATACTTGGGGGTATCATTACAGCATTTTTAAACCTGACATTTCAGAATAATATATCGAGCAATGTGCAGGCAGCAGAAAAGACGGTCCGTCAGGCAGGCGTAAAATACTGGGATATTTATCAGACGGAGCTTGAAGAACAGAAAGACGCAGAGTACGAGTTCCAGACACCGTATAATCATTATATTGGAAATATGATATATTTGAATAATCTGTCAATGGCTGTGTTAAATGACAGCGAGGTGGTCAGTATGCAGGGATTTATTCATCTGTATCAGAAGGACGATGCCGGTAATCTGACCGAGATCACGGATCAGAAGGATAAGGTATTTCTTCAGATCAATGATACATCTGAGAACAAATATATGTTGTATTGTGATAATGATATATTTGGAACTGCTGTTCCTGAAATGAAGGATATGTCTACGGATTTTTCATTCAATAAAATGAATGAGGTCTATGTGTCAGGAATGCAGTTTTATCCGGCTTCCTATACCTGTTTTGCAGATGGGGAGGAACAGAAAAGAACGGTATCAGAGATACCGGATGGTTATGTGAAGCTGGATCAGAGTTCGGAATTTACCATTCCGCATGGAGTCGTTGGCTGTATACCAATATCGTTAAAGGTTGACCGGTATACAGGTACGGATGATATCGTGAATGATTATCAGAATAATTCCAATTGGGAATATGTGGAAGATACAGAAAAATGTTCATACGGCACACATGTAGTCTATGCATTTCCTATCAACAATGATAATACTGCTTTTGCGGTCATAGATTATCATTATAATATTGCAAAGTCATTGATGGGACATATGATCATTTACACATGGCTTGGAGTAGTGCTTGGAAGTGCATTGATCTCACTTGTGATCGCATATATAATGTACAGATCTTATAAATCAGCGTATGATATGGAGCAGTACAGACGAACAACTTCAAATGCGATGGCGCATGATCTCAAAAGCCCGCTTGCCGTTATTTCTCTGTATGCCGAGAATCTGAAATCAGGAAAGAATCCTGAGAAGAACCAGTATTATATGGATGGGATATTAAATGAAGTAAAGGCAATGAATGAACAGGTTGCATCCATACTTGATATGGCAAAGGCAGAGGATCTAAATACAGAGCTTCATAAGACTAAAGTTGATATTGGAAGCATCATAAATACGGCAGCAGAGGTATATGCGGAAACAATTAAAACTAAAAATATCAGGCTTGACATTCAGGGAAGCTGCCAGATCGATGCAGACGAGACTCTGATGTATCAGGCAATTATGAATATGATGGATAATGCGGTTAAGTATGTTACAAAGGATGGAAAGATCACAGTTCAGATGAGCAATGAGAGCCTTTCCATTCAGAATACAAGTGAGCCGATTCCGGAAGATGTTTTAAAGAGTATCTGGAATCCATTTGTCAAAGGGGATAACAGCAGACATGGACACAAAGGAACCGGGCTTGGCTTATCCATCGTCAAAACCATCATGGATCGCCATGGATTTACCTGTGAGATGAAAAACGCAGGTGACGGTGTGAAAGTGAAAATTAGGTTTTAGTAGAAATAAGTTATTTGTTTTATTTGAATAGGATACATTTTTGTGATATCGCCATACCATATAAGTGTGGCAAGTCACAGTTATGGACTGGTCGAAAGACCCAGATCCAACCAAAAGAACAGGCGGGGGAACTCCCCGCCGTTTTGTTTTTTAGAACGATATATGTTTAAACAACGCAACTGCACATAATACAATGGCAAGTGGTACATAGAGGTAGCGTCCGATGGAATACCAGAGTGTGCCACGATTCTTTTTGCTGCCGCAGTTAACAGCTTCGAGCAGTTCATCCTTCTTCATGACATAGAACCATGAGACAGCGCCGATGGTTGCGCCGATCGGGATAATGTAGATCGAAACAATATCCATCCAAGGTCCCCATTTGGAGATCATTTCCATACCGATGCCGCAGCCAAGGCATAACACACCGATGATGATCAGGACTGCGGTACGGCTGAGCTTCGGAAACTGGTGTAAGAGTGATTCAGCAACCGCCTCAAACATATTCTGAAGGGAGCTTACACCTGCGAAGATCATGCTATATACAGGATAATTGCAAATAACCGTCCGAGCGGAATATTCTGTAAGATGGTCGGCAGGGTGACAAAGAGAAGACTTGGACCTGCTCCGACATCAACGCCATAAGAGAAACATGCCGGGATAATGACCAGTGCTGCGACAACGGCAGCGATCGTATCAAAGATCGCGGTATGTCTTGCAACTCCGACAACATCTTCATCCTTTGACAGATAAGCTCCATAGACGATCATGCCGCTTCCCGTAACTGACAGGGAGAAGAATGCTTGTCCCATTGCCCAGATCCAGATCATAGGATCAGCAAGCTTCGTCCAGTCCGGTGTGAACATGAACTTATATCCTTCCGCTGCACCCGGAAGCATGGCAACACGGACAGCAAGGATCAGAAAAATGATGAAAAATAATGGCATCATGATCTTATTTGTTTTCTCTATGCTATGTGCTCCAAAGAACAGAGTCAGAAGCGTTCCAGCTACCACGATAATATGAAGCGGGATCACGGAGAACGGCTTGGATGAAAATGAATCAAACCAGACTGCTGTATCTTCATGCATTAAAGTTCCGATCAGAGAATCGAGGAAGGCTTTTAAAATATAGGAAACAATGATCGCATAACCGATGGCGATACATAAGGAGCCTGCAAGTGGAAGCCAGCCAAGCAGTCCACCGGCAGTACCGGCTTTTTTACCTCTTGTTTCCCATGCATATTTATAAGCACCAAGTGTTCCTGTTCCGGCTCTTCGTCCGACTGCAAATTCGGTCGGAAGTGCCACATAGCTGAATATAAAGATAAAAAGCAGGTAGATCAGCAGAAATGCGCCGCCACCATTACTTCCCAATTTATTTGGAAATCCCCAGACATTTGCCATACCAACGGCAGAACCAACAGAAGCCAGAATGAATCCCCATCTGCTTCCAAAACTTTTCGTATTTTTATTACTCATAAACTAACCCTATCTATTTCTTTATTATATAGATGATTGCGTAATTCAGATTTATAAACTAGCATGAATGGTTTGACTTACCAAAACAGTGGCATTTGAGTCCGCCGGTCCTTAGATGGCACATAAGTGGCATCTTAGTACCGTTGCAGGACGAAACGAGCGGAAGCGTCCACTGGTTGGTAATGTCAGAATCATTTATGCATATTAGTAACTAATGCTTACGCAATTATCTATACGTGCCATACTGTTCCAGTTTAAAGGTTTACAGTCGAAAAAGCAACAAAAATATTATTCACCTATTGACATGGTAGGTGAATAGGAATATTATCTTTGTAGCATAATTTGGAAAGAGGGAGAAATACTATGGTCATCTCGTCAAAAGGACGGTATGCATTACGCGTTATGGTTTATCTGGCGGTAAATCATGATGGCAGTTTTATACCACTAAAAGAAATATCACAACACGAAGAGCTGTCACAGAAATATCTGGAAAGTATCACCCGGATGCTGTCAAAAGCACATCTGATCGAAGCAGCAAGCGGACATGGAGGTGGCTATCGTCTGACCAGAGAACCGGAGGAATACAGTGTGGGAGAGATCCTCAAACTGACCGAAGGAACCCTTGCACCGGTATCCTGCCTGAAGGATGATTCAGTACCGTGTGACCGGTCGGAATTATGTTATACATTACCGATCTGGCAAGGACTTGCCGATCTGATCAATAATTATTTTGATAATATGACACTTGCCGATGTGGCAGGAAAAGCCGGACAAACAGTGAAAGAATAGATGAATATACAGGAGGCACGAATATGTCAGAGAAACAGTTATTAAATGTAAAGAATTTATATGTAGATGTAGAGGAGAAGCAGATCCTTCACGGTGTAGATCTGTCAATCGGAAAAGGTGAGACGCACGTTCTCATGGGGCCAAACGGAACAGGTAAATCAACACTCGGCTATGCACTCATGGGAAATCCAAGATATACCATAAAGAGCGGAGAGATCTGGTTTCAGGGTAAAAATATTACAGAGGCTCCTGTCAATGAGCGTGCGAAAGCAGGAATCTTCCTGTCCTTCCAGAATCCACTTGAGGTTCCGGGTGTGACTTTAAGTTCATTTATCAGAAATGCATTGGAGCAGAAAACAGGAAAAAGACAGCGTTTATATGATTTCAAGAAAGAACTGGAGCGTACAATGGAGATCCTTCAGATGAATCCAGCTTATGCAGAACGTGATCTGAATGTTGGATTTTCCGGTGGTGAGAAAAAGAAGGCAGAGATCTTACAGCTCCTGATGCTGAAGCCTTCACTTGCAATTCTTGATGAGACAGATTCCGGTCTGGATGTTGATGCTGTAAGAACAGTATCCGCCGGTATTGAAGAATATCAGAAGAACTGCAAGGGCAGTCTTTTGATCATCACACACAGCACTAAGATTCTGGAGTCCTTATCCGTTGATCATACACACGTTATGGTAGAGGGTAAGATCATACAGACTGGTGATGCATCTCTGGTAGAGGAGATCAACCGGAATGGATTTGCAAAATACGAGAAGACAGAGCAGAACCTGTAGTCTTTGAAAGGAGCATCCGATAGAAATGAAAGAAAAAACATATGTAGAAGACATAGACAGAAATATATATGACTTCAAAGATGATGAAAAAGATGCTTATAAGATCAAGGCAGGACTGACACCTGAGATCGTTGAGCAGCTTTCAAAAGAAAAACATGATCCGGCATGGATGCAGACCTTCCGTCTGGAATCCCTGCAGATCTATAACAATATGGAAGTACCGGACTGGGGACCATCGATCGAAGGTCTGAATATGGATAACATCGTAACCTATGTCAGACCAAATACAAATATGAAAGCAAAATGGTCTGATGTGCCGGAAGATATCAAGAATACATTTGAACGACTGGGCATCCCACAGGCAGAGAGAAAATCTCTTGCAGGTGTCGGAGCACAGTATGATTCCGAACTGGTATACCACAATGTCCGTCAGGAGGTAGCAGAAAAGGGTGTTGTATATACCGATATGGAGAGTGCATTGAATGGCGAATATGCAGATATGGTAAGAAAGCATTTTATGAAGCTGGTTCGCCCAAATGACCACAAGTTCGCAGCTCTTCATGGTGCTGTATGGTCAGGCGGTTCCTTTGTATATGTGCCAAAGGGAGTATCGGTAGAGATCCCGTTGCAGTCTTATTTCCGTCTGAATGCACCGGGAGCCGGACAGTTTGAACATACCCTTATCATCGTGGATGAGGGCGCGGATCTTCATTTCATCGAAGGCTGTTCTGCACCAAAATATAACGTAGCAAATCTCCATGCCGGATGCGTGGAATTATTTGTTGGTAAGAATGCGAAGCTTCGTTATTCCACGATTGAGAACTGGTCAAAGAATATGTACAACCTGAATACAAAACGTGCGGTTGTAGAGGAAGGCGGAACGATCGAATGGGTTTCCGGATCCTTCGGATCGCATGTATCCTATCTGTATCCAATGAGTATCCTGAAAGGAAAGGGTGCGAAGATGGAGTTTACCGGTATCACATTTGCCGGAAAAGGACAGAATCTGGATACCGGAGCAAAGGTCGTTCACAGCGCACCGGATACCAGTTCCTACATTAATACAAGATCTATTTCAAAGGATGGAGGTATCAGTACTTTCCGTTCTTCCGTTGTAGTAGCAAAGGAAGCAGAGAATGCCAAGGCAGCAGTATCCTGTCAGTCGCTGATGCTGGATTCTATTTCAAGATCCGATACGATCCCTGCGATGGACATCCGTACCAGAAAGGCAAATGTAGGACATGAGGCACAGATCGGCAGTATCAGTGATGATGCGGTATTCTATCTGATGTCCCGTGGTATGAGTGAGGAAGATGCCAGAGCTTGTATCGTCAGCGGATTTGCGGACAACGTATCAAAGGAGCTTCCGCTGGAATATGCTTTGGAAATGAACAATCTGATCCGTCTGGAAATGAAGGGCAGTATAGGTTAGGAGGAAATGAGCAATGGACAAGAATACGATCAATATTAATAAACTTCCATCCAAAACATGGTACTGGCTTCATATGAATGATACAAAGGTTTCATGGAATCCGGAGATAGCACCATGTAAGGTGACGGTAGAGGAAACATTTGAAGATAAAGAGACAAACAGCCTGATATCCGGGGATGCAGCAGAATTTGCCACAGTTGAGAGTGGAGCAGGAAGAGAGGCTGATCCGATTTTTGCAGATGCGCAGACAGAAAAAACAGTTCTGACTGCTTTGGACAAAGACGCAAAGGCAACAATCCGTCTGGCTGTTGATGGAACGACAGCAGCATCTGCGGCAGGTGCATGTTATCTGACAGCAGAAGAAGGTACGGATACAACCATAATTGAGACATTTACAAAGAAAAGTGCGCAGGCAGGTTCACTGGCATATCGTACGATGATACAGGCAAAGAAAGACAGCCGTGTTCGTCTGGTACAGGTATTTATGCAGGATGAAGAACAGACTCTGTTAAATGATATCGGTTGTGTCTGCGATGAAAATGCAAAGTTCGATATCCTTCAGATCTTTATCGGAAAAGGTGATCTCTATAACGGAATCCGTACAGATCTTAAGGGTACAGGAGCAGATACACAGGTCGAGATCGGATACCTCGGACAGAAGACACAGAAGATCGATGTGAACCTGATCATAAATCACTTCGGTAAGAAGACGAATTGTGAGATCCAGGTAGATGGAACCTTAAAGGATGCAGCAGAGAAAGTATTTCGTGGAACGATCGATTTCAAGAACGGTGCATCCGAATCCACAGGTGCAGAGACAGAAAATGTACTCCTGCTTGGTGATGATGTGATCAATAAGACAATCCCGATCATTCTCTGTGCAGAGGAGGATGTAGAAGGTTCTCACGGTGCAACGATCGGTGAACTGGACGAGGAGACATTATTTTATTTTGAATCAAGAGGCATCGACAAGGAGACTGCGGAGGATATCATGACACGCGGCAAATTCGAGATGTTATATCGCCACATAGGAGACGAGCAGACACAGAAGCTGGTAGAAGCACAGCTTGCGGAGGTAATGGCAGATGATAGAGAAGAATTATAAAGAGGATTTTCCGTTATTACAGACAAATAAAACCATTTATATAGACAATGCGGCTACAGCACAGAAGCCGGCAGTTGTAATTGAAGCAGAGAAGCGTTTTTATGAAGAAAGCAATGCAAATCCGCTTCGTGGTTTCTATCCGCTGAGCCTTGCAGCAACAGAAGCATATGAAGATGCCAGAAAAGTTGTGCGTGATTTTATTCATGCAGATTCTGAAAAAGAAATCATCTTTACAAGAAATACAACAGAGAGTCTGAACCTTGTTGCATACAGCTATGCATGCAGTCATTTGAAAGCAGGAGATGAGATCGCAGTCAGCATCATGGAGCATCATAGCAACATTCTCCCATGGCAGATGGCAGCGAGAATGACAGGTGCAACGGTCCGGTATCTGAACTGTGAGAAGGACGGTACTTTGACAGATGAGACATTTGCAGCAGGAATCAATGAGAAGACAAAGCTTGTAGCAATCGGACAGGTATCCAATGTTCTCGGCTGTGTGAATCCGATCAAGAAGATCGCAAAGCTTGCACATGCGGTCGGCGCGGTTATTGTAGTAGATGCGGCACAGAGCGCACCGCATATGCCGATCGATGTCAAAGATCTGGATGCGGATTTTCTTGCATTTTCCGGTCATAAGCTGATGGGACCGATGGGTATCGGCGTGTTATATGGAAAAAAAGCATTACTGGAAGAGATGCCGCCATTTATGACAGGTGGCGAGATGATCCAGTCCGTAACGACAGAAGGAGCGGTATGGGCTGAGCTTCCGCATAAGTTCGAGGCAGGAACTGTAAATGCAGCCGGTGCAGCCGGACTTGCAGCCGCAATTTCATATATTAATAAGATTGGATTTGAGACAATCGAGCAGAGAGAACTGGAACTGACCCGACATGCGATGGAAGGACTTGCAAAGATTCCGCATGTTCATGTGATCGGCTCAGAAGATCCTGCAAACCATACCGGTATTGTGGCATTTACGATCGACAATGTACATCCACATGATGTCAGTGAGATCATGGCAGCAGATGGTATCGATGTTCGTGCCGGACACCATTGTGCACAGCCATTGCTTACTTATCTGAAGGTGTATAATACAACAAGAGCCAGCTTTATGTTCTACAATACGATAGAAGAAGTCGATGCATTTGTAGAGAGTGTTGCAAATGTCAGAAGGAGAATGGGATATGGAGAATAGAAGTTTTTATAATGAGATCCTGACGGAGCACAATATCCGACCGGAATTCAAGCATGATCTTCCGGATGCGAACATTGTACTGGAAGGTGTAAACCCGAACTGTGGGGATGATATCTGGTTGAAATTAAAAGTAGAAAACGGAATTATCGAAGACGGAGCATTTGTCGGAGACGGCTGTGCAATCTCACAGGCGTCCGCAGATATCATGCTCGGCATGATTGTTGGCAAGACCGAGGAAGAAGCGTTGAAGCTTGGAAAACTTTTCTTAAAGATGATACAGGGCGAAGCAACCGATGAAGAAATCGACGAACTCGAAGAAGCTTCCGCTTTAAAAGACATTTCCCATATGCCTGCCCGTGTAAAATGCGCAGTCCTTGGTTGGCATACCCTGAAGGAAGCATTAAAAAAATAAACGAAAAACAGCTACTGTCATATGTCAGACGACATAGATAGTAGCTGTTTTAAAGTTTTCAGTTATTCACGCTGTGTAACTTCGAACTGTTTTCTATAACGTGGATAATAAAAGAATGCATGACATCTTTATGTAGCAAACCTATTCGAACGTCGGTCCTTAGCGATCCGCATAAGCGGGAGCTTAGTACCGTTACGTGAGAATAGAGTGCAAACGATTTGCGAAATAAAGGGTGTCATGCATTCTTTTATGTGTCACAGTCTATAATACTTTCGAAAGGAAATCCTTCAGTCGAGGATTCTTCGGATTACCAAAGAATTCTTCCGGCGTGCCGGTTTCAAGAATCTGTCCTTCATCGATGAAGAGGACTTTATTGGCAACCTCCTTTGCAAATCCCATTTCATGAGTAACCACGATCATGGTCATTCCCTCTTTTGCAAGATCCTTCATTAGGTCGAGAACTTCTCCAACCATTTCAGGATCAAGAGCAGAAGTCGGTTCATCGAATAAGATCACATCCGGATTCATAGCAAGCGCACGGATAATGGCAACTCGCTGTTTCTGACCACCGGATAAAGTAGAAGGATATACATCTGCTTTATCTTCCAGACCGATCCGTTTCAGAAGTTCTTCTGCCTTTGCTCTTGCCTCGGCAACGATCTGAGATTTACTTGTTGTAATCTCTATTTTCTCCTGCTTTTCTTTGCGGAACAGGTTCGTAAGCGGAAGCATACGATTATGACGCTTTGCTTTTTTCAGATCCTGACAACGCACCAGTACAGGAGCAAGCATGATATTCTGAATAACGGTTTTGTTGTTATACAGATTAAAATGCTGGAATACCATTCCCATATGACGACGGTGGATGTTGATATCAACCTTTGGGTCTGCAATATCGACACCATTGAAGATGATTTGACCGCCTGTTGGGTCTTCCATACAATTTAAACAGCGAAGAAATGTACTTTTACCAGAACCTGAAGGGCCGATTACAACCATTATATCGCCTTTATCGATTGTGACATTGATGCCTCGTAAAACTTCATTGTCACCAAAGTGTTTTTCAAGATTAATGACGTCTATCACTCTTTCTCAGGCTCCTTTCCATTAATTTGATACCAAGACTGATCAGAAGCACCATAACAATATAAATCAGTGCCATAACCAGATATGGGATCATGAATTCGTAGCTGTTACTACCAATATAGTTAAATGCTACATATAAGTCAGTAGCACCAACAAAGCTTACAACAGATGTTTCCTTGATCAAAGATATAAATTCATTTCCCAGAGTAGGCAGAATATTTTTGACTGCCTGCGGGATCACGATCTTGCGCATGGTAGTTGCAAAACTAAGTCCCATGGCACGACCACCCTCCATCTGTCCGGGATCAACAGAAAGGATACCGCTTCGCATGATTTCGGAAATATAAGCACCACTGTTTAGACCGAATACAAGCATTGATACCTGTACACCGCTCATATGGCCTCCTACGATAGGGAGCAGAACATAGTAAAACAGCAGTAACTGCACGACCATAGGAGTTCCACGGAAGAATCCGACATAGACGCTGCAGATTGCATCTAAAACTCGTGGCAGCCGTTTATATTTTGGAATGACGCGGACAGTTGCAATGATGGTTCCGATCAAAATACCGATGATCAGACCGGTTATAGCGATGATAACGGTATTCTTCAGACCTTCAACAACCTTTACATATCCTCTGTTATCAATGAATATTTCTATGAACTTTTGTATTTTACTTGAAATGTCTCCCATGAAATATCCTTTCAATATCTATCAGATAACAGGTAATTGTAAAATATAGATACACTGAATCAGCAGAACTGTTTTAGCAATTTACAATTACCTGTTACCATATATTTTCTTCACGCGAGGAACGCGTGATTCTTATAGCATATTTTTACTGCATAGCATTTAATGATTTTGTAATGGCAGCAGCAGGAGCAGAATCAATAATAACATAATTTAAGTTACCATTTAACAGATCCTGAACTGCAAGAGAACCGTTCTTGTAACCGGTAGATGTCATCTTAAGACCAGCGAATCCCCAGTCATCATCACCTTCGCAGTAGAACTGTCCGGTTGTACCTGTCTGGAAACCAATCTTGCTGCTTGAATCCTTAGCGTTAAGGATTGCATTTACATCATCGGCAGTCTTACATTCGTCAAATTCTGTGTTGTCTGATGGAACGATCAACTTCTGGGAAGCCTTGTAGTAAGAATCTGAGAAAGCTACATATTCTTCACGATCCGGCTTGATTGTAAGACCGGCCATAGCGATATCACATTTCTGCTGACCAACGGAGAGACATACAGCATCGAAATCCATGTTCTGGATAACCAGCTCCTTACCGAGCTTGTCAGCAAGTGCCTTAGCGATCTCCATATCGATTCCGTAGTAGTTCTCACCCTTTGTATACTCAAATGGTTCGAATGCAGCGTTTGTTGCTACAACTAACTGATCCTTGCTTGAGTCTAATGTAGCTGATTCAACAGCAACAGGTTCGCCATCGCCGAAGTAGTGATTGCAGATCTCTTCAAAAGAACCATCTGCATTCATATCCTTGATAAATGCATTTACCTGATCCAGTAACTCCGGCTGAGTCTTATCTACACCGAAAGCATACTGCTCATCTGTCAGATCGATCTCGATAACTTTGGCTGTCTTCTTGTCGGATGACTTTTTGCTGTCATCGCTCTTGCTTCCGCAGGCTGTCAGAGAAGCCATAGCCAGAGCTGCGGACATCGTAATTGCTAAAAATTTTTTAAGTTTCATTTTCATTACTTCCTTTCATTCTTTTCTGAATAAATATACCATTGTGTTTTGAAAAATGCAATTTATATATGCAAAAAAATGCTGAAAATTACAGGTTTTATGCAGGTTTTATAAATGCTTTTCGTATTTTCCGCCAATATGCATACCTTCTTTTACGACAACAAAGGCGTGTTCATCGATGTTTTTCAGTCCGCGGCGGAGATGAACACATTCATATTTGGAAAGGATCGTAACGATCATATAAGTTGTTTCTTCGGTATAACCACCACGCGCCTCCCACCAGGTTGCATCCCGGTGAAATTCATTTACGATGTAATCAAGGATGGCTTCCGGTTCTTCTTTTGTATAGATCACAACTTCGGTATTGATGTTCTGCGTATGTGCTTTGTCAGTCATCAGAGTACTGACAGCGGAATAGATAATGCTGTATACGGCTGTCGGGATACCAAAAAGGATTGCACAGATGCCGTAGACAACAGCATTAACTGTCAAAGATACCTTTCCCACGCTGAAATTTTTGTATTTCTTGGTAAAGAACATACCGACGATATCCATACCGCCACTGGAGCCGCCGGAGCGTAAGGAGATACCGATTCCTGTACCGGCGAGAAGTCCACCCATAATGCTGGCAGTCAGGCTGTCATTGACCAGAGGTGTAGCCGGAATTGGAAATATACTTAAGAATATCGTCTGACTGATCAGGCAGACCAGTGTCCGGCTGAAGAAACTTTTGCCGATTGAGATATATGCCATGATAAATAAAGGTATATTTAAGATAAAGTTGATAATACCTGCGATATCGGTTCCTGATGCAAGCGATGGAAATACTTGGATCAGTAAGGTTCGTATGATCTGGCTGATACCAAGGACACCGCCGTTATACAGACTGGCGGGGACGATAAAGAAGTTGATTCCGGCGGCAAATAAAACCATGCCGCCGATCGCAGCAGCATTTCTTTGCCAGAGTGTTTTGTCTTTGAGATTCATATGCATGCCCTCCCTTATTAATGCTTGTACAGCTTGTGTAGATTATGAGCTTCAACCTGTTGATACTATCAAGACAGGAACGCTTTTGTAAATATTTATATGTAAAGTATAAAATATTTCCGGTAAAAAAGCATCTAAAATATAAGGAAGACTTGATCATAAATTGCAGAATTACAGGTTGTGGGGCGGAAGTGAATGCAGTACAATAATGCAAGCAGAAAATATGTGTTAAGAGGATTAGAAGGATGAAAAAGATTTTATATTTTATAAAGAAGGAAACCGTGTTATCGATCGCGGTCGTGCTGGCAGTGATATCAGTATTTTTTGTAGTTCCTGACAGAGAATATATTTCGTATATTGATTTCCGGACACTGGCGATCCTGTTCTGCCTTATGAGTATCGTTGCCGGCTTGAGGAATATTGATGTGTTTGATAAATTAGCAGAACGACTGTTATCAAAGGTGCATGGGATCGGAGGAGTAACGGTAATCCTTGTATGCTTGTGTTTCTTTATGTCGATGTTTATAACAAATGATGTATCACTTATTACATTTGTGCCGTTTGCAATTATAATAATGAAGAAACTGAACCCGGACACTGATAGCAAATGGATGCTAAAAGTAATTGTCATGCAGACGATTGCGGCGAATCTTGGCAGTATGTTGACACCTCTTGGTAATCCTCAGAATCTGTATTTGTATGGAAAAGCAGGTATAGGTATTGCGGAGTTTTTAAAGATCATGCTGCCGTATACAGTCTGCGCATTTGCTTTGTTAATGGCATGGATCGGTCTGGCATCCATGGTTCGAAAAAGAAAGTTAAGTCATGATGGGAAGACAGAAATAAAGCAGAACAAAGGCTTAGATTCTGTTGAAGATAAAGCTTCAACGAAAAGACAGAAGGATTCGTTGAGTGCTTCCGGTTCAAAATGGGAGAAAAAGGATGCGGAATGGATTGAAAAATTTACAGCATATCTTATTCTGTTTGTCATAAGTCTGCTTGCGGTTTCACATATTCTTCCGTATGGTGTGCCTTTCGCGTTAGTATTTTTATATTTGCTTCTGCGTGACCGGAAAATTCTGACACAGGTTGATTATTCTCTGTTATGTATTTTTATCGCGTTATTTATATTCATCGGTAATCTTGGACGTATCCCGGCATTCAGTCAACTGCTTTCGGATATATTGACCGGACGGGAGGTGGTTACTTCGGTAATTGCAAGTCAGGTAATGAGTAATGTTCCTGCTGCGATTTTGTTATCCGGATTCACAGACCATATTCGGGAGCTGGTGATCGGAACCAATCTCGGGGGTCTTGGAACGTTGATAGCATCAATGGCAAGCCTGATCAGCTTCAAATATGTTGCAAAAGAGGATCGGTCATTTAGGGGCAGATATTTTCTGGAATTTACAGTTGCAAATGTTATTTTCCTTTTTATAATGATGATTCTTTATCGTTTACTTTCTTAACATAATCAAGTAGAACAGCAGGGACAGAGGTATGGATGATCTCACTGACGGTTATTTTAGAAAATGATTTGTGTGTCATCAGTTCTTTTAATTAGCTGCCAAAGCTTTTTTGTATTATAAGAAACTTCTTCGTTTGTTATAAGAGATCCTTCCATTTTCTTCATGTTAAACAAGCGATATGGATATTCAGGTTCAGGATCAGATCGATGAAATGCTGGCAGAAAGTAAAGGATCTTTTCTAAATAAATATAAATTGGAATCAACCCAGCTCCGGGTATGCTGTGCATTTTATATCAGGTATATTCGGGGCACTTTTTTATGCTTCTGAAGTAAATAAAATGACAAGATGTGTGTAATTCCTATACGCAGCTTTTATTACAGAACAAAAAACGACGGTTCAGAACAAATAAATAGAAAAATCGCATATAGCCTCTTAAACTATAACCATCGTACGAAATACATAACGGATGGCGCTTAAAGGGAAAGGGGAAAAATATGGCATTATATGGTCTTGATTTCTGGGAATGGCTTAAAAAATTTGTAGGCTGGGGAAAATAAAAAAATATTATGGAGTTGAGCGGAAAAATATTTTGACAGACAATATTTATCTATATAAAACAATGACAGTTTATGATTCTAAAGGGGGCTTTTAATAAAAGGGGGATTGTGAACAGAAAAATTTATAATAGTTAAAATTGTATATCTAGCAAAAGAAACAAAATGACTGCGGTTGTTAATGGTGGCATTAACAGAACATAAAAATAGTCCAAGTAATTTGGGCTATTTTTTTGTCTGTTTTTCTCGAAATATGTCGAATAGCGAACTTATTATTGTAAATAAAAAAGAAATAACGTATTATTTTAAATAGAAAAGAATGGGGGTGTTTTTATGAATATTGTTATTTGTGATGATGACGATAAAGTAATAAAAAATGTAGCGAATGTATGCAGGAATGTATTGTCGGTAAAGTCAAAAATTAGTGCTTTTCATTCTGCTGAAAGTCTGATACAAAATCTGACAAATGATGAAGAACTTGTGGATTTGTTTATATTAGATATAGAGATGCCGGGAAAGAATGGATTGTGGTTGAAAAAAGAATTGGAACAATATCGATATGGAAGTAGTATCATATTTTTAACAAGTCATGATGAAATGATTCAAGAAGCGTTCGGCAGATATGTTATAGGTTTTGTAGATAAAGTTAGTTTTGATAAAAATACAAATGTTTTAGCAGATAAATTAAGATTGTTTGAACAGGTAGAAAGTGGAAAGAGAGTAGTTAACTTAAAGGATGAGTTAGGTAGCTTTTGTATACAGTACGATAGAATCATAAAAATTATGTCCGAACATGTCTATACATATATTGAATACACTACTGGTAAAATAGTAAATGGCTTATTTATGACAGATAAGAAGTTAGTTAGACGTTCTTTAAAGGATTGGGAAGTTGAATTAGGGAATAGTTTCTTACGGATAAGTAAAAGCTGTATTGTTAATATGGAATACATTCAGAGACTTGATCACAAAGTGATTTTAAAAGATGGGTCTGAAATTTCAATTCCAAGATCCAACATCAATAAGTGCCGTGACTGTTACTTTGAATTTTGCAAGACAAAAATGAAATGGAATTAGCATGATAGAAATTTTTTTATATAACAGTATTGAGATTATTAAATATTTTATAATCTTTTCGTTTTTATTCCAGGGAAAATTTTATAAAGATAAGAGACAATGGTTTAGAATTGGAATATGTCTGATAGGTTTTATAATAGAAATATATTTAATACAAAGGAAAGTTTCCTTTGTATCAGTTTTTTATATATTGTTCATCGTGTTTACTTTTTATATGATGGCAAAAT